>CAYWIS010000004.1:0-71628 GCA_964458385.1 uncultured Pirellulaceae bacterium
GGCGGGATCATCGGCACCTTCCACCACCTGTACTTCACCGGCACGCCACCGGCGGTGCTGGCCTTGGGCGCCACCTTCAGCGCGCTGGAAGTGGTGCCGCTGGTGCTGATCGGTTTTGAAGCCTACGAGAACTTGACCCTGACTACGGCCCGTCCTTGGGTTCAGGCCTACAAGTGGCCGATCTACTTCTTTGTCGCGGTGGCATTCTGGAACCTGGTCGGCGCCGGGTTGTTCGGGTTCTTAATCAATCCGCCCATTGCGCTCTATTACATGCAAGGCTTGAACACCACGCCCGTCCACGGGCATACCGCCTTGTTTGGCGTGTACGGAATGCTCGGCATTGGGCTGATGTTGTTCTGTCTGAAAGGGTTGGCCGCGCAGAACCGCTGGAAGACCCGCTTGTTGGGCTTCTCGTTCTGGATGATCAACATCGGCCTGGCGCTGATGGTGCTCTTGAGCCTGCTGCCCATGGGCCTGCTGCAAACCTGGGCCAGCGTGACGCATGGCATGTGGTATGCCCGTTCAGCCGAGTTTATGCAAACCGACCTGATGGACACGCTTCGTTGGCTGCGTGTGGTGGGCGACACCATCTTCGCCGTTGGCGTGCTGGGGATTGGCATGTTTGTGGTGGGCCTTAAGACGGGCTGGTCGCTAACGGGCGCCGAGTCCGAACTGCGCGACCTGGCGGCTCAACCTCAACTCGAGCCGTCGCCTACAGGGTCGTAAGAGCGCAAGCCCCCTGCGCCGGCGGAGCATGCCCCGTCGGCGCAGAAGCGTGAAGCGATTAAGCCGTCCCCTGCGATCGAACGTTCGCTGGCTGAAATTACTATGGCGGGCGGAGAGAGAGTCGCCACGCAAGGCGTAGCCACGGTAGGTCCGACGCACCGCCTGTCGGGAAACCACTTAGCGGAGCGACCATCCCCGGCCGACCGCCCGCCATCGGTTTACCAACAACTTCGGGTAGCTGTCTAAAAAACGAGAAAGCCGCGAGGAGCCGCGGCCTTCTCGTTTCGTTTTTGCGTCTTCAGCGACTTACTGTCCCGCTTTGGTCGTCGTTGCAGGAGGAGCCAGAGGGAGCGTGGGCAGGATCCCTTTGAGATCGGTCCAGAGCGTCCCTTCGCCCGCGTAGAAAAGTTGCAGGTCCATGTTTTCGGGCAGCCCTTGGGCGAATTGCCACAGGTTGTACGCCTCGCCCGAGCCGAAGGCCTCGACCGCCAGTTGGAACTTACGGGCCTTGGCTTCTTCTTGCAACTGCTGGGCGTGTGCGGTGGCTTCGCCCAAGATTTCTTTGCAACGCGCTTCCAGATCGGCCGCCTGTTTGTCGATGGCGGCCACCAGTTGTTCCGTTTCGGCCTCAATCTCTTTGGCTTTGCGGGCTCCTTCCGCAACAACGGCGGCGACCATCTTCTTGGTTTCTTCCTGAATGACCACCGCCTCTTTCTCAACCATTTTCTCTGCTTCGCGCAGATCTGCTTCCACTTTAGCGGTCAAACTTTCTTGCTCGCGCGTAAGCTTCATCTCATCGGCGATGTACCCTTCTTGAATTGGCAGACGCACCTCGTTGGGCACGTAGGCATGCCGCACCAGGCTATAAAGCAAGGTGATATTCTTCTCTTCCAGCACGCGTTTGAACTCATCGGAAACCTCCTGCTGGAATTGCTGCCGCGTTTCGCCGACCAAGAGTTCAACGGCCTTCATCTTGGAGCCGATGTTGCGGCAGATGCTCTCGGACTGCGGCACAATCACCTTTTGCTCAACCGCCGTCAGGTTGCCAAAGGTTTCGATCACCTCGGCCGCCTCATCGGGCATGATGCCCCAGATAGTGGTGAAGTCGACCTGAATATTAAACCCGTCGGTCGATGAGAATTCGATCCCCGTGCGTCGCTTGGCAAGCGGTTCGTTGCTCTCGTCTTTGATCGGATTGCCTTGGGCGTCGACCGCCTTCTCCACGGCGATACTTCGCTCGTCATAGCCGATGCCTACAATATCAATCTCTTGCTCGTTGGGGTTCACCGGGTACAGGCCGGGCGGGAGTGTTTCCTGTTGTACGCCCGCAGAGATATTCAGCTGCGGGTTGGACGCCTTATTGGTGACAACGCCCACATACCCTGCGGGAATCTGCACCCAGCCCGAATATTTGATTTGCGTTTCGTCTTTCCGTTGCTCCTGAGTCGTGATGACGTTCACCTCATAGGCGTAAGGATTGATACGATACCGCCCAGGAGCGAGCACCTTGCGCAAGATGCCCTTGTGTTTGGTCTGGTAGAGATCGCCACTGACGAGAAACTCGCCCGTGGGCAGATCGTCGCCCATCTTGCTTGTAACCACGCCCACCTGGCCAGGTTCGATGATCGTATCGGGGACGATTTTTCGCTCCCACCAAATCGGGCAATAAAAGTGGCGGCCAGGACCGGGCATATCCCGCAGTACGCCAATTTCCAAGGCGCCGTCTTCGCCCATGTCGGCAAAGTGGCCGGGCTTGGCGTACACCTTCTTACCGAACAACAGCGGCCCCTTGTAACGCAGCCCCAGGCTATATCCCTCGGGCACGTAGATACGGTTCACCTTCCAATGAACCCCCAAGGCCAACACCAACACCACGAGCACCGCGGTCAAAACGCTCGCAACAAGGCGGGGAGCAGGACGCATAACACGAGTTCCCAAAAAGGGGTTAGCAATTCAAGCCAAGGTTCGCAACGCCCATAACCGGAAACGAACGGTCATTAGAAGGTTGCGTTAATATCAATCCGCCAAACTCAAATTCAAACGACGCGCAAAACTCCGGAGTCCGTTGGACTCTGGCTAGGCTGGACCAGGGTTGACGTGCGTTTGATCGTGACTACTCCGAGTCGGGCGGAGACGCCTTCTCGGCCGTTAGCTTGGGTTGGGCGGCCGGGGGAACCGGAGCTTCAGGACGAATCTCGTTGAAACGTTCGAAGACTTTCATCAGCGGGCTATCCGAGGTGTTGACCATGATCCGCCGAAAAGCGGGCGCCATCTTCTGGAACAAGATGAACTGCGCCAATTGCCGGCCGTCGCCGCTAAACGCCTCCACCGATTTGCGCCAGCCGGCCGCAAGAGCGTCGTTCTCGTACTCGATCACCTTGGCTTCGGCTTCGCCCAAGCGTGTAGTCCTGGCGGCCATGTCTTGCGCGGCTTTGAGCTGAAATTCGGCCACCGCCAAACGCTGGCTCGCTTCGATTAGCGCCACTTCCTTCTTCTGTTCGGCCTCGGTCACGACTTTGACGACTTGTTGCTCGGCGGCCACCAGCTCCTTCTTGCGCTCGATCATGGCCTTCTCAACCGCCAGTTGCTTTTCCGACTCTTGCTGGAGTTTTTGCTTTTGGTACTTCTCCAACTCTTGCACAGCGATTTCCCGCTTCATGACGACGTCGCGAATCTTTTGCGGAGGCTGATAGTCGGTGATGGAAACCACCACGATTTCAATCCCCTGCGATTCGCACGTTTTCTCCAACTCGGTCTGGAAGGCTCTTTGAAACTCAATGCGGGTTTCGCCCGAAATAAACTCGCGGCCCGAGTAGTTCGAACCCGCGATGCGGCAGAACGAACGAGCGTTGGGAAGGATCACCTTGTTGATGATCTCTTCGTCGATGCGGGCCCCAAACTCGTCATCGTTTTCCACGTCGTTGTAGAGCACAAAGAGTTGGGCGGCTTGCTCGGGCATGACACGGAACTCCACCACGCCGTCGAGCGTAATCCAAAAGCCATCCTTGGAAGGAAAGCCCATCTCGTCGCCTTCCGAAAGATCAAACCGCTTGCTACGGCAGTCAACCAAATCGATCCGTTGCAAATAAGGGTTGATGTAGTAGGTGCCTTCCTCCAGCACCTTGGCCTGCACGCCCCGCTCCCCTTCCTCGCTGAGAAGCGAGTTAGGCTTCTTAGGCATAGGGCCCGCAAGATTCGTAACCACGCCCTTGTAACCGGCGGGGATGCGCACGGGCTCAAACAATTGGATGTACTCGGCGTAGTTGTCACTAGCGCGTTTGGGTTCGCCTTCGACCCAGGCGTTGATCGTTGAATACCGGCCCGGGCGAAGCACCTCGGGCACGATGCCCTTCTGGTTCTCCTTCCAGGCGATGACTTCCCCATAGGGCGGCTCTTCGCCATACAGCCGCGTGCGCACCCCGAGTTTTCCTTCGGGAATTTCCACTTGGGGCACAATCTCCCACTTCCAGTACCAAGGGTTGTAATAGTAACGGCCTTCGCCCAAAACCTCGCGCTGCAAGCCCTTGTACTCAGGTGAGGGGGCAATCACTTCGTTAACAGGCAGGTCCTTCCCGGTTTTCTTGATGAGCACCGCTATGTGCCGGGTAGGAACTTCGATGCGACAGATGTAGAACTGAAAGATCAGCCCGCCTACGATCATCACCGCCACAGTCAGGACTGCGGCGCTAACCAGCGCGCCAGCGCCGTGTGGACGAAATCGCTCCATAGAACGCTCCCCCTTAGGAAATGGGCCCCGACTGACTATGCCGGACGCGTAAGCCTCGCTTGTTACGGGGATATTCGACAGGTAACCGGAATTCTTCGACTAAACTGGCCATTCCGATCAGCGATTTCCCGCAAACAGCGCAAACGGCAAGGATTGTAGGTGTTGCAACGTCTGGCTCACAATCGGAGGAGAAGCCTCCCCCTCTCTGGCTTACCCTCGGGTCAAAGGGCTAGAACGGACAGTTACCAGGGCAATGGACGACAACAGGAAAAGCGAAATTTCGCCCCGGGCGCTACAGCGCGGCGCATTGCGAAAAGGCGATTCGGGGCCTACCAGGTAAACGATCCAGCGGCGTGAATCTTCCCACAGGTTTCCAAAAGTTTCTGTTGCTCGTGGCGTTCCTCGCCCCTGGCGTCTGGATTTTTCGCGAGGCGGTTTTCACCTCCCGCGCGTTCGTATTCCGCGATGCGGCCCACTACTATCAGCCCTTGTTCGCCTGGGCCGCGTCCGAATGGGGGAACGGCCGTCTCCCTCTGTGGAATCCGTATGACAACGCCGGAATACCGGCGGCGGCCGATCCCACAACCAGCGCGTTCTACCCAGGCAAGTTGCTTTTTGTGTTGCCGGTGGGTTTCGGCGCGCGTTACAAGCTCTATCTGCTAACGCATGTGTTCTTGGCCGGTGCAACGGCAAGTTTCGTCGCCCGACGCTGGGGCGCCAGTCCCATTGCATCGACAGCCTGTGGCCTGAGTTACGCCTATGGCGGCAGTGTTGTGTTCCAATACTGCAACGCGGTATATCTGGTTGGCGCCGCCTGGTTGCCGTTGGCCGTATGGACGATCGACGGCCTGATACGATACCGCCGCACCGCGTGGGTGGTTGGCCTAGGCGCCGTGCTGGCGATGATGATCCTGGGAGGCGACCCGCAAACCGCCTACCATGCGGGGCTTGTCGCGTTACTTGGGCTTATACTCCGTTGGCGGCGGATCTCTCGACACCAAGTGCGTCCGCCTCGCCACAAGCAAACCAGCGCACCGACGAAGCCGGTCTCCCCTGCCCTTCCCTCCCCTGCTCTGCTCTCCTCCGTCAAGCCACCTCCTCCCCCCGCAGGGTCCGCCGGCCTGTTCGACCCAACACCTTTGTGTGAAGTTGCCGCTCAGGTCGAACGAGGGTCTCATGTACGTTGGACTGGCTTATTAAGGGAGGAAACGATTACTGACGCCCCCTCCTGCGCTGTGCAGCGGAATCGGCTACTGCTGTTGGCGGAAGCCGCGGGCATGGCGGGCCTGTTCGCCGCCATTCAGGTGCTGCCCGCCATACAGGCCGCCCAGCGAAGTTACCGGACCTCGTTCGATGCGCCCCGCTCGTTGTATGAGCTGCCCAAGTTTCTTGGCCGTAGCGACCGTCCATCCGGCGCCCAGATTGCCGCGGGACTGCTGGCGGCGCCCACGGCAGGCACGCATTACGCCCACGTGTATGACTTCAGCGTGGGGCCGTGGCGGTGGGCGGAGATGATCTGGCCGAACTTCTCGGGACAACTCTTCCCGGTGCATCGCCGGTGGACCGCCGCCATTCCGGCGGAAGGGCGCACCTGGACCCCCTCGCTGTACTTCGGTTTGGCGCCGCTGATCGCGGCCTTGGCCGCTTGGCGCTGGCGTGGTGGAGCGTGGCGGGCGCGTTGGATGACTTGGACCGTGGCCCTGGCGATGGTGGCCGCGTTGGGCTGGTATGGCGCAGGCTGGCTTTGGCTCGAACTCCGGAACGCCTTATTCGGAGCCCACGTCGGCAGTTCTCCCCTTGGTGGTCCGGTCGGCGGGTTGTATTGGTTCATGGTCCAATTGCTGCCCGGCTATGTGAGTTTTCGCTACCCGGCGAAGTGGCTCACGGTCGCGGCACTGGCGTTAAGCCTGCTGGCGGCGCAAGGCTGGGATGCGGTCTTTGCCGGCCAGTCGCTGCGGGCCCGACGGGTAACGCTCGCTCTGCTTCTGCTCAGTCTGGCGGGGCTTGCCGTGTGGGCGGCGATCCGCCCTTACTGGAATGGCTGGATGCAGTCGGTTCCCCCTGATGCGCTTTTGGGGCCTCTCGACGCAGACGGCGCCGCCCGCGGCTTACTGTTCGCCTTCCTGCACACCATGGCGCTGGCGGCGCTCCTGCTGTTCCTGATGCGTCGTGGCTCCCAGACCAACGCGCAAGCCGCCGCCACTCTCGCGGTGTTGCTTACCGCCGTCGATCTGGCAGCAGCGCATGGTTGGATCGCCCCCACGGCGCCGCAAGAGAATTGGACGCGCACTTCTCCGGCCGTCGCAGCCATTGCGGCCGATGCCCAGTCGGCGGCGGCCGCAAGTTTTCGGGTCTACCGCGCCTCGCCACGAGGATGGTCGCCACCGTCTTGGCGTCAGGCATCTTCACCGCAACGGCAAGTCGATGGCCAAGACTGGGATCAGGCGACCCTTTTTCCGCGCTATCACCTGTTAACCAGAACGCCGTTGGTTGGTGTTTCCAGCGCGCTGGGTGCTGCCGACTTCCAAGCGTTCTTTGCTGTGGCGCGAGAACACGGATTCCGCCGCCCCGACGGTGTGACCGAACCAGCGCCCGAAGCGCTCGCCGTCTTGGGCGTAAGTCATGTGCTGCTGCCGCGCGACGCGCAATTGCCCGGCGGAACCTTGGCGGCTCGTTCGCTGGGAACGGGAGACTTGGAAAATGTGTCTCTGTGGCGAGTCTCCCCTGCCCTGCCCCGCGTATGGACCGTAGACCGTCTGGTGCGTTTGCCGGAACTGACAGACGACGCGCCGCAGTCGCTCCTTCATCGCACGCGCGAAGTGCTGTTCACAGAGGGACGCTGGCGAGACTTCCGCCACCAAGCGGTCATCGAAACCAACGCCGACATTTCCGCCATCACGCAAGAAACTCCCCTGCCCTTGCAGCCCGCGTCTTGCCAGCTGGTCGTGGATACGCCCCAACGGCAGGAAATCGAACTCGACCTCGGAGCGCCGCAACTACTAGTAATAGGCGATTACTACGACGAAGACTGGCGAGCCTACTACCATTCCACCAACGGCCCCACACAAAGACTGCCGATATGGCGCACCAACCGCGTCCTGCGCGGCGTCTGGCTTCCCGCGGGCAAAGGCCGCTTGGTGCTCGTCTACCGCCCTACCCTGTTCTACTTTGGCGCCATCATCACCGCCGCTACATGGCTCCTCAGCCTGACGTGGGCAGCCTACGCCTATCTCCGCCCATCACGCTCTCACGCCCAACCCAGCCAACAACCACGGGCAATCAACTGACGCCTTGCGCAATTGCGAACTTGCTTACGAAGCTTCGCGAGTACGCGTACGGTTGTGCGTTTCCGCAGAATTAGAGAAAAGCCGCGGTATGTACTAGCCGGCGGAGGCGCGTGCTAGGTTGCTCTCGTGCCGAGGGGCGCGTGAGTGGGGGATGGAAGTTTGTCTTGAATTGGGGGCGGGGAATATCTACAACTGTGCTGGGGGCGTCAACCACCCCACCCCGTTTACCCCAAAGCACGCAGCCTCCACAAACCCACACGGCGAAACGGTCCACCGTTCGCCTGATGAGGTCGACATATGACTACCCCGCAGTTCTCGATTCCCGAGGCGCGCCGTCTTTTGAACGACCTGTTCGCGCACCGGCCAGCCATTTACTGGACCGACTTTCTGGTGTCGCTGACGATCGGCTACAGTTGTGCGGCGGTCTATCTGAACGCGCCGCTTGGCTCGCCGCAGCAGATCGTGTGCATGGGGATTGCCATTTTCGCCCTGTTCCGCGTCGGCTCGTTTATCCACGAGATCGTCCATTTCGGCCGGAACGAAATGCGGGCTTTCACCGTCGCGTGGGATCTTCTGGCCGGCGTGCCCATGCTCATGCCGTCGTTCTTTTACGGCAATCATATCGACCACCACAATACGCATCATTACGGCACGGGGCAGGACGGCGAGTATCTGCCGCTGGGAAGCGGACCGCTGCGGAACATCGCCAAGTTTTATGCGCAGGTCATCATTCTGCCGCTGTTGGTGGCGGTGCGGTTCTTGATCATCACCCCGATTTCCTTTCTCCATCCCCGGCTGCGCGAGTGGGCGCTGCGCTACTGCTCGTCGTATGTGATTAACTTGCGGTATCGCCGGAAGCGCATTCCCGCCGACGCGCCGCGACGGTATTGGGCCTTCTTGGAAGTGTTGTGCTTCCTGCGCACGGCGGCAATCTTTGTCTTCGTGTTTGCCGGCTGGGCGCCGTGGTATCGCATTCCGTTGCTTTACTTGTTGGCGATGTGCGTGTTGGGATTGAACTACGTGCGGAACGTGGTGGCCCATCTTTATCAGGGCGACGGTCAGCCGATGAGCCACGCCGAACAACTTCTGGACTCGGTCAACCTGGAAGGAGGCCGCTGGGGCGGGCCAATCACCGAGCTGTTTTTCCCCTTGGGGCTACGATACCACGCCCTGCATCACCTGTTCCCTGCCCTCCCCTATCACAACTTATACGCCGCTCATCGCCGATTGATGGCCGAGTTGCCGGCCGATTCGGCGTATCGCCAAACGGTGTATCCCCATTTCTGGGCCGCGCTGCGGTTACTGTGGAAGAACAGCCGTCAGGCCGTGGCCGAATCGGGCCCCAACCGGCCGACGCGGGCGGATGTCTGGTTCGAGAACCGCCGCCGCTTGCTTGCCAGCTACAAGGCCGCCGACCACCCTCCCCTGCCCGCCGAAGACCCCACCGCGCCGGTCGTCGAAACGGCCTAGCGCATCCCCGCCGGCAATGCAAACCGCGCTGGCAACTCTCCCAAGAGCATCTATCGCAAATGCACGCCGCCCAAGTTTTCACGGCCCCCAGTCCTACGGCGCCGACGCACTCAAGGCGGTGAGTGGGGTCCCGTGGACAAAACTTTCCCCCCGCGCTACCTTGACGGGATGACGGAACCCCGACTTTATACCCAAACGCAAATGACCGCCGTGGAAGCATATCCCCTGGCCGGAGGCCGGGTGGCGGTTTTCTCTACACGCTCTCCCGCAAGAACGGCTCCGAACGAAGACGCCGCCGCGGTGCTGGCCATTGACGACCAGTCGGCCGTGCTGGTGGTCGCCGACGGTTTGGGGGGCGGCCCGAACGGAGAGCACGCCTCGGCCCTGGCCGTGGCGGCGCTTCGCGATGCCCTTCACGGAGTATCCAATTCGGGCGATGCGGTGCGCACGGCCATCCTCTCGGGCATTGAGACAGCCAACGCAAAAATTCAGCAAGCGGCCCCGGACTCCGCCACCACACTTGCGGTCGTGGAGATTCAAAAGGGCAAGGCTCGCACCTATCACATTGGCGATTCCGAAATCCTGGCGGTCGGAGCGCGCGGACGGCTCAAGTGGCAAACCGTGTCGCACTCGCCGGTGGCGTACGCAGTGGAAGCGGGTATTCTCGATGTGGCCGACGCCATGCACCACGAACAACGGCATGTGGTGTCAAACGTTGTCGGCTCGGCCACCATGCGAATCGAGATGGGCCCCTTCTTCAAACTCAGCTCCCGCGACACCGTCCTCTTGGGCAGCGATGGGTTGTTCGACAACCTGCACACCGCAGAGATCATCGCCCACATTCGTACAGGCGACCTGGCCGAGTGTGTGGAGCGACTCGCCCGCGACGCGCTTCAGCGGATGGTGGAGCCGAGTGATGACCATCCTTGCAAGCCAGACGATTTGACGATTATCGCCTTTCGCCCCACGGCGCCCTAGCCAACCGCATATACTGAACAGAGCAACGGTTTTCCACGGACGACAGTTTTCTCTTGTGAGAAAGGAGTGCAGTCATGGTTCGGTTGCTTGGATTCTTCGTCGCATCGCTGTTCGTTGTTCCGTTGGCGTTGGCCCAGGAGGCGCCCACCCAGCCTTCGGTGGGAGACAAGCCGCTTCCCGAGGCGGCGCCGCTAACGCCCAAAACACCCAAGCCCGACACGACGCTTCTCAACGACACTCACACCCGCGGGCTTAAAGCGCGGATCATTATAGAGAAATCCCCCAAGTCGCGACCCCTTCCGGTCGGCAAACGGTGCGTGGTTGAATTGCTTCATGGGCAACACCATCAAGGAATCTTGGAATCGCACGACGAAGACTGGCTAGTGTTGCGGCGCGAAGATGAGAACATGCGCACATGGATCGCCACGCGCCATGTGGCGGCGGTCATGAGCCTTGAGGCGGACGACGAGCAGCAAGCCGACGCCTCAACTCCCGCTCGTACTCCCGACCACGACGCATCTGCAAAATTGCAGGCGCTGGTCAAGAAGCTGCAAGCCGAGTTGGCCGAGACGCGGGCGAAACTCGAATCCCAACTAGAGGCCGCCCGCGCGCGACTTGCGGAAGCACAGGACGAAGCCGAAGCCGCCCGTCGCGACGCCGCCAGCCAGCGCGACCTCTTGAAACGCGTTCGGCAGCGCGCCGAAGCGGCCCGCCGTGCAGCCGAGCAAGAGCTGCAAAGACTTTGGGACCAACTAAAGCAAGCAACGGAAGCCGCGCCTGAGTAGAATCGTCTTAGCAACGTGGTCGTTGTATTTTTCTCCGCCGGGGTCGAAGGCTCGACGCCCGGTGGGCGACTGCGGCGCCGAAGTCCATCAGGAGCGATCTCGCATCATTCCGGCGCAGATCGGGTTGCGAAGGGAGTCGTCCGTCTTCCTTGGAACATCGATCATGCCGAAGAAGAAAGCTCCGGCGGCCAAGAAAACACCGGCTAAGAAAGCCCCCGCAAAAAAGTCTTCGGCCAAGAAGGCTGTCGCCAAGAAAATGCCGACGAAAACGGCCGCCAAGAATGCCGTTCGTCGGAAGACGCCTTCCAAGAAATCGCCAACCACCCGTGGCGATAGCAAATCTCCTGCGAAGCAGAAGCCCGCCCACCCAGCCGCGCTGCGCAAGGTGAATGCTGTTTCGCTAGGCCGTCCGCAGGTAACGGGCGAAGAGAAACTATTTCTGCTCTTCAAAGACGATTATCACGCGCGACAGGTGTTCGACTTCCTGCGGGTCGAAACCGTGAAAGAACTGGAGCAGTTCACCCCGCAGGAGATTGTCCATCGGCTCTCGCAGCCAATTCGTCAAACGGTCGAAGGCATCCGCCGCCGACTCGCCGAAAAAAATCGCTGTCTGGCTGGCGATGAAGAATACGTGCTGCGGTACAAGGAAAAAGCGAAAGCATAAACCGACGCCGCCCTATGGCTTCGTAAAGGCGGATCAGAGCCAACTTCGGCTATTTAAGAGAAACCGGCGCCGCAGCCACCATCGGCCACGACGCCGGCTTGCTAAACCATTGTTAGTTAACATGAAAAGGGAAGCCGCCTAGGAGCACGCGACCGATTCATCGGCCGCTTTCCCCTTGGTTCACCGCCTGCCGATGCGACTCCGCAAACGGTCGTCGCAAGCCGCAGTGAACAGCGGTCCCACTTCGCCTAGGAGGGCGCTAGCCCTTATCGCAGCAAGGCTTGGCCTGATCGCAGCATTCCTTGCCCTCGACGCAGCACTTCTGCGCGCCGTTGCAGCACGCTTGAGCTTGCTCGCAGCACTTCAGGCCCTTCTCGCAGCAGCCGGGCTTGGATTTGTCCTTGCAGCAGGCCTTCCCCTGTTCGCAGCAAGCTAGATTCTTGTCGCAGCAGGTCTTGCCGGCGGTCGTTTGAGCTACGAGAGCTGTCGCGGCGTTCGCCGTCGACTCGCCGCAGCAGGCTTGAGCCTGGTCGCAGCATTCCTTTCCTTCAACGCAGCACTTCTGCGCGCCGTTGCAGCACGCCAGATCCTGGGCGCAGCACTCGGCCCCGATAGCGCAGCAACCGAGCTTGGCCTCGGTTTCACAACACGCGCTTTTGGGATTGCAACAAGCCTGCTGCTTGGCGCAACAACTCTTGGCGACATCGTCGCTTGCGCCCAGCCCCGCCACCGCCAAACCCAAAGCCAACAACGAACCAGCAAACAATTGCGTGAGATTCATAACATTCTCCCAATGAGAATCAAGCCGTGAAAAATCGAACGAAAGTTTCTGCACGCCGCCAGCGCGCAGCGCGATACGACACCGAGCCGATGGCTCTTGTCAAAAACCGCGGGGTCGATTTAACACAGCCAGACGCAGTTGAGAATGTTAATCGGTGGGCCTGCGTCGCGATAAACCCGCTGTTCGACGACCACGGCGGGCGAGCCTATGCGGGGCTGAGTAGGCTCGGGCACGGCGACAGCCAGCCACAAGGCGGCGTCGCGCAGGTCGTCTTTGTCGGCCACGTTACGGAAGGAAACCGTGGCGTTCCGGTCGCAGCAACATTCGGCCTCGGCGGGCTTCGAAGGCGACTCGGATGGAAGAGAAGGGCGTTCCAGCCGCGCACCACAACACGACACGGCAACCGGCTTGGCCGCCTCGCCCGGCGCCCAATCCTGGCAGCACCACCCCGGCGGCAACGCCACCAGCAGTGCGTTCGCCAGAACAACGATCTGGAACACCACAGCGTTCATACGCTCCATTATACGCACCAAAAACGAAAAGGTTCCATCCCAGAAGACAACCACTTCAACCCGTCCACCGTGGATCGCACCCTTGGTTGTTCTATGGCCGGCATGGGGGCGGAAAGCGAGGGTCGCCACGCACGGCGCACTCCCCGAAAGATGGAGAATAGCCCCAAACAGTTCATTGAAAGGGCTGGCGGCTTCCTAATCGTGGGTAAAAGCACGCCGTCCCTCTGCTCAAGGCACGGCATTCGACCTTGGGCAGAGGGACTAACGCACTTCGGGTTAGCGGAGCTACGTGTCGCTGTTCACAGAGCAGCGTGTCAGGTTTGCTCAACGGAGACCTTAGCAATTGGGGAGGGTGAAGCTGCGGTCTGCATTGGGCGAAGGCGGGGAAGGAGCATGGGGGTTCGTTGTCGATAGTCCGCGTAGCCGGTGTGCAGGCGGACCAGATCGCGTTCTTCAAATTGAATAGCGATCAGGATGTAAGCCGTCATGCCTAATGCGAATGTTAAGTGGGCGGCGGTCATGGTGGGTGTAGCCCAAAAGGCGGTCAGCCAACCGACGTATAGCGGATGCCGCACAAACCGGTAAGGGCCGGGCGTGACAAACGGCAGATGCGTATACGGCCGCCCGCGAAAGTACAGCCAAACCTGACGCAAACCGAACAGGTCGAAGTGGTTGATCAGAAACGTGGTGATTAGCACCGTCAGCCACCCAAACGCAAAGAGCCCCCAGAGTGCGGCCCGCAGGGTGGGCGTTTGCACGTCCCAGATCGTTCCGCCCAGCGGCCGCCATTGCCAAAAAAGGAGCCCCAGCGCAAGGTTGGTGAAAAGCACATAGGTGCTGCGCTCGATGGGAGCAGGGATGCAACGCGTCCAGCGACGCTTGAACGCCGGGCGGGCCATCACGCTATGCTGAAGTCCAAACAGCAAGAGCAGCGAGGCGTCGATCGCCAGCGCCGCGCCCAGCGGAGTGGATCGCGGCCCGTCGAGGCTCGTCGGTGTCAGAAATCCGCCGATAAATCCAATGGCGTAGAGGAACACGCCCAAAAAGCAAAGGTAGTTCACCACTCCAAACAACAGCACCAGCACGCGCTTCATCGTCTTCCTCTCTTGGGGCTACATGGTGAGATTGTCGCTCAAGGCCGCCGCCGGGCTCCCCCTAGGAATTCCGGCGAACTGCGGGAGGGAACTCTCCCTATCCCGCTCCGACCTACCTTGTTCAAGAGAGTGCAGCGAAAAAGCTCGTCCGATGTTTCAAGAAAAATTTGCCAGAAAATCAGCGGCGGCTCCTGCAAAACGGCGCATCATCGCCGCGGCCGCCCATGCGGGGTCAAGAAAGCAAAAGGTCCCGCCTGGCAAGCGGGACCTAGACAGGGTTTGAAAGGAGTTAGAAGGGGTTGTCTTCGCGGCGGACGTTGAATAACTCGCCTTCCTCCAATTCCTTATTCTCCGTCAAGTTCTCGCCTAGCGGGGTCACAGCGCGGCGGCCGTACCATTCGAATTCCACATCCAATTCGCCAATGTGTTTGACCTCGGCGCGGAAGTCGCCCACCTGGAACGAGTCACCCTCGTACAACCAGTAACTCTTGCCGGTGCGGCGATCGATCATCCACACCTGCCGGCGGCCATCGACTTCGGTAATACCGTTAACGTAGGTGAACCGCACCTGATCGTAAGGCGGCTTCTTCTCGGCGGGCGGCGGCGGAGGCGGGGGAGCGACGAACACCGGCGCCGGAGGATCGGTCACGGTAATCTTGACCTCCTTCTGCACCGACCGCACGGGAACGCCATCGTCTTTGACGATCAGCGTGACCGTGTACTCGCCTGGCCGGCGGGGTGTCCACGACAGTCGGCCGGTCTGCGGGTCAAAGCGGGCGCCGGTCACATCCTTGGATTCCCACGAAAAGGTCAAACGATCGTCTTTGTCGGGGTCACGAGCCGAGGGCGAGAGCGTCACTTCCCGGCCAGTTTGGCCCGAAACGCTCGACACGCTCAGCGTAGGCGGCGAGTTGGGCGGGCCGAACATGTTGCGTCCGCAAATGGCGTCGATATAGCTTTGCACATCGCTTTCGGCCAGACGCTTCGACGGGGGATGGTGCAGGCTGTCGCGTTCGGGCGCGTCGGGCAGCGAAAGCGCTTCGACCGTCATCGCAAACGACACGGTCTTGGGATCGCGCGGCGTAATCTGGAGCGACTTAATGCGGTGCAGATAATCGACCGAGTAGAACTGGTAAAGCAGCCGAGTAAGCATCTCCAGGCTGCCCGAGCCACTGACCGAAAACGCGTGGGCAGTGAAAGCGTCGGTCTGCGAGCGCAATCCGCCGGTCACTGGGTTCACCTTGGGTTCGGCAAAGCCAATCTTGGTTACCACGCTCAAAAGCCAGTCGGTGTAGAGTTGCCGCGCCTGCTGCAGGTCGGGCGGCAGCGACCGCTCTTGGTACCGCTCGAGTTGTTGCTGTGCGATCATCCCCGCTTGCACTTGGCGAGTCTTCTGGCGTTTCTCGTTTTGCAGCCGCTCCAGCGCTTGCGCGCGCTGCTTGAAACTGCCTTCCACCTTGCGAAAGGCGTAGAAACCTCCCATCAACACCACCAGGGAGCCGACCAGCAACGCCAGAACGCGTTCGCGCGGGTTCATATTTTTCATCGGATCAGTCTCGGCCGGTTATCGTAGTCAAGTGGTCGAAAGCCGCGGCGGCAAGGCTCGCCCACCACCGCTTGGGCGTCAATAGGAGTTACTCCCCAGCTTGAGCTTCGGGGTCCGTGGGAGGCAGGGCCACCACGGCGTTGTCAAATCGCCAGGGGTAATCGGCCCGCTGCCGATTTTCTTGACCGCCTTTACCGCTGGCCTCACGCCGTTCGCTTTGCAGGTTGTGAATCATCTGCGAGATGTCCGACGCCTGGCGGGCGTAACCATCAAGCAGAAATTGACCGCCGCCAGCAGACAAAGACACTGCCCGCAACCGCGTAACCAGGATTTTATCGCCCGGCGGCAAGTCACGCGAAACATCCTTCAGTTCGTCAAGCCAGTTAATATCGCCCCGGGTGAACTGATGGATGTCTTCGGCCTTGGCTTGCAGCGTCCTGGCTTGGTCGACCAGTTTGTTGAGCTCGCTAATTTCGCGCTGAAGGGTTTTGATGTTGTGGTCATCGGCGGCCAGCTTTTGCCAAACCAGGAAAGTGTCCGCCAACACCAGCGACGCCGCAACCGCGGCCGCCAACACATAGCGGCGGCGTTGGCTAGGCGGTTCGGGACGGCGGCGCGGGTTGAAAAAGTCAATGTCGTGCCGAACCTGCGCCGCTTCGTCTTGCAACATGCCCAAAAGCGGCGCAAAACGCCCCGGATAATCGGGCAGGCCGGTTTTCAGGTCGCCATCGATCTCGACCACCGAGAACGGATCGAACGGCTCGACAGGAACCGACAGTTGCTCCTGCACCATCGTTGCGACCGCCTCGACACGCGAGGTTTCGCCGCAGATGACTACACGCTCCACGCGCCGACCGCCAAGTTGATTCTGCGCCGCGGCGATGGTGCGTCGGGCCTCGGCCACCAACGCCCGGGTCTGAGCGTCGTCGGTCGCCGTGGGTAGCCGCACGGTGCGCACAAAGACGACGTTATCGCCAATTAACACCGTCAGGTCGGCTTCGTCGCGCACCAAGTCGACCAACAGGCGGCACTCGCTGCTGGGCCGCGCTCGCCGCAAGAGAGAACCAGCCGCAAACGGACGCAGCACCAATTTCTCGGGCTCCAGGCCGGCCGCAGCGCAGGTCTGCCGGATTTGCTCGACTCCCTTGGGCGAAATGACCGCCGCCAATACGCCTAAGGCGCCGCCGCCATTCTCGGGAGCCGCTTCAGTCGAAGATGTATCCAGCGGCACATAGTCCAGGAGCCAGTCTTCATTTACGCCCGAAAAATCGCGCATGTCCTGGAAACGCACCAGATCGGGCAGTTCTTCGGGCGGCGCCGGCGGCAACGAGAGCCGGCGCAGCTCCACATTCGAGCGTCCCACCGCCACCAATGTTTCGCAGCGGCCAATGCGCCGGGCGGCTAGCGCCGCCGCCACGCGTTCGCCCACTTGGGCCTCGGTCAACGTTTCGCCCACGTTGGGTGGCGCCAGTTCGACGGCGAAGGCATGCTCCACCACCGCTTCCTTCCCGCGCGTCCGCGCCACAGCGATCCGCGCTTCGCGGCTGTCCCATTCAAGTGCTAGATATCGAGGCATGGCTTACGGGAAGTAAGAGTAGGTCGTGGGAAAAGGGAAATAGGAAATGAGAAATCGGTGTCACCGTAGCACGTCCTGCGGAGCGCCCAGAACATCCAACGGATAGCCACGGCCCAGATGGCTGATATCTCTCCAGAATAATAGCCGGGGCACGGTTTGCGTAGCGTCGATAACCACTTCCGCGCGGGCTGAGGCCGTGCCGTCTTCAAAAAAACCGACGACCTGAGCGCGATACACATCGCCGCCCGCCGTGATGAACGGCGTTAACGCACGCATCTCTTCCAAGCTCACAATGCCGGTGGTCATCAACCAAGTTTCAAAGCGGTAATTCGGATCTTCCTCCGCCTGACCGGGCTGCACCGGACGATTGGCAATGATCTCGTCAGCGATTTCCTCCGACATGCCGGGAATGCCCGCCAGGATCGCTCGCGGCGCCTCGTTGATGTTGATTCGGCCGGGAATCCACGGGTTAGGATTGACCGACACGTGATCCAGCAGCAGCGGAAGATAGGTCGCCATGGCGGCCGGATCGTTTACAAAGGGCGACTCAATGATTCTGGCGTCTTCCTCTTCTTCGTCTCCGTTGCGGTCCTCGTCGCCGCCGTCCTCATCGCCGTCCCCCTCTCCGTCGCCGCCGTCGTTCTCTCCGCCTCCGCGTCCTCCTTCGCCGCGGCCGCCGCGTCCGCCACGCCCCCCGCGTCCGCCGTTGCCGCCCGACGAGTCTCCCCCGCCAATACGCACACGCGCGCCAATCAGTTCGATGACCTGATTGATGCGATGCTGGGCCGGTTGCGACAAGTCCAGCGTAAGAGCCGAGGCAGGCTCGGCCGACGCCTCGTCCGAGCCTTGCTCTCCTTGGTCCGGCCCGTATTGCCGGTAGGCGATGATGAAGTTCACCCAGGACGGGTCAAAGATCGCGCTAAGCTGCTCATGGAGCAATTGCAGATCTTCCTGGTTAATGTCGATGCGTGGCTCGTTTAACTCCGAGACGTTACGCTCCATGCTCCACAGCGTCAGGTACGCCGACCATCCGCGGTCCATAACGCCATCGGACGATTCGCTCAAAGCGGCTTGGGTCATTTCGTGCGGATCGATCACGCCGTTACGGTTGACGTCGGCGCCGAACAATAACTGTGGCGTGACGCCGCGCACCAGCAGCAACTCTTCGACCGAATCCAAGGGGGCGTTCTTGGGAGCGTACGGAGGGTCCAGCGACAGGTAATAGTCGTCCTCGGCGCCGAACTCGCGCGGCTCGGAGTCTTCGTCCAAGTAATCCATAATCGCGTCGGCAATGTCTTCGGTCATGTTGGGCAGGGCCATGAGCAAGTCGCGCCCTGAGAAGACCCCTTCCATGCCAGGTTGCTTTTCGAGCCACACCAAGGCGTTGATGTTGACCCGCGCCGACTCGTTCTCCAGCCCGTACCGCAACCCGCCGACGGAATAACCCTGATCGTCCAAGAGCGGAGCCAGCACGGTAAAGCGGCCGCGAAAACTTGGCTCAGGATCGTCCACCACCAGTTGCGCCTGAAAGTAGGTGGGATTATCGAAGTGGCCACCCAACTCAAATTGGGTGACCTTGTCTTTCATCAAAAACAACCGCAGAGCGTCCACACCGGAATCGACCAGCATTCGGGCCTGCGCCTGACGACCGGCGTACTCGGTGGCTTCGCGCTGCGTAAGCATCAACTCCGAGAACGCATAAGCCGAAAGGGCCAGCACCACAATCACTACCAGCACCACCACCAGCACCAAACCGCGCGGGCGATGAGTAAGGCGCCCGGGGTTCGCTGGTCGACCACAGCGATCAGCAGACGCCTCTTGCGGGCTTGCTGTGGCGACAACGTGATGTCGGGGCAGAGCGGCGCTTACGGTATATGCTCTTAAGCGCTGAGGCTTGCTCGCGGTCGCGGGACTTCTCATGGCGCAAGCTCCTGGGTCGAAAGAGCAGTAGTCGGCTTAGCGGCGGGCAGGCGAACCACCATGCGGTAGACCACCTCGCCGGGGAACAACTCGGAGGCGCTGTCCCCCAACAGAAAACTATCTTCCTCTTCGAGAAACCGGCGCGGCGTAATGGCCAGGGCAATTTCAACCGCCGTGGGCAAACCGCCCATAGCCTCGGAATCCCAATCGTACAACCACTGTGATCCGTCGAAGTAGCGGAACTCCAGGCCCGTCACTTCGGGTGCGATTAGCTCCCCGGTGGCGTCTAGCAGCGTCTGGTCGCCCGTTTCGGCCGCCAGGAGCGCTACAGCGCGGTCGATCTCGCGCCTTACCAGCCCTCCTAACTTCGACTCTTCTTCGGAAAAGCCGGGAACCACGGAAGCGGTGGTCAGGTTTTCCTCGGGCGGGCGCAGAAAATAGCTGACGGTCTTGATGTCGCTGGGGTTCAACACCGGCGAAGCATTAGCCCCCAAAGCGATCACTCCTTGGAATTCGTCGGGACGCGGAAGACGGCTGACATCGATCTGCAATTCGTACTGCGTGCCCCGCACGCCTGGCACGGCGGCCGGTGTGGCGGCGGAGGAGATGCTCAGCGAAGCCGAGCCCGAACTCATTCCGCCCGACATGAGATCTTCCTCCATCGTCTCGCCCATTCCGAAACTGTCGAGAGCGCTCCCCACGAAATCATCTTCCGATTGCAGGCCGGCGAGACTTTCGCCTGCTCCCGCAGCAAGGCTTTGCAGCGAGGAAAAGTCGATCACCTGGTACTGCACGGCGCTGCGTAGATCGTCGGCCATGCGTCGCAGTATCGCCCGCGCCAGTTGGGCTTCTTCGGTTTCCGTGCGGCCCACGTCGATGCTGCGCAAGTGCAGGTCAATCGCCATAGCGATGGCCATAAACACCAGCGCCGCCAAAGCCAACGCCAGCAGCAACTCCAGCAGCGTAAACCCACGGCGAACCGCCGAACTGGCGATCGATGTTTGACCATGCGCGATCACAACGCACCTCCTGATGACGGTGCGTTGCCCGAGCTGGAGCCGCTTTCTTGCTGCAAGAGAGCTTCTTCCTCTTGAATCTGCTGCTCCAGCGCCGGATCGATCATCCAACGGGTCAATGTGAAGGTGACCGGCTGTTGCCCCGAATCGACGACTTGCTCGACCATCACCTGGACCATCAGCAAACCTTCCTGATCGACCGGGCTGACCATGACCGACCAGGTCCAGTCCGGGTCCAGTTCAAAGGGAACTTGCTCGACCGACTCCAACGGCACAATCCCCGCGGCCAACTCCGACATTTTGCTTTCGCACAAGATTTGGGCCTTCGTCAGCTCGCGTGTTTCTCCTGCCGCCCGCACGCCAAGCCGCACCAATTCACCCATCGCCGCAATTGACAATCCGAGAATGGCGATCGCCAGCATCACCTCGAGCAACGAGAGCCCAGCGCGGCAACCCATCTTGCGCATGGGGCGACGAACACGGCGCTGCGGGCGGCGGCACGTAATCCGTGGGATGGCGCACCCCCCATCCCACCCGACGAGCCGGACTTGGACGTAGCGGTTCATTGCGGCGGTTCTCCCGTGCCGGTCGAGAGAACTTCGCCCACGCGGGCCACACCGGTCAGGCCGCGCAAGCGGATCGAGACATACGCCCCGGTCTGATTGGCAAGCATTACTTCAGCCGAAGTGGTGGTTCCATCGGGATAGAACAGCACTGGGGCCGACCAAGAATTCTCGAGCGAAGCCGACGTCGACATTCGCGAGAGCTCTTCTTCGATCGTCAGCGAGCGCGTGTCGGACTGTGTAAAGCTGTTCAGGAACTCGATCCCCTCGGGCAACTCGACCAGTATGCCAAGCGACTCGGGATTGGAGGGATCCTGCAGTCCGGCCGCCTCGATAAGCGATTCCTCGGTCATCCACGGCTGCACGCGAAAGCGGCCGGTCGTGGGCTGGTACTGAAAGACCATGATCTGCCCCGTCTGCATGGCGCGCACTCGGGCCCGATCCCAATTCGATTGGACCAAATCAGCGGCCTTGCGCAGCTTCTGCGCTTCGAGCGGCCCTTCCAAGGCGGGCGCGGCCATCGCCGCCACAATCACCAGCAAACCGAGCACGATGAGCAACTCCAACAACGTGAGCCCCTGCCGCGAACGGGAGCCGTTCGCGGAATGTCGGAGCCGCGCCGTATGAGGCGCGGCGGTCCATTGTCGTTGAGAAGAGCACATCGGAAATGTCGGAAGAGCAAACCAGGCGCCCAGCGGGCGCAGTCGATCACACTACGGCTGGAGATTGGTAATGTCGTCTTCCGTGCCTTCGATGCCATCGGGCCCCCAAGAGGCGAGCTTATAGGGGTTGAGGCTCATGGCGTTGGTGTCGAGCAACTCGTACTGATACGGATTGCCCCAGGGGTCCAGTGGGATGGCTTCGCGGATATACGGCCCTTGCCACTTCTGCGGATTCCGAAGATCAGAAGGCGGCGTCCGTAGAGCCTCTAATCCTTGGCTCGTGGTGGGATAGGAGCCAACGTTAAGCCGGTAGGCGTCCAAAACCTGTTCAAAAATGCCGATCTGGCTCTTGGCGGCGTCGATGTAGGCGTTCTGTTGCATGCGGCCAAAGTAAAAGGTGACCGAGCCAGCCAAGATCACCAAGATCGCCAGCACCAACAACACTTCCAAAAGGGTGAAACCGCGACGAGCGCTACGAGAGTTTTGACGACGCATGAGAAAGGGTTCTCCTTAACTTGGTTGGCAAGTAGCAACGGGCGAAGGGCGTCTTGGGGGCGAGATTCGAGAAAGAGTGTTTCGCCAGGTCGGGCTTCTCCTCTTTCTCATGGACCGATCCCCAATTCGCAATTCGCAGGTTCTAAATCGAGCTGCTCATCTTGATTACCGGGAGCAGCAAAGCGATGACAACAAACAACACGATAGCGGCCATGATCAAAAGCATGACCGGCTCGATCAAGCGGATGAGCAAGTCCAAGCGACGTTCAGTACGACGCTCCAACCCCTCAGCCACTTCGACGAGGACGGTGTCGAGGGTGTTGGATTCTTCGGCCACCGAGATCATTTCCACCACGGTCTTCGGGAACCGCCCGCTAGCCTCAAGTGGTGCAGCTAACGACTGGCCGGCCGTGATGTTTTCCGAAGCCTTGGCGATGGCCTCCGAAAGCACCAAATTGCCGGCCGCCTGACGACTGATTTCCAGCGACTTGAGAATCGGTACGCCGTTCTTCAGCAACGTGCCCAGCACCCGGCAGAACCGAGCCACGGCCAAGCTCTGAAAGATCGCACCGGCGCCGGGCAGCCCGAGTTTCACCAGGTCGCGGCGACGCTTGCCCTCTTCGCTTTGTAACTGCGAGCGAATAAAGAACACGACCACCGCCACCGCAACCGCCAGGAGCAAAATCCAATCCTGTAAGGTGCGGCTGAAGGCGAGCAGCCAGTCGGTCATCACGGGCAGTTCGCCCCGATCCCGCAGCCGCGCAAAAAGGGTTTCGAACTTCGGTACAAAAAACACGATCAACCCGCCCACCACGATTGAGCCGATCGTCGCCAAAACGACCGGATACGCAAGCGCGCCCATGGTGCGGGACTTCAGGTCTTCTTGCTGTTCGGTGAACTTGGCCACCCGCTCCAAAGCCTCTTCCAAGAAGCCGCCTTCGGCGCCGGCGCGAACCATGTGCACGGCCATTTCACTGAAGACTTTAGGATGCCGCGCCATCACGTCAGCCAGAAGCGCGCCTTCCTCCACCCGCGAGTGGACGTCGTCTAGCACATGCTTCAGCGTGGGGTTGGTTGTCTGGTCGCGCAGCACTCGGATCGAGCGCAACAACGGCACGCCGCTGCGCAATAGCGCTGCGAGCTGCGCGTACGTGTTGGCCATGATCTGGCCTTTGACACGACGGTTGCTACGACTCGCCGCGCGAGCGTCCTCCAGTGCGACTTGGATCGGAAACAGGGACTTCGCCCCCAGTTGCGTCAGCGCATCGCGCTCGGAGGTGGCCGAGATTTTCCCGGTCACCTTTTGGCCCTGCATGTCACGAGCAACGTAAGCGAATTCCGGCATGGGGAAAAACAAATCGTGAGCAGTAAACGGCGAATTGAGGCAAACGGACCGAACCTAAGGTCAAATCCGCGAACTGAAACTAACGAAATACAAAGCGACGTTCCGCCGCACCAGACGCCTTATTTCCATCATAATTACGACTCCTTCCTTTCTCCGTTTCTCGTTCCAAGTCGGGAAACGAATTTGCCCTACTCACGTTGTGCGACAATCCGATCTCCCTTGGTAATGCGGAGCACTTCGTCCAGCGAGGTGCTGCCCGCAAGGACTTTGCGCCAACCGTCATCGCGCAGCGTGCGCATGCCCTCGCGGACGGCGGCTTGCTTGATCTCCCAGGTGCTGGCGCGGTTGTGGGCCAGTTCGCGGATCGTTTCGGTCGTGACCAGAAGTTCGTAAATACCCATTCGCCCCGAGTAGCCCACGCCGCGGCACTGCCGACACCCCACCGGGCGATACAACACGGTGTCGGAGGAAAGCATTTCGCGGGGGAAATCCGGGGGCAGGTCGGCCTCGGTCGGCCGAAACGGCTCTTTACAGTGCACGCACAAACGCCGCACCAACCGCTGAGCCATGATCCCTTCGACCGTACTTGCCACAAGGAACGGTTCGACCCCCATGTCGACCAAACGCGTAAAGGCGCCGGCCGCGTCGTTGGTGTGCAAGGTGCTGAACACCAAGTGGCCGGTAAGCGACGCCTGCACGGCGTTCTCGGCCGTTTCCAAGTCACGGATTTCGCCCACCAGCACCACATCGGGGTCATGACGCAAAATACTGCGAAGCGACTGGGCGAAGGTCAACCCGATTTTGGGATGCACCTGGATCTGGTTGATGCCGTCTAGTTGGTATTCGACCGGGTCTTCGGTGGTAATGATCTTATTGGAGTCGCTGCGGATCTCTAGCAACGAGCTATACAGCGTCGTTGTCTTTCCTGAACCTGTGGGGCCGGTTACCAGCACCACGCCGTGCGGCAGGTGAATCAGTTGGCGATAAATCTCGTAGGTGTCGGGCTCCATTCCCAACTTTTGCAGGTCGAAGACCATCGCCCCTTTGTCGAGAATACGCATGACCAGGCTTTCGCCGTGGATCATGGGAATGACCGAGACGCGAATATCGACCTCGCGTCCCGACACCTTCAGCTTGATCCGCCCGTCTTGCGGCAACCGTTTCTCGGCAATGTTCAACCGCGACATGATTTTCAAACGGCTGACAATTGCTGCGTGAAAGCGGCTAATCTCGGGAGGAACCGGCTGCCGCTGCAACATACCGTCAATGCGGTAGCGGATGACAATCCCGTTGGATTGAGACTCAATGTGGACGTCGCTGGCGCGCGATTCAATCGCCTCCAACAGAATTTCGTTCACCAGACGGATGACCGAAGCCTCTTGGGCCATTTCCGAGAGCTCGGATCCGTCGGTTTCAATCTCGCTCAGCAGCTCTACGCCGTTGTCGTTGGCGGTTGCCTCAAGCAGCCCTTCGATGGTTTCGCTTCCGACTCCCAAGTGCCGCTTGGTGAGTTTGGCAATTTCCTGGCGGCTAGCCAACACCGGATGAACCGCCATACCGGTGCTAGCACTCACCTCGTCCAGCGGGTACAGGTCAAACGGATCGGCCGTAGCCACCACCAGTTGGCCGTTTTCGCGGCGGATGGGGAAAAGCGAATGGCGGTAAATCAGCTTCTGGGGAAAGATCTTCAGCAGCGAGAGGTCAACTTCGACCTCGGCCAAGTCCACGAAGTCCAACCCCACCTCTTCGCCCAACGCGCGCAGAGCTTCTTCCTCGGAAACGAAGCCCATCTCAATGGCCGTGTCGACTAACGACGCGTCGTCGTTCGAGCGGCGGGCCAGATCGAGTTGCCGCTCGTCCAACAAGCCGCGCCGCAGGAGTATTTCACCAGCTTCCATTCGTCAACCAACCGTTAGACCCAACCCACATAAATACCAATTTCGTTCCCAAGCTCTGCCTGGGAACGGAAACGCCCCAGGAGGGCTGCCTAGCGAGGCGGAGCCTCGCAGGCTATGCGTCCCCAAGGAAGCCCGGAGATGAGAAACGCCACCGGGACACTAGCAACACGACTCCCGGATCTCCCAAGCCCTCTTGGGGAAGCGCGCCCACTTGCCTGCCCCGAATCCCGATATTCCTTCCATCTTACTCCAACTCGGGTTCTTTAGTGTCCGCCAAATGCCTGACGAGGTCAAACCGGAGGGACGAGGCGGGAACGGAGGAGGGAAACAAAACCCACCAACAAGCGGGGTAAGCCGGCTGGTGTTTTTCGGTACTCCCGAAAAACCGTGACGCCGCAAGTGATCCAGCCGGCTTACCCGGCTTGCGGGCGGGTTTTCGAGGAGGAAGGGAGCAAACGCCCTCTTATCCTTCAACCCCCATCGGCGTCGTGGGTTTCGCAGGAATCCCTGCTGCGATTTGCCCGCCCCCCAGACCGCTGCATAATTGATGCGTTGGGTATCCATCGCTCGGGAGACACGTTATGCGAAATATCGTGGGGCCGCTGCTTGTCGCAATCCTCGTTGCCGTGCCCGCTTCGCTTTCGGCCGATGAGGCCGCCGACGCCCTGCACGCGCTATTCGACGAGGCATGGGAGTACGACCTGCAAGAGGATCCCCTTTGGGCGACCCATGTGGGTGACCATCGCTGGAATGACCGTCTCCCCGAGGTAACGACCCAAGCCGTACGCCGTCGCCTTGACCAGAAGAGGGAGTTTCTACGGCGGTTGGAAAAGATCAACCGCGAGGCGCTTTCCCCTGAAGATCGGATTCACCGCGACATCTTCGCCCGGCTATTACAAAACGAAATCGCCGAAGGAGAATTCGAAACCTACCTGATGCCCGTCACAAACCTGGGGGGATTTCACTCGGAGTTTGCCGAACTACCCCAGAATGTGCCGCTTGCCACGGTCCAAGACTATGAAAACTACCTTGCGCGGTTGCGGGCATTTGAAGTGTACGTGCAGCAACATATCAAGCTAATGCGGGAAGGACTCACCAAGGGCCTTACTCCGCCCGCGGTAGCGCTCGACGGAGTCGACGAAGCCACCGAGGCGCACATCGTAGCCAGTCCTGACCGTAGCCTACTGTTCGAGCCGCTGCGCAATTTTCCCGACAGTATCGACGCCGCCGATCGTGCGCGCCTCACCGCCGCCGCACAGACGGCGATCGCCGAAAGTGTCATTCCTGCTTATCGCACATTCCTCGAATTCCTGCGGCAAGAGTACCTCCCCGCGGCGCGTGACTCCATTGCGGCCTCGGCTTTGCCCCGCGGTCGAGAGCTCTACCGCTTTCGGATTCGCAAGTTCACCACACTCGATCTAACGCCTGAAGAAGTCCATCAGACAGGGCTCCACGAAGTGCGGCGCATTCGCCAGGAAATGGAAGAGGTGATTCGCAAGACAGGCTTTGAGGGAGATTTCGCTGCGTTCTTGGAGCACCTGCGCACCGATCCGCAGTTCTACGCAACCACGCCCGAGGAGCTGTTGAAAGAGGTGGCCTACATTCTCAAAACGATGGACGGCAAGCTACCAGCGTTGTTCGGCAAGCTGCCCCGTATGCCCTATGGCATTCGCCCGATCCCCGACTACCTGGCGCCCAAAGCTCCCACGGCCTATTACCAATCGCCAGCCGGCGACGGCACGCGAGCCGGGTTCTTCTACATCAACACGTACAACCTCAAGAGCCGGCCTTTGTACGAACTCGAGGCGCTCGCGCTGCACGAGGCGGTTCCCGGCCACCACTTGCAATTGGCCCTTCAGCAAGAACTGACCGGCCTTCCTCAATTCCGTCGCTTTGCTGGCTTTACCGCATTCATCGAGGGCTGGGCTTTGTACGCCGAACGGTTAGGGCAGGAAGTTGGCTTTTACCAAGACCCGTATCGCGACTTTGGCCGACTCAGTTACGAGATGTGGCGAGCATGCCGTCTGGTGGTTGACACCGGCATTCATTACTTCGGCTGGACACGAGAGCAGGCGATTGCCTTCATGGCCGAAAACACGGCCCTTTCGCGTCATAATATTGAAGCCGAAGTTGACCGCTACATCGCCTGGCCCGGCCAGGCCGTAGCTTATAAGACGGGCGAGTTGAAGATCCGCGAATTACGCCGCAAGGCCGAACAAACGCTCGGCGAACGGTTCGATGTGCGTGCGTTCCACGATGTTGTGCTTGGTAGCGGCGGCGTTCCCCTGGATGTGCTGGAAGCCAACGTCGAAGCATACCTCTCCGCCGCGTCCGCCAAGGACTAATGTTCCCATCCGCAAAATAACGCCGCTGCACGGGCCCGATCGCACAGCCATGAGCGTCTAGATCGCTCTTGGCGTATTGATGCGGTTGGGGTACTCTCGGGCCGTCATTCTTCACGATTCAACGCTATGCCCCGCGTCTCGTTTACCGCCAACTTGCAGCGACACGTCGCCTGCCCAACCGAAACGGTTTCGGGCGAGACCGTGGGCGAGGCGCTGGCGCAAGTGTTTGCCGTCAACCCGCTCTTGCGCGGCTACGTGCTTGACGAACAGGGTGCGGTGCGGCATCACGTGGTCATTTTTGTCGACGGGCAAGCCATTACCGACCGGCGCGCGCTCACCGACGCCGTGCGGCCAGAAAGCGAGATACACGTCTTTCAGGCTCTGTCCGGCGGATGACGCGCTTGGCATCGTAACGAAATAGCGAGGCGGCGGTCATTCTTAGAGCCTTGGCCCGCGGGCGACGCGCCGGTCGCGGCCAGGCAAACAGCTCTTGTCTTCCCTTTTAGGACTACGCACCATGACGGATCGCCTGCATGTCGCCACGCGGAAAGGATTGTTCACTCTCGAAGGCCGTTCGGGTGACTGGCGCATCGCCGAGACGGCATTCTTAGGCGACCCGATTTCGATGACCGTCCATGACCCGCGTTCGGGAACCACCTACGCGGCGCTGGACTTGGGGCATTTCGGCGTCAAGCTGCACGCCAAGCCCGAAGGCGGCGAGTGGAAAGAGATCACCTGTCCCGCCTACCCGCCTAAGCCCGACGACGTGGAGGACCTCAATCCGTTCACCGGCGCGCCGGTGGCGTGGACCGTAGCCAAGATCTGGGCGTTGGAAACCGGCGGCGCCGATCAACCCGGCCGATTATGGTGCGGCGTGGCGCCAGGCGGATTATTCCGCTCGGACGACGGCGGGCAATCGTGGGAGTTGGTGCGGTCGCTGTGGGATCATCCTGGCCGTAAAAAGTGGTTTGGCGGGGGAACCGACGTGCCGGCGTTACATTCCATTTGCGTCGATCCGCGTGATTCGCGGCGCGTGCGTGTGGCGGTTTCGTGCGGTGGAGTTTGGGAAACGCGCGACGACGGCCAAACTTGGGAATGCCGCGCCGAAGGCATGTTCGCCACCTACATGCCGCCCGAGCAAAGCCGCGTGCCGGAAATTCAAGACGTGCATCGTCTGGCGCAGTCTCCCGCCGATCCTCAAGTTTTGTGGGCGCAGCATCACAACGGCATCTTTCGTTCCGAGGACGACGGCGCCACCTGGCACGAAGTGAAGGGGAATGCGTCTTCGACCTTTGGCTTCGCCGTGGCGGCTCATCCGCGCGAACGCGACACCGCTTGGTTCGTGCCGGCCATAAGCGATGAGCGACGCATCCCGATTTCGGGCCAGGTGATCGTCACGCGCACCCGCGACGGCGGCAAGAGCTTCGAGGTGCTGCGCGACGGCCTGCCCCAGGAGCACGCGTACGACATCGTCTTCCGCCACGCGCTGGCCGTGAACGCCACGGGCGACATCTTGGCGTTTGGTTCGACCACCGGCTCGTTGTGGATCAGCCACGATGGCGGCGACCATTTCGAGTGTTTTTCCCACCACCTACCCCCGATCTACTCGGTCCGCTTTGCCTAGACGGCGACGCCCCACCGAGAGCATCCGCCCGCGCTGCACGATCCGCAACCACAAGTGCAGCGAGCCGTTGGCCATGAAGCACACCATGGCGCACTGGGCCGTTTGACGCAGGGTGGCGTAGGAACGATATTGAAGAAGACCGCTACCTTGCGTTTTTCTTCCTTGGTCGTTGCGCCCCGATGCACGTCTCGTTCAATTGCCCTACTGGCCACCGGCTGACGGCGCCGCTACGTCATGCGGGCAAAACGGTGCGCTGTCCTCAATGCGGCGAGACGGTGCGGCTTCCCTCGCAAGAGACAATCGAGCGCAAGTTGCGCGAAAAGCGGCAAGCAGCGCTGCGGCGCGAGCGGGCGGTCAAAACCGTTCCGCCCGTCTCTCCTCAAGAAGCCCTTTCGGCGCCAGGAGTCCAAGCACCCAAGCAAGACACCTCGGCGAAGCGCGGCGGACAGGCGCTCAAGAATAAACATCCGGCTGCGGCGCCTTCCCCAAAGTCATCGCCCAAGCCAACTCCGCAACCTGCGCCCCCAACTCCGCCCAAACCTCCCACGCCGCCCAAGCCAGTCGAGATCAAAACTCCTGCGGCGCCCCCCTTACCGCCGGTAGACCAACCTATGCCGCCTGCGCTTCCCGCGTCGGCGGTTACGTCTCCGCCCCCCTTGCCTTCCCCACCCGCCGTAGCGCCGCCGGCCTTCGTCCCGTTTCCCGCGGAAGCGCCATCGGCCTTGGCGCCGCCGCCCGTGGAAACACCGGTCGCTGCAACCACAGTGGCGGAACCGCCGACGACCGACGCGGCGCAGACCATGGGGCTGGGTTCCGCCACGGCCGCGGAGCCGTCAACGCATGAGCAACCAGCTTCCGAGCCCGAGCTCCCAGTGCGCGGGTACGAGCCTGAGCCAGAACGACGGTGGACGTGTTTCTCGCTGGGAGTATCGCTCGCGCTGATTGGCCTGTTTGGCGCCGTACCGGCCGTGCTGGAAATTGTCGATTACGTCCAATCGGACCAGACCTTTCCCATCGCCCGCTGGGCGTGGCTGGCGCTGATGATCGCCGTGGTGCAAATCGGCTACGCTGTCTACGCCGTCCAGTTGCCCGACTGGAGCACGGCCTGGGTCGTAACTCTGACCGGCGCGGCGCTCGGCGCTGTCTACGCCGCGCTCTTTGGATTAACGCTGGTGGCAGGCGAAGATAGCCGCATCATTGCGTTGCTGGAGCTGGAAGACCAACTGCCCGACGGTCGCGCCACGCGGTGGTGCTTTGTAATGCTGGGCATGCTGGGACTGTACGCCTACTTTGCCGGCCGATCCGCCGCTCGCTGGCGCCACGCCTTCAACTTGACCCGCCCTATGAAGGAGCGCGGGTCGCTGCCCTCCGCCGCCATCAGCCAGGATACCAAATGATGCGCGGGTCATCGGGAGATCGTTGGTAGTCGTAAGCTTCGTCGATGAGCCGCGCCAGATCGTACTTGGGGCGCCACCCCAAAAGGAACTTGGCCTTGGCGTTGTCGAGCCAGGTGGAGTGATACGGCGTTCGCACATCCACCGAGGGCAGCCCACGCGTGCGGTGCAGATGCTCGGCCACATGACGATAGTTCACCGGCTCGTCCATACAAATGTTGAATGTCTGTTGCCGCGCCTGCGGATGATCGATCGCCAGCAAAATCGCCTCAACCAGGTCGCTCACATGAACGAAATTCCGTAACACCGGCTGGCCATCGGGATCGAGCATCACCGGCACGGTCCCACTTTCCACGTACTTATCGGCCTGCTCTGCTCCCACCAGGTCGCGCCATACGGGACCGCCGAACACATCAGGGCCGAAGGAAAGCTGATACTTGAAATCGTCTTTCTCCATAATCCACGGCGCCCGCAGGCAGCAGCCGTTCAAATCGTACTGAATCTGGTACTGCTCCAGCATTACCTCTTCCAGCACCTTGGACAGTGCATAGCAGCCATGGTAGGCGGTGTGCCGCTGCGTTTCGGTTACGGGGAGGGGATGCGGGTAGTAGAAGTGCCCCAAAGCCGCATCGCCGCCAAGCAAGATGAACTGCCGGAACGTGGGCCGCGTGCGGCATTCCTCCAGCAGCCAGAACAGCCCTTTGACGGTCACATCCATAACTGCTTCAGGCGTTTCTTTGCAGGTGGCCAGATGGAGTACATGCGTGACGCCTTCCATTGCGCTCCGCGCGACGTCGCGGTCGGCAATACTGCCACGGATTGTTTCTACCCGTTCCTGCGCGGGCAACGTCCGGTTATGGCACAAGGCTCGGACCTGCCAGTCCTGAAACTTTTCGGTTTCCAGAAACCGTGCAAGGAAATTCGTGCCAACTTTCCCCGTGGCTCCTGTTACCAGAAGGCGATTCTGCGCCGTGTGTTGGGTCATGCCTGTTGGAGATGCGTAGGGTACAGCAATAAAACCGGCCCCACCATAAAAAAAGCCGCCTCCCAAGGGAAGGCGGCGCCCGATGGCCAACGGCTTTAAGACGTATACCCGCTTAAGACGCAGACCGACATCACGACAAAGGGTCGGGAGCCTTTTTCATCCAACACCCTTGCCAAGCGGCAAGCGTCAAATTTGAAAAGACTCCCGACCCTGCAGGACTGCCCTCACCCGTTAGGTTGCTCGCTTGTGGCCATGTCTTTGACAAGAGTGAGAGCAGCATGGCGCAAGCATTTGACCGCTTGGCCGTTAGCTATAGCGTGTGAACAAACTTATCTAGTTCGCGCTCGGCTTCCTCTTTCGCCCAGCCATAGCGTTCTTGCAGACGGCCAGCCAACTCTTCGCGTTTGCCCCGCATCTTTTCGAGGTCATCGTCGGTCAACTCGCCCCACTGCTGTTTGATTTTGCCTTTGATCTGCTTCCAGTTGCCTTCAATCTGATCCCAGTTCATGTTTTTGTCCTCGGACATAGGGAATGGACTATCGTGCACGTTTTTCCTTTCAACTGCATGCGGCGTGCCAAAATCTCACATTTGCGATAAAGCAACGGTTTTCGGTCTTGTCGCCAGGCGCGGCTGGTTGTTACACTCCCGGCGGCAAAACCGGCGTTGGACCAATGTCCACTGGGGGCGTGCGACAAGGAGGTCGCTATGCTGGCTCGATGGCGGATTCGTTACAAGTTGCTCGTGGGCGTGGTCCTGCTGCTGCTCATCGTGGCGATGCTCGCCTGCAGCAGTTTCCGCGGCGTTTATTCGTATCGCGGGCTGGCTCGCAGCATCAGCAACCGAGCGGTCGAACTGCCGCTGGCCGCGGCGCTGGCGGAGGCCGTAGGAGAACTCAATAATACGCTGGCCGAGGTTCGCCGCTCCGATCCTTTTCGCCCTTGGATGCTGCGCGAAGAGTTCACCACCAACATGATGAACGTGCGCGACGCCCTGCGCCGCTATCGTCAACAACTGGCCACCACAGAGCAAACCGGATTCCAAATTGACGACAACTCCCGCGAGTGGGAGGCAGTCGAGCAGATTGAAGCAGCGCTATTACGCATCGACCAGCTCAACAGCAGCGAAGCGTGGATGTTCAATCAACTGGAAGAATCGGCCATGCGCCGCGAGGTGCAAACCATCCACCGCCTCGCCAACGAGCTGCCCACGTACCTGCAACAGCGCATGCACGCCTTTGCCGGCGATGTGAAGGGCGAGTATCGCATGTGGATCGTGCTGACGTGGATTTCAACGATCCTAGCGGTGCTCATGCTGGGGCTGTTTGTCGCTTGCTTTTACACCTGGATCTTCGCCCCGCTGCGGATCTTGATTCACGGTTCACGGCGCGTGGCGGCGGGCGACTACAACCACCGTATCCATCTGCCCACGCACGATGAAATGGCGGAACTGGCGCACGCGCTCAACGCCATGACCCATAACTTCCAAGAAATTCGCGACGACCTGAACCAACAGGTTCGCTTACGGACAAAAGAAGTCGTCCGCAGCGAACAGTTGGCTAGCGTCGGTTTCCTGGCGGCCGGCGTAGCGCACGAGATCAACAATCCGCTGGCCTCCATTGCCTGGTCCGCCGAATCGCTGGAGTTGCGGCTGCACGACATCATCCAGGCTGACGACGCCAAGCCCGACGGTGAACACAACGAAGAAATCACGGTCCTTCGCGATTACCTGCGGCGTATTCAAGACGAAGCGTTCCGCTGCAAAGAGATCACCGAGCGGCTGCTGGACTTCTCGCGGCTGGGAGACAGTCAAAAACAAGAGACCGACCTGACCCACCTGGTGAGCGACGTAATCGACATGGTCCGCCACGTGGGCAAATACCGCGAGAAGAACATTGAATTCCATCACGGAGAAACGGTCTACGCGCAGGTCAATCCTCAAGAGATCAAACAAGTGGTGCTGAACCTGATCACCAACGCGCTGGACAGTCTGGAGCCCGGCGGCGTGGTGCAGGTACGGCTCGAAAAGCATCGCGGCTTTGCCGAGCTTGTGGTGCAAGACAACGGCTGCGGCATGACGGAAGAAGTGCTGGAACATCTGTTCGAGCCGTTCTTCACCCGCCGCCGCGACGGCAAGGGAACGGGGCTGGGGCTGTCGATCACGTATCAAATCGTCAACGACCATGGAGGCAGCATTTCCGCCTCCAGCGATGGCCCGGGCCGAGGCTCAACTTTCAGTGTGACTCTGCCCTTAGTGCAACATGAACAAAACCGCCAAAAGCAACTCCAAGCCGCCTAGCGGACTGAAGCTGCTCTTCGCCGACGACGAAACTTCGTTGCAAGAGCTGATGAAGAACGAGCTGCCTCGCATGGGGCACCAGGTCACGGTCTGTCCCGATGGGGTCACCGCCGTGGCCGCGCTTGAGCGGAACACCTACGATTGCTTGTTGGTCGACCTGGACATGCCGGGCATGTCGGGCATTCAGGTCATCGCCAAGGCGAAAGAGCTATCGCCCGATACCGACGCCGTGGTGCTGACCGGCAAAGGCACCATGCAAACGGCCGTGGAAGCCCTGCGCTATGGGGCCTTTGACTACCTGACCAAGCCCTGCAAGCTGGTTGAGCTTCAAGCGCTTTTGGAAAGGGTGGCCGCCAAGCGCGAGCTGACGAACAAGTACCGCGCCCTAGAGCGTCGTCTGCATCGGATCGAAGGCCAAACCCGGCTGGTGGGCGAGAGCCGCCGCATGCAACGCGTGCGGGAACTAATCGCCAAGGTGGCGCCGACCAACTCCACCGTCTTGATCTTGGGCGAAACCGGCACGGGCAAAGAGCTGGTTGCGCGCTCGCTGCACGAGCAAAGCCTGCGCAGCGACAAACCGTTTGTGGCGGTCAATTGCGGCGCGCTCCCCGAGACGCTTATCGAGAGCGAACTGTTCGGCCATCGCAAAGGCGCCTTCACCGGCGCCGACGAACATCGCGTGGGCTTATTTGAAGTCGCCAACGGCGGCACGATCTTCCTTGACGAAATCGGCGAGTTGCCCAAGGCGATGCAAGCCAAACTGCTGCGCGTCTTAGAAAGCGGCGATGTCCGCCGCGTGGGCGACAATGAGCCGTTCCAGGTTGATGTGCGGGTTATCTGCGCCACGCACCGCAACCTGGAAGAAATGGTCCACAACGGCGAGTTCCGCGAAGACCTGATGTTCCGCATCAACACGTTCGAGATCCGCATTCCCGCGCTTCGCGAGCGGATGGAGGATGTGCCCGAACTCGCCAAACACCTGGTGATGCGGTTCCGCCGCGACGCCCGCAGCGAAGACGAACTCCTCTCGCCCGAGGCAATCGAACGTCTGATGTCGCATGTCTGGCCGGGCAACGTGCGCGAACTGGCGAATGTGATCGAGCACGCTGCAATCCTCTGCGAACGTCTGCCGTTGCAAGCCGACGATTTGCCCGACCACTTCCTTTCGCGCCGTCTGCGGAGCGGAATCCGTACGCTCGGGCCGATGTCGTTGCGCGACCTGGAAATGCAGGCCATTTACGACGCCCTCGATCGCCACGACGGCAACAAACCCCAAGCCGCCGAAGAGCTAGGCATTAGCCTAAAGACGCTCTACAACAAGCTCAACCAAAACAGCGGCCTGGAGAAGTCGGCGTAAAGCGGCGCCTCCCACAAGCGCCACAAGACAATCGGAATAGCCGGATTTCTAGGTAGCAGAACCGGCGGCTCGCAACGTACCGCTCACAGCCTGTGCTGCATCGGCGGGACGGCGCTAGCCGCCGGTAACGCTATATGAGGCCGTAATCTCCAACGCAACCGGTGTTCCCCGGCGCCCTTCGCGCATCCGCGTTGGCATTGTTGGTCTGCCTGTGCAACGGTACATTGACCGCAACCTCCGTCTTTTCTCCAACCGGGGCTACTCTTGTCAATATTTTGCCCTCTGCGCCACTCGTCCAATTGCCTCGGAAGCAGAACGGCCGGCACGTTTACACGCTTGCCGCCGCGTGGGTCGCCCTCGAACCTAATGACGTCGCTCTGCACCGGCGCCGCGTAGGCGAAGCACAAGCCACCCCGTCACAACGCCAGGCCAAACCGACGCCTGTTCTTCGCCTCATCACACCGCCACCTTCGCAGCACAGCGGGCGCACGTCGGAAAACGGTGTTCGTCTGGAAGGGGTCTTTCCTTTCGTCTTGGATCCGCACTTCCCGCTCTTCCGCCGTTTTCGCCGCCCCGTTGCGTGGTCGTTCGTTGTAGAATCGCGGTTACGTGTTGGCTTCCGTTTGAGCAATTATCGCGAGTGTCGACCATGCTGAAGCGACCCTTGCTTGGATTACGCGCGACGGTTTTCCTGGCGTTGGCGTTATGTTCGCTTGCTGCCCACAGCGACGAGCCATCGGCCCCAGATGCAGAGGGCGTGGAGTTCTTTGAACGGAAGATTCGGCCAATCCTTGTCGAACACTGCTACGCCTGCCATTCGGCTGAGGCCAAAGAGGTGAAGGGCGGCTTGCGACTGGATACCCGCGCGGGATTGCTCCAAGGCGGCGACAGCGGTCCGGCAATCGTGCCCGGCAAGCCAGGTACGAGCCTCCTGCTATCAGCGTTGCGTTACGAAGAGCTGGAGATGCCGCCTCAAGGTAAGCTGCCCGAAGTGGTCATTGCCGACTTTGCGGCTTGGATTGCCCGCGGCGCGCCCGCCCCGCGCGCCGCTTCCGAGCCGCCGCCCGCCACAACGTCGGAAGATCGCATAGCGCAGGCTCGGTCGCATTGGGCGTTTCAACCGCTACGTCGGCCTTCCTTGCCCGAAGTCCACAACCGAGAGTGGCCTCAATCGCCCATCGATTTCTTTATTCTGGCTCGATTAGAAGTGGCCGGTATGGCGCCGGCGCCGCCCGCTGATCGACGCACGCTGCTGCGGCGCGTGTATTACGACTTGATCGGCCTGCCGCCTACCTGGGAAGAAGTCCAAGCCTTTATTCACGACCCCGCGCCCGACGCCTATGAACGAGTGGTCGATCGTCTGCTGGCGTCGCCGCAGTATGGCGAGCGTTGGGCCCGGCATTGGCTGGATGTGGCCCGCTACGCCGATACCAAAGACCTGGTGCTGCTTTACGGCCGAGACGCCATTCGTCCCTACGCGTACACGTATCGCGATTATGTAATCCGCGCGTTCAACGAAGACACGCCTTACGATCAGTTCATTCACGAGCAACTCGCCGCCGACCAGATTACTCCGCCTGTCGAAGTGTGGCGACTGGCGGCGATGGGCTTTCTGACTTTGGGCCGGCTGTTCGACAACAACCCGCCCGACATCTACGACGATCAAATTGACGTGGTCACGCGCGGCTTCCTTGGTTTGACGGTAGCCTGCGCCCGGTGTCACGACCACAAATACGACGCTATCCCCACCGCCGATTACTATTCTCTCTATGGTGTGTTCGCCAACAGCCAGCGACCGATTGAGCCGCCGCTGATCGGCGACGCTACAGCGCCTGGCGCCGCCGAGTTCGAAGCCAAAGCGGCGCCCAAGCGGGCAGCGTTGCGGCAGTTGATTGAAGACGAGTATCGATCGATCACAGAAACGGCCCGTCGCCGCACTGCGGATTACCTCACGAAGGTCGCCACGACCAAGCCCGACCCGTTGGAAACGGCGGTGTTCTTTCTTTCGCTCTCGCCCGACGACCTAAGGCCCCAATTTATCGCCGCGTGGCGGCGTTACCTGGAGCGGCGAAGTACGCCCGAAGATCCCGTGTTCGGGCCGTGGGGCGAGTTGGTTGTTCTTCCGCAAGACCGCTTCGCCACGGAAGCGTCCGTGATCGTCCAGCGCTGGTTGACCAAAGAGCCGGGCGTGGCGCCAGGACAAATCAATCCGCGTGTGCAGCAAGCGCTGCGTAAGGAGACGATCTCCAGCCCCGACGACCTAGCCGCTTTGTATGCCGATGTTCTGCTTCGCGCGCTTGACGAGGCGCCCGCGGAATCGGCCAAGGCGGCCACCTCGCTCGACGCCGCCGCACAGCAGCAACTGCGTGACGTACTCACGAGCAACACCGGCCCGCTTTTCTTTCCCAAGAGCCACACCTACCTGTATATGTCGCGAGTTCCGCGAACCAACTATGGCAACCAACTCTTGGAGTTAGACAAGCTCGCCGTGTACGACGCCGGGGCGCCGCCGCGAGCCATGACGCTCGTCGATTCGGAACAAATTCGCGAGCCGCACATCTTTGTACGTGGCAATCCGCAGCAGCCCGGCCAGCAGGTTCCGCGTCGCTTTCTGGAGGTCTTATCCCCCGGTGAACGCAAGCCGTTCGTCCAAGGCTCAGGGCGACTAGAACTGGCGAAAGCGATCACGTCGCCCGATAACCCGCTAACCGCACGGGTCATGGCCAACCGAGTGTGGATGCATCACATGGGCGAACCGCTTGTGGCCACTCCCAGCGATTTCGGCGCTCGAAGCGCCCCGCCGAGCCATCCCGAGTTGCTCGATTACCTGGCCTGGACCCTGCAAAACGAAGGTTGGTCGCTTAAGAAGCTGCACCGGCTGATTGTGCTGTCTCGTGTTTATCAGCAGCAGTCGATTGAGGAAGGCGTGAAGTCGCCGAATCGTGGGGAGGGGGAACTGGTTTATGCGCCACTGGCTGCGCGGCGGTTGGATTTGGAAGCGATGCGTGACACGCTGCTGTTTGTATCGAATCGGCTCGACTGCACGCTGTACGGCCGGCCCGTCGATGTGGCGGGCGATCCGCATAACCGGCGACGCACGATCTACGGCCTTGTAGATCGGCAGAATCTGCCTGGGTTGTATCGGGCATTCGATTTCGCCAGTCCTGATCAGTCAGCCGACCGGCGTCCTCACACAACCACGCCGCAGCAAGCGCTATTCGGTATGAACTCCCCTTTCATGCTGGAACAAGCCAAAGCCGTGGCCGGCCGCCGCGAGGTCTACGCCGAAAAAACTCCCGAAGCACGCATTGCCGCCTTATATCGGTTGGTGTTGCTCCGCGAGCCAACGCCCGAAGAAGTGAATGCCGGTTTGCGGTTCCTCCACGCAGCCGAAGCCGATGCAGCCCGCGCGCAGCTTTCGCCCTGGGAGCAATATGCGCAAGTGTTGTTGCTGACCAATGAGTTGATGTTCGTGGATTAGCTTGCGTTTGGGTGGGCGCCGCTGGTGGGCGTGGTTGTTTGGTGGGTTGGCAATTGGAAATTGGTTTGGTCTGACTCCCTACTTTGGTTTTATGCATCTGCTTGATGTCGCCATCGTGGGATTCTATTTGCTGGTGATGCTGCTGGTGGGGGTGTACTTTAGCCGTCAGCAGCGCACTAGCAAGGACTTCTTCCTGGCGGGGCGGTCGATGGGTTGGCAGCCGGTGGGGTTGTCGATCCTGGCTACGTTGCTTTCGGCATATAGCTTTGCTCGCGTTCCCAGCGAAGCCTACTACGCAGGTTGGCAACTCTTGCTCTTGCCTGCTGCGGCGTGGCTCACGTTGCCGATCATGACGGCCTGGATCTTGCCGCTCTATCATCGGTTGGAAATCTTCTCGATCTACGAATATCTGGAGCTGCGGTTTGACGCCGCAACACGCCGCGCCGCAAGCACGGCGTTTCTCGTCTGGCGACTGGCGTGGTTGGCCGGCTTACTGTACTTCCCATGCAAGGTGCTGAACCTAGGCGGCCAGGGAAGCATTCTCTTGCTGGCGTGGATCCTCGTCTTGGGATTGGTGGCGACGCTCTACACATACCTGGGCGGCCTGAAGGCGGTTCTATGGACAGACGTGCTCCAGGCGTGGGTGATGCTGGCGGGCGTGGCGGTGCTGATCGGTTGCCTATGGTGGAGCGCCGGCGGTCCCGACCGGATCCGCGAAGTGGCCGGCAGCCTTGGTCGGACAGCGCTTACCGAAACGCAGTTCTCTTGGACCGAACGTTGGTCGGTGTGGACCGCGGCGCCGCACTTGTTCCTGACGTTGTTGGCGTTCTACGTTGCCGACCAGATCACGGCTCAGCGGTACCTGGCGGCCATTGATCCCGACGAAACGCGGCGGGCGTTTGCGCTGAACTGCGTCGCCTTCACCGTGATGATTGCGGCGTTGGCTTACGTGGGGCTGGGCCTGCTGACGTTCTATCATGAGCATCCTCAGGCGATGCGTCCGAATTGGGTGGTGAATGTCGATAACGCCACGCGTGGCTCCATCACCAATCCGGCCACGCGCACCCGGGTGCTTCGCGATCCGCAAACAGGTCGGCCGCGCCTCGATCTGCGTACCGGCGAACCGATGCTTGATCCTACAAGCGGTCGTCCCTTGATCGCCTGGGAGGAACCGATTACTCCCGACGTGCTTAATACACTTTTGGCCGAAGGGCGGCTCTTGCGTCCCAACACCAAGGAGCCGTTCCCGCCCGACGCCGAGTTGACTACCGTCGATCCCGCCACCGGCGAAACAACCGTCGATGTGCTCAAGCTGGCGATGCGTTCTCCTCCGCAGGGTGAGCTGCAAATTGGCGAAATTATCCTCCACCGCGACGCGCAAGCCGAGTTGTTGCCGCGGTTCATCGCCACGCAGTTGCCTTGGGGTGCGGCGGGGCTTGTGGCGGCGGCCCTACTAGCGGCGGCGATGTCGTCGTTCGATTCAGGCTTGACCGCGCTGGGCGCCTTGTTGTTGGCCGACGGTTATCGCCGACAGGGATGGGGCCGCAAATGGCTTGCACGCAAGGCAAAGAAACCGCCCGAACAGTTGACCGAGGCCGACGAATTGCATCTTGCCCGGCCGCTTACGTTGGTGTTAGGGGCGGCCGTTACGCTCCTTACGCTGCTGGCCTCCCTTGTAGGCGACGTACTTGAGATCGCGCTGGCGGCGGTCAACATCTTGGGCGGGCCATTATTAGGCGTCTTCCTGCTCGGAATATGGACGCAACGGGCAACGGGCCCGGGCGTGCGGTTAGCGTTGGGAAGCGGCGTCTTGTTGGCGCTATGGTTAACGGCGGCCAACCACTATGACGCACTGGCATGGTTGTGGCCGTTTGAGCCCAAGCTCGGCCCCGCGTGGCCGCTACTTATTGGCGTCACCTGGACCCTTGTGGCCGGTTATGGAGCAAGCCTGGTGCTTGGACCACGCAAGACGCGCGAAGCGCTGCGCGGCCTAGTGGTCGGTTGCGGCCGGTTAGGAGTCCGCCATCGCGAGCCGCCGCAGCGGTAGTCTCCCTGTCGCTTGGAGGCAAGAAGATCAATCGGAGCTAACCTGAATAACCAGCTTGCCGCGCACGTGGCCAGCTTCGCTATAACGGTGAGCTTCCGACAACGCGTGCAGCGGATAGACACGATCGATCACCGGACGCACTTGGCCAGCGTCGATGTATTGGTTGAGGATCTCCAAGTCGGCGCCGCGGGGCTTCATCATCAGAAAATGGCATCGTTTGCCATAGCCGACCAGACCTCCCAGGCGCGTAGCCAAACCCCATGCCGCCGGCTGGACGCCAGGGAGCGTGGTGATATAGACGCCACCTCGGTTCAACACGCGCCGGCACCGGGGGAAGGATTTGTTGGGAACCACATCGAACACAACGTCGTAACGTTGGTCCAGCCGTGTGAAATCCTCGCGAGTATAGTCGATCGTGTCGTGAGCGCCGAGCGAGCGCACCAGTTCCAAATTGGGACCACTGGCCACTCCGGTCACATAGCATCGCATTGCCGCCGCAAGTTGCACGGCGAAGGTTCCCACGCCGCCCGACGCGCCGTTAACGAGCACACGCTGACCAGGCTGAACCGCAGCTTTATCGCGCAAGGCCTGCAACGCGGTAAGCCCGGCAACGGGAATTGCCGCTGCCTCTTCCCACGAGAGTCGATCGGGTTTCTGCGCGCAGTAGCTTTCTTCAACCGCCACATACTCGGCGTAGGCGCCGCCTCCTGGCAAGGCGCAGTAGACGGCGTCACCAGCTTTCCAACGTGTGGCTTTTGGCCCCACGGCTTCAACTACGCCCGCGGCGTCGGCTCCCAAGATAAACGGAAACTTGGGAGGCCACACGGGCCGCAACAGCCCGTTTCGGATTTTCCAATCGACGGGATTTACGCTAGCCGCTCGCACGCGTATCAACACTTGCGAGCCGCCAGGGGTTGGCGTTTCAACCTCGCGCAGCTCCAGTTTCTCGGGGCCGCCGTAACCGTCGATCACAACCGCTTTCATTGATTGCTCTGCTCGTTGATCCGTTCTTCGAGCAACTCGGCTCCTTCGTCGGCCACATCGCCGCTGGCTCCGACATCGTCAGCCCGCTCCTCCATTACATCTTCGCGTTCGGAAGGTGTAATAGCGCCATCTTCCAGAGCATCGTTGATGGTCTCTTGGGTTTCGACTCGTTCTTCGCGCAGATCCTCCTGGGCGTCTTGGTATTGCTGCTCCTGGCTGCACCCGATAGCAAACACTCCCAGACACACCGTCAACATCGCGGCAAGTAAAGTTTTCATCGCAGTTTCTCCTTTTCGGTAAGTTTCACCGTGGATGTTTCCAACGGAGCCAAACGAAACGTGCTTGGCCGGGCAACTTACCGCAAGAGATGTGCCAACTGCCGATTATTTGTTTTGACAACGAGAAAACGGGACTATAGAACCACCGCCACGATGCCCTGAGCCATGCTGGATTTATTACGCCAACAGCACATGCTTTGCTATGGCATCCTTCTCTCCCGATAGGCCGTAGAGAGAAGCCATCAGCGAACAGGCCGTGGTCCCCAAAGGAACGCCGAACTTCCTTCGATGCGTTCGGCGCGCAATGCGGCTAAAGAAGGAGGAGTTATCCCGCACGGTCGCGCAGCAGGCGAGCGCGAAGAAGATCGCCGTGCCGCTGGGGCGAGTCGCTTTGGAAGTAGAGCCTGCGGGCGTCCTCGATGCGGTTCAAGGCCTCGTAGGTGCGTCCGAGATTGTAGCGGGCGCCGGCAGTCCAAACGCCGTTGGGGTAAGCATCGAGCGTGCGATCCTTGAGCCAATGGATCGCAGTTTCGTACTCGCCCAAGTCATACTGCGCCAGCCCCAGCCAGTAACTCGCGTGCTGCTTGTTAAGCCGGTACTGCGCCGCTTGGTTGGCCAGCATCGTTTGCTGTTGTTGTGGCGTCAGGTGGGCCGGCGGCGGTGGAATCCTCAGCCGCTGGCGCGCGTCGGCCGAGGTCGCAATTTCGTCGATATACTGATCCGCCTTACGCGACTCCAGGTAATAGCCGATGGCGCCCCATTCGTTTTCCGTGCTTTCAATCTGTCCCTCAAAGTGCAGGCGCCGGGCCTGCATGACCGCCGGCAGATACAATCCCTGTTCTTGAATCAGACGCTGCTGAAGCTGCGGGTCGCGTCGCGACAGTCGCTCCAGCGACTCGCGATACATGCGCGTCTCGTAGGGCAACGTCCACAGCCGCACCGCTAGTCTCTCCAGACCGGGAACAGCACGCAACCGCCGGCTAAGTTCCGATGGCGAGACCGTCAGGATCAGTGCATTGTCGCCGGTCAGCCGTGACTCAAGCAGTTGCATCCGCCGCGACAGCGCTTCCGGCGGAGCATCGATCAACGCCGCGATGCTTTTCAATTGGTCGGCAGTCACCGGGTAGGCCATCTTCCGGCCGTCGTCATCCACATCCAAAGCACGCAGCAAGTCGGGATTCGCCAGGACTTCCGAGAGCGTAGCCACAGACCCTTTCTTGGCGCCGGGAATTGGCAAGCCCAAAGCCGTATCGAACAGATAGAGCTCCTCGCCGATCAACACGGCCGGGCACCAAAGATTGGGTCGGCTTCCGGGCCCGCGGTCGTCAACCGCTAACATGAACGTGTCTAGCCCTAGCTGCCGCGTTAACAAGATGAAGACCCGCGCTCGTTGCCAGGCGTCGCCATGGCCGTACAACAACACCTGGTAAGGATAGTAACGATATCCAGGCCCAGGCACGGCTTGCTCGGGCGGCGAGACTTGCTCGGCTGGCGCGCCGCTGTCGGCTCCAACTTTGGCGGCTGGCGCTGCCGGATAAGGGAGCAACTCGTCTAGCTGAATATGGCGCACCGCCCAGTCAAAGACGCTGCGGGCCATCTCTAACTGAAACTCGGGCGAATCCAGCGCTGGATCGGCAAAGTACTCCGCCTCGCCGCCTGCGGCCCGCTGCGCCTCAACCCAACGACGCGAAGCATCGGCGCTGACCCATTGACTAATCGAGCGCATCCAATGCGCCTCAATCAGGTACATAGGGTCGGTGGGCACAAACACCGGCCGCTCCAGCGTGGTCATTTCCCGCATCTCACGGAAACGCCGCGGGAGACGGCTAACTTGCGTATCGGGGCTCCAGGCGCCGTCGGTCGGCTGCGTGCCGATCCAGCCGTTTAAGTGATACAGCAGTTGCCGGTGCGATTCGCCCCCGGCCATTTGATGAAATTGCTTGAGAGTTTCGACAACCTGAGCCAGGTGGTCGGTTTCGGCCGACGTCGCTTGATCGGCGTGACGCCGTGTGCGTTGCGGAGGAGCGGTGTCGCACCCAAGGCCAATTAGCAACTCCCCCAGAATCGCCGCCACAATCGCACGTCGCCGACCAGCCGTTTGCTGCGGCGCATTGCCGGTCGAAGTCACACAGCCGCTCTCGGGATGTGCCGCTGGACGGACGCTATTCATGAATCAAAACTTTCTACGATTTCGCGAATCTTGAGCAACCGCGCGAGGAGCCCTCCCACGCGGTCAAGCGGGACCATATTCGGACCATCGCTGGGAGAACGATCCGGATCGGGATGGGTTTCAAAAAACAGCCCGTCGATCCCCACGGCCACGGCGGCCCGGGCAAGCGGTTCGACCATAGCGCGGTTGCCTCCGGTCGCTGATCCCAGCCCGCCCGGCTCTTGCACGCTATGCGTCGCGTCGAACACCACAGGAACGCCTAACTCGCGCATTTGCGGCAGCGCCCGCATGTCGTTCACCAGGCGCCCGTAACCAAAGAACGTTCCGCGTTCGGTCAGCAGCACGTTGGAACACCCCGCCGCTTCCAGTTTACTTACCGCATGACGCATATCCCACGGCGCCAGGAACTGGCCTTTTTTGACGTTAACGGCCCGTCCCGTTGCAGCCGCGGCCACCAGCAAGTCGGTCTGCCTCGCTAAGAATGCGGGAATTTGCAACAGCTCGCAAACTTCGGCTGTCGGCGCCGCCTGATGCGACTCGTGAATGTCGGTGGTCACGGGGAGGCCCACCTTTTGCCGCACCTGATCCAGCACCCGCAGCCCCTCTTCCAGCCCCACGCCGCGGAACGCCGTTGCGCTGGTGCGGTTGGCTTTATCAAAGGAAGCCTTGAACACCAGTTGAACCGGCAAATCCCTGGTGATCGCGCGGAGGCGGTCGGCGATGGACAGCGTCAGATCCAAGTTCTCGATGACGCAAGGCCCTGCAATGAGCAACAAGGGTTGCCCCTGACCGCAACGATAAGGTCCTACGTCAGCAGGTTGATTGGGCACGCGATGCGCTCCAGTGATGAGACGAAACGTTTACTCAGGCAGCCTTGCTCGTACGCTTGCCGCTCACCCACGGCGAGCGAAACACAGGCTGCACAACTTCTTAGTGGAGCGAATTCTCACGGATTCGGCTATGGCAAAACGTGGGGCGCCGGCAAGTCGTCATGGGCGCGCATAGGCGCTGCTCCGCACGTTGCGAGACCTCCACACCGCCGGAGCCAACACGGTCACGCGGCCGGGAAGCACCTCGACATCGACCGGCAAGATTCCCCCCGGATCGCCGTCCAACTGGTAGGGCACATCCGACGCGTCGGACTCGATGCGAATTCGGTCGGAGCGGACCGTTTCAAAGTCACGCCACGTGCGATGCTGGCCGAACCACACGCCTCCCAGGTACATCAGGCCCTTCCACAAGTTCCCGTGTTTGAAGGTCGCCACATCGAGCAATCCGTCGGCGCCATCGGCGCCGGGAATGATGCTCAACCCGCCCGCGTAACGCGGCAGATTGACCACAAACGCCCAGCAGCCAGTCAACACGTTTTCGCTGGGCCGCACCGCGGGAACCGCCGTGCTAAGCGCCGCCGGGGACGCGGTTGCCGAGCCGTCGGCCGAAACTGGGTTATAGTACACCCGCAACTCGGGATATTCATAATTACGAATCGACTCCAAAATCGGTTTGGCGTACGACAAATGATGAATATGCCCTTTTCGTTCCCGATGGAGTCGGCGCACCACCTCGGCGTCGAATCCACAGCCGAGCATCAACAGGAACAGGCGACCATTGGCCTTGCCGGCGTCGAGATGCAGTACCTCGCCGTGGGCGATGGTTTCGGCAATCGCGTTGGCGTCAGACGTGACCCCCAGATACTTGGCGAACAGATTCTCGGTTCCCAGCGGAATGACCGCCAAGGGAACGCCCGGGGGAAGAATGTTTGCTACGAGCGCCGCTGTGCCGTCCCCTCCAGCCGCGACTGCGGCGTACAAGACGCCTTCGGCGTGGCTTTGCTGGACTTCATCAATTAGGCGGGCCACCTCCGAAATAACTTCGACCTGAAACCCCCGTTGATTCAGGCACACCGCAACCCGCTCAATCAGCAATTGCCCGCTGCGGGCGCCCGCTTTCGGATTCGCCGCGATCAACACCCGGCGCGGTTCACTCGTAATAGGGGGGCGTGCGCCGTTCGCCATAGGGTTAACAAAGGGGAATGTTGTGGGGTTTCTGTCCTTCGCTCGAGGTAGCTCACCGCTGCCTAGAAGCCCAATCGGGCAGCCGCGAAGAAAACTTGCGCCACCAAGGGATGGGAATACTGCTTGCCATTCTAGCGTTCTTTGCCCCGAAGGCGCAGTGTAGCGCGTAGCGAGAATGAAACCATCCAGGGTTCCAGTAGGTTTCGCTATCCCCCGAGAGCCAAAGATGCTTTACAAGCGCCGCATTTTACCACAAGCAAAAATGCCCAGAGTGCATCATTTCGATACACTCACGCTCTAGCGAGGTGCATCAAAATGAAACACACCCTTCACGGTCCCTCGGGTCTACAATTAGTGAACCCCCGCTCAAAACCTGTAAAGCTAGATTACCAAAAGAGTTGTATCAACAAAAAAGCCGCACACCAAAAATTTTCTTGTTTGGCGCGCGGCTTGATAACGTAGGTGATCGCTCAACAATCTTGAGCTTTCACGCTGGCCTGTAGGGCCTTTGACGTGTGTTTGCGGAATGGTTGCCTTGCCCCTGGCCTTTCCGCATCGCCAATGTGGGGTTGGCGCGTCAGAGGCCCTGCTTTTTCTCATTTTACTCGGGCCTAATCTGTTGGGCGAGTATTTTTCTTGCTTTTTCCCGCCCACCGCCGTTCTTGTCGCGTTATCTTTTTGCCACGGTTAGGTTTGTGTGAAGGTCTTGCGCTTGGCCGCATCGCGCAGAGGTTTTTTTGAAAAATTTGTCCAAGCGAGTGGATTTTTCGCTTCCTCAATCGTTTATTAAAGGGCCGCACTTTTTGGCTAGCTGATGAAAGCGCTACATCGCGGCGCACCGTCTCAAAAGGAAGTGAAAGGTTCGCCGCAAGGCAAGATCTCGGCCCCAGCGCCGAATTCTTGGGTAGCACAGCCTCCTTCCCTCACCCTGGCCCGCCCGATGACACTTACAGTGGAAGAAACGGTGACGGCTCTTGATGAGCTTGGCCTGATCCCCGCCCAAGAGTCCCGGGAATTGTTGGCCGAACTGTCGCAGGCGCAGCGTCCCCAGGACGGCGCCGAGTTAATCGAAGCCCTTGCTCGTCGTCGACGGCTAACCTCCTATCAGGCCGAAGCGCTCCGACACTATCCCCGCAAGCCGGTACGGCTGAGTAACTACTTGCTGTTAGACCTAATTGGGGCGGGTGGCATGGGCCGCGTGTTCCGCGCCCTGCACGAACGTATGGAGCGCGTCGTGGCGCTTAAGGTGCTGCACGAGAAGACCATCGAATCGCGCGAAGCCATTGATCGATTCCACCGCGAAGTCAAAGCCGCGGCCCGCTTGCAGCACCCGAATATTGTGACCGCTTACGACGCCGACGAAGACCAAGGGCATCATTTTCTGGTCATGGAGTACGTGGACGGCTGCGATCTGGCCGCTTTGGTGCGCCAAGGGCCCTTGCCGCTGGCAAAGGCCTTACGGTACACCGTCCAGGCGGCCCGCGGCTTAGAGTACGCCCACAGCGAAGGAGTCATCCACCGCGACATCAAGCCCGCCAACCTGCTGGTCAATTCCAAGGGTGTGGTTAAAGTGCTCGATATGGGCATCGCCCGCGTTGCTCCGGCCGCTAACCGCGCGCATGAGGCGTCCACGCAAGTTGAACTGACGCAGGCGGGCGTCATCTTGGGAACCGTCGATTTCATGGCGCCCGAACAAGCGATCGACTCCAAGAGCGCTGATCACCGCGCCGACATCTACAGCTTGGGTTGTACGCTCTACTATTTGTTGACCGGCGCGCCGCTGCACTCGGGCAAAAATATTGTTGAGAAGATTATCGCCCACCGTGAACGCGAGGCGCCATCGCTTCTGTCCGTGCGGCCCGACGCCCCTCCTGAGCTCGATGAGCTGGTGCGACGCATGACCGCTCGCAATCCCGAGGAGCGCATCTCCACCATGGCCGAGGTGGCCTATGCCATGGAGTCTTTGCTCAACCAAGCCGACGCCAGTTGGTCAACCGATTACGACGTGACCCAAACGATTCGGCTGGCCGTGCCCGAAGCGTTCAGCACGCCGCAAACGGTCACCATGCAAGTGGCGTCCGATACCTTGGCCGGTTCGCGCACGAACGCAGTCGAAACGCTGGAGCGATACATTGACGGCTGCGCCGGCATCGACGGGTACTTTGACGTGGACGAAGAGCACGCCATTTTCCGTCGGGCAGGAGAATTGGGGCTGTCGATCGAGGATGTGGCGTCGATTCTCGATCGGCGGTGTAAGACGCGGGGCTGGATGCGGCACTCGCAAGTCATGCAACAACTCAAGGAGATGCTCGAAGAGTCGGCCCGCAACACCGGCGCCATTACCCATCGTCAATTCAACCGACTGATCCGGCACGCAGTGTCTTGCAAGATGCCCCGCCGCCGCGCCGAGGAGCATTGCTTAACGCTCATGCTCGACCACCAATGGCGCGCCAAAGAATGGTTCTGGGATCGCTGGTTCACTCGTCGCTGCCAGAAGTACGGACTAGAGTAAGCCCCGGCAGCGCCGCGCTGATCCAAGGTCCAAAGGCCAAACTCGCGGTCAAGCGCCGGGGACGTCACATCGGCGGGGCCTTCAAGTTCAGGCCGATGATTAGCGTCAACATGACCGAAAAGCCCGTCCCGCCCAAGATCAACACCCAAGTGACCAACGGCGAGCGAATCATCCCCACCACCCACGCCGGCAGGATGCGTTGCTGGCCCATGTCGGCCAGCCAGTTCAGGTACATCTCGCCGACCGGGCCCAATAAGTAAAAGACGTTGGCCGCCCCCCCGTAGAACACGGCGCCAACCACCTCGTCAAGTCCCACCAATCCATTCGCGGCTAGCGCCGCCGCGCCGACCAGTCCCACCACCACGTTGTAAACCAGCTGTAATCGTTCCCATCGCCAAGCGATTGCCTTTCAAGCGCGACCCGACGACAGCCGCGTCCTTGGTAGCTCGTCAGCCGCCGGCGCAGCATAAGGGTTCACCGTTGATTCGTGCATGGAGCGTCGTCTGCGGTCAATTATTCGCTCTGCCTCCCTGGCTGCTGGTTGCCGGGCTTTGGGGTGCATTATGGCGCACTTCATAGATACGCGGCGGCGGATAGCCGGTTTCGGTGCTTTCCTCAGCGAACGCCTGTTCGGGCCAAGCAGGCCGCAACACGTTTTGCCGGACCAATTCGTCGAACACGGCGGGCTGAACAAACTCGGGATAACCGTAGTTGCCAGGCGAGCGATAGCGAGCAATCTCGCCCCAGTGGACAAACACGTGCGTAATCCGCCGTGCATGGAGCGCCGCTCGGCGTTCCTCGACCGAACGTCCTTCGATCAACTGCTGCAACACCACATCGTCAAAACACGTGTTGTAAAGCGCAGGCCGCTCCAGGTCGAAAGGCTGTGCATCGCCTACCAAGAGCACCACGCCCTCGCTGGGGACGTTCTGGTTGAGGTAGTGATGGGCCAGGTTAACGCGTCCTACATGGCCCCCGGCAGGATCATCCACATCGGTGCGCAGGGCGTCCAGGGCGACCAGAAAACGACTGTCGCAAACCCAGGGCGAAGCAATAACCAAGCAGCCCGCCGCAATCCCCGCCCCCGCGACCCCCAGCATGCAGCGCCGCCACCGGCGGTCGTCGCTCCAATCGGCGCCGGCCCCCGCGGCCAGCGCCAACAGCGGAAACGCCGGCAACCAGAAGCGGTCGATCCGATGCGTCAGCAGCCACCACGCCGCCAAGATAAACAACGCCATACCAGCAACCAGCGCCAACGTACGCCGCTGCCGTATTCGCCCAAAAACTCCGGCCAATGGCGCCAGCAACAACAACGGAGCCAGCACTGGACTAAGCCACTCGCCGCGCCAGCCGATCTGCGCCACAGCAGCCGCCAATCGGCGAGCCGAATAGGGTCCGCTATCTTCACTACGAGGAACCTGATGGGCGCGGCGCCAGCGGGCGTCTTTCTCGGCGCTCCAGGTGCGACCGCCAAACACGTTGTAGAGCAACGGATAAACCGGATTCCCCGCCAGGGCCGCGTTCTTTGCGTACCACAAGCCGCCGCCCAGCAGAACGAAAGCGGCAAAACAGCCCCCCGCGAAAAACGCCGTTCGAACGCGCCCAGCAGTGCGCGGCGCCACTCGCTCCGGTTCGGACGACCGCCCTTCCGTTGTTTTCTCCTGCGACTCTTCGGGTTTTCTCCTCAACGCCAGCCCGACCGCCAGAAAGCCAAGCGGCGCCACGGCGAAAAGCAACCCTGTGTACTTACAGGCCGCAGCAGCGCCGGCCAGAAAACCGGCAAGCGCCAACCACTGCCCGCGGGCGGGGTTCTCGCGCCACAAGAGCAACGCGTAACACCCCAGGAACACATAACACGCCAACACATGGTCGTTGAGCCCCGCAGTGGCGGTATGGGTAATCCAGGGGACCGAAAGATAAACCAGCGCCGCTACAACACCCGCCAATGGCGAAAAGAACCGACGTCCAGCCAGCACCAGCGCCGCCGCCGTAAGCAGCGCAAAACTCGCCATGGTCGTTTTGCCGGCCAACGCGCCCCACCACCAACCGTCGGCGCCCGGCGTCAGACTCATAGCCAACAGAGCATGCATCTCCGCACCCAGCGGCATATTGGCATAGACGTTGTGCGGCATAAAGTCGATGGCGCCCTGGGCCAGCCATTCTTTGGGGGCCTGAAGATGATACTCCCGCACGTCGAATTCCCACGGCGGCGCTGTGGCGCCCCAGATGATCATCAGCGCCACGGGCGCCCCCAGCGCCAACCACGCCCAAGACACAGTCGACTCAGCCTGTTGCCTCTCTGGTTGGAAGGGCACTGCGTCCGCGGTGGTTCGCCCCCGGCGCCCTACCGCCAAAGCAAGCAATGCGCCAGTCCCAACCGCTGTCAGCCCCAGCCACATCAGCGGTCGATGCAGCCAACCAATCAACCCGGCGGCCAGAGTAGCCAGCGACAGCAGGTTCAGCCCCACACCCATCGAAAATACGCCTACTTCGCCGCGCGTCAGCCGCCGTGCAAGCCCTGCCAACTCCAGCACGGCCCACCCCAGCGCTGTTCCCCAGGCAACGATGCCCCCCGCCGTCAGCAGCACCGGCAGGCGATCCAGCACCGCCAGCCGCATCGTTCCGCCGCCAGTCCAGGTATTCAGGTAGAACTCCGGCGTAAACGCCAACAGCAGGAACAGCACCCGGCGCACGGGATGCTCTTCCGTCGAAACCGAAAGCGGCGTGGCATAGAAAACCACCAAGTACGCCACGAACGCCGCGAACCACACGCCCACCCCCCACGCAGGCGAGATCGAGCGTGTGGCATTTGCGGTTCGCGATCGACGTGCGGTGGAGAGCGTCAAAGGAATTCCTTAACAACCAGCAGCGTGAATGCCCAAGCGATAAGACTCACGGCGGAGCGTTTCGAAGGGGCGAGAGTCGCCATGCCTTCATGATAAATCAAGCCCCCGCCCCGTTTCCTCCCCACCGAAGTTCACCTTCGGCTTGCCTTCGTTCCTCACCCACACTTTATCCCTTCTCTTTCACGCCTTGTGCCCCCAAACAAACACAACGGAAGACCAAAGCGCACTAAGGGTCGCTCAAGCGGAGCGTCCCAAGTGACGGGGTACCCTCCCACAAACGCCAAGCCTCAGAGCATGCTTCACGACGCAAGTAAAACTAGCAACCTTGGACAGCCAGCCCGGTAGGCGCAAGACGCCAGGGCCGCTACCTCAGCTCGACGATCCTTACCCCGCCGGCCGGTACTTCCACCTCCACGGTATTTTCGTTCACCGGGAACGTGTCGGTAGGCAGGAGCCGGTCGCGGGCCAATTGGACCGGTGCTTCCATGCGAATCGTCACTTGGCGGTTCTCGCGGTAATCGGTCGGGGTAACGCCATGTTGCGGTTTGTCTTGCCCGGCTGGATTCAGCAGCGTAACCAGCCAACAGTCCCGGGCGCGGTTGACCATCCATTCCACATCGCCTTCGACTTCCACGGGCATCAGTCTACGCGTCAGGTGCGCCATGAGGTGCGCCACGACGGGAACCGCCTCGCCGCCGATGGCCAGCCCACGCGGAACCGACAAGTAGACGATTCGCCCCTCGCCTCGGTCGGCCGCGGCGCAGAACACGTCGCCTTCGGGCGTGGTGGCCAAGGGCCGCCATTTCTCACTCGTGCTGGCAATCGGGCGGTAGCGGAACCGCGGCGAGGCCCGCATGATTGACTCATCAGACGATTCTCCCACAGCCAGCAACCATCGGTAAGCGTCGGCCTCTTTCATTGCGTTAGCGGCGGGAAGTTTTAGCTCGGCCACGCCCGGGCCGGTCAGATGCGCATCGGCCACCAGGAGCGTGCCGCCACGCTGGATATACTCGGCCAGGCGCCGGCCTTCGGCGGCGGTGAGCTCAATGTCGCCCGCCGCGATCACCACGGGATAGGTGTCGATAGTGCGCCACTTGGCTACGTCGGGATAGGCGAAGATCACGTCAAAGATGTTGCCGAACACGCCCGGCACGTAGACCTCGTTGAGGGCGTTCATCGGCTTTTCGCTCTCGCGGCCGATGGGGTGATACGCCACACTGAAGTACTCCTGCAACATCCGTTCGTGGTCACCGTAAAGGAAGCGGTCTTGATGGCCGTGCCAGTTCTTGAACGAGTTGGGCCAGAACGGTCCGGGCTCCCAACCGTGGGCGTAATCCACCAAGAACGCCACCGGCGTATAGGGTACGCCGCGGTCGGGCTGGGCGGCCGTGAGGCGCAGGAACCGATCCACCAGCTTTCCCTTGGGCGATAACTGGACCTCTTGAACTCCTGCGGCGCTTGTGCCGCCAGGTTTCCAGAACTCATCAAATCCCTGTTCGTGGTAGAACAACCCTGAGCCCGACATGTACTGATGCCAGATGTCGAACTTATACCACGTCATTCCGGCCCCGGAGTACACCGAGTAGTAGTTGTCCAATATCGCCTGCGGCGAGTGGTAGCTGCCGCCGTTGGAGAAGATGGTCGACGAATCACCGAAGTTGCAACTTCGGTAAGTGGCCATAACGCCTCCATGCTGCCGCGCGGCGCCGCGCATGAACGCCATTCGCATGCCCAAGACCGAAAAGGTCATGGCCGACGACTCATAACCTACCGTGCGGGCGCCCCAGTCCAGGCATAGCGGAGCAAAGGCAATGTTTCCTACCGAAAGGCAGGCGATTACATCGCGATACGGATTGTCGTCCAAATCTCGGCCAAACACCTTGCGGTATTTTTCGGCGTTGTACTTGAGCGTCAACGGCGTAAACGCCTCAACCAGTTGCCGCCGTGTGGCGGCGCCGGCGGTAGCCGCCTGCATCTCTTCGGCAGGTGGGTAGAAGTATCCCAGGCTTTCACCCGCAATCGAACCTACGTACCGCTCGCGATGCTTTTGGAAAAGTTGGATTCCCACTTCTCCAATCGGAGCGCCCGGGTGGTAGTTCATCATCATCGCCCAAGCCCGATCAGGGTGCGCGTCCAACCATCGGTCAAACAGCTTGCCCGTTTCGTTGACCTCGCCCGTTTTTGGGTCCGTTGCAAACACCCCCGGCCCAACGCCATGAAAGGTCGGAGTCACGCGCGGATCCGAGAAGATCGGCACGTCGTCGCGACCACCGTACTTCTTCTCGAACTCCTCGCGCACATTGGCGTCGATGAAGTTATAAGGGAACTTGACCCGGTCGGGCTTGTCCGAAAGCCACGTCTGAGCGGCGTTGGTGTGGCTCACATTCCACAGATACAAAAACCCCTTATCGCGAAAGGTGCGGATCTTCCAGGCTTCGGGCGGCGAACTGTGCTGGGCGACCGCAGCACGGCGCGAAAGCGGCTCCAGATCGTGCGGCACGCCGTTTCGCCAGCGGTCAAGCAGCTTCCAGGTTTCGTTTGCGGGACGCTCCTTAATCAAGGGACGATAGGCCAAGTCGTTCGTTAGCACCAACACGTCGACCTGCCGCGGCTGCGGGTCTTTGGTGGTCGAGAGGAGGCTGATCTTAACCGGTCCCTTTTTGAGCTTTACCGGGCGGCCGTCCCAAGCGAAGGCCCAACCAAAGTAAAGTTTCATTTCGTTGTCTTCTTCCACGCAGGGTTGCTCGCCAAAACGCAGCTCCTGTGGCGGTTGGCCTGCTTGCTCTAAGCGCACCTGGAACCGCTCGGTCTGTTCCCGCCAGTCGCCGTAGCGCACCCAGAGGCGGTATTCGCCTTCGACGGGAGCTTCCACGGTCTTCGACGCCACAGCACGGTCATCGTCGGCGCCCGTGGCGATCGAGAGAAACCCGCTTTCTCCTCCCTGGTTCCATTCGGCAGCCCATCCGGGCCCGGATAGTCCCCAATGTCCGGCTGTCGTTTTCATTTCGGGCCGCCCCATGGGCCAGCAATAACCACGCACGCCTTCCAGATGTTCGGCCTCGATCCATAGGCTCTCGGCGGCGGAAGCCCCAGAGGTCAGCCAAGCCAACACCGCCGCAGCCATCACCCATGAACGAGCAGCCGACATCGTTTCACCGCGTGCAAAGAGGGAAAAAGCGAATAGCGAGTAGCGAATTACAACCCTGGCCCCCTAGCTCTGGTTGAGAACGCACTGCTTGCGAGGCTCTACCTCGCCAGAAGGGAGGACGGAGAGTTTCCTACGCTTATTATCATTCCCGGGCAAAGCCCGACAATGAAAAAGCCGCTTCTCCCCCTCATGCGGCCACTTCTTGCAGCGGCTCCTCCACCTCGTGCTGGGCTGGGGGGAATATTCGGTAATACAGTTGCGCGGCGTCGTCCAGCAGCGAATAGATTACGGGCACCGCCAGCAACGTCAGCAGCAACGAAAGAGTCTGCCCCCCCACAACCAGCACGGCAATTGAGCGACGTTCCTCGGCGCCGGGGCCGGTCGCGACCAGCAGCGGCAACATGCCGGCCACAAACGAGAAGGTGGTCATCAGAATCGGCCGCAAACGGTCGCGGTTCCCTTGCAGGATGGCCGTTTCTCGGTCGAGGCCGCGTTCACGCAGTTGGTTAATGTGGTCCACCTGCAAAATGGCCGACTTCTTAATCACGCCGAACAACACCAAGATACCCAGCGCCGAATAGAGATTGAGCGTTTCATTTCCGAGCCACAGACTGAAAAGGCCGAACGGCACCGCCAGCGGCAACGAAAACAAAATCGTCAGCGGGTGGACCAGATGTTCGTACTGCGCGGCCAGCACAATGTACATGAACACGAACGACAGCAAGAACGTCCAGCCAAAGTCCTTCAACGTACGGTCAAGTTCGCGGCCGCGTCCCATGACGCGCGTCGAGTATCCCGGCGGTACGCCCAACTCTTCGGCAGCCGCCTGCACGGCCTCCAGACGATCAGACAAAGCGTATTCGCCGGTAATATTGGCTCGCACGGCCACCATGCGCTGCCGATCCAAGCGGTCAATACGCGAGGGGCTAACGTCTTCAACAAACGTCACCAGGTTATCCAGCCGCGTGTGCGCCACTAGGCCATCATCGGGACCTAACAAGCGGGCGTTCTTGGGAGGCTGTGTGCGAACGTAAAGCTGCGAAATGGTGCGTACGTCGCGACGATCGACGCCCACCAGCCGTAGCTCAACATCGTAGGCGTCGTCGGCCCGGGCGTCGTAGTACCGCGAGGCCCGGTCATCGCCGCCCACGGCAATCCGCAGCGTGTTGGCAATCTCCTGCACATCGACTCCCAGCGCCGCAGCCCGCTCGCGGTTGATGTGCGCCAGCAGGTTCGGCTTGTCCAGTCGTAATGTGGTGTCGGCGTCGACAATGCCAGGAATCTCGGCCACCTTATCGCGCAGCTTATTGCTGAACTCGGCCAGGGTGGTGAGATTGGGGCCGGTCACCACAAAGTCGATATCGACCGGCGCCCCTTGGCGGAACGACGTCAGATTGCGGACCGAGGCCCGCAGATCGGGGTAACGCCCCACGACCTTGCGAACCTCCTGCATCTTTTGACGCTGGGTGAAGTTCCCGCGAAAAGCCGCCAGCGGATCGCCGTCGAGTAGGGCGTTCCACAAACGGGCGAATGAGAACGTGCGGTCTTCCAAATCCACCAGGCGAATATACAACGCAGCGCCGTTGACGTTCGCTAGGCCGCCGCCGCCCACCGTCGAAAGCACGTGCGCAACGCCAGGGATCTTCTTTACATCCGCCTCGATCACGTCCAGCACGCGCTCCATAGCGGCCACGGTCGTGCCTTCGGGAGCCGTTAGACGAACTTCAAACTCTCCCTCATCCACATTGGTGGGAATGTAGTCCTGTTTGACGATCCAATACAGGGGAACGTTACTGGCGATCGTCACCAGCGAAAGGACCAGCACCGCCACACGATGCCGCATCGAGAGCCGCAGGCACCACATGTAGCCTTCTTCGATGTAGCGATAGAACCCGCGTCGCGAGGCGGGAGCCTCGGCCGCCGAAACGTCGGCCCGCCGCAGCATGCGGCTGCACATCATCGGGGTAAGCGAGAAGCTGACCAGCATCGAGATCAGCACCGACACGGTTGCGGTAATGCCAAACTGGAACAACAATCGCCCCGCCACGCTCGAGAGGAACGACACCGGCAGGAACACGATCACCAGCGAGAGTGTGGTGGCCAACACCGCCAGGCCGATCTCGCGCGTTCCCTCGATCGCCGCCTGCCGCGGGCCCATCCCCTTCTCTTCGATCATGCGGAAGACGTTTTCCAGCACCACGATGGCGTCGTCGATCACTACGCCCACCATCAGCACCAACGCCAACATGGTCACGTTGTTCATCGTGAAGTCCAACGCCCGCATCAGGGCGAAGGTGCCGATAATCGACGTAGGAATGGCCACCGCCGCAATCAACGTGGACCGCCAGGAGCGCATGAACAACAGCACCATAATGCTCGCCATGATGCTGCCCGACACCAGGTGGTTTTGAATCTCGTGCAAGGCCGCACGGATATAGCGGGACTGGTCTTGCAGCACGTCGACCCGCACGTCGGGCGGAAGCAGAGCTCGCGACTCCTCAAGACGTGCTTTCACGGCGTCAATCACTTCCACCGTGTTCGTGCCCGACTGCCGCTGCACCTCAAGCACCACGGCAGGCTGCCCATCGAAACGGGCGGCGGTGCGACGTTCCTTTTCGTGGTCGATGGCCTCGCCCAAGTCGCGCACGCGCACCGGCACGCCTTCCACCGTGGTCACCACCATGTCGGCAAAGTCACGTGCTTCGGGGAACCGCCCCAGCGTGCGGAGGCTCAACTCCCGAAATCCCGCATCAACGCGGCCGCCGGGAATCTCGGCGTTTTGCGCGGTCAGAGCGTCGTGGACCTCCATAATCGACAAGCGATGCGCGGCCAGGCGCTGGGCGTCGATGTTGATTTGTACCGCCCGATCCGTAGCGCCGCGAATGGTCACCTCGCCGACCCCGCCTGCCGATTCGATCACGTTCTTCACGCTGCGTTCGGCCAGGAAGTACAACTCGCGCGAGGTGCGCGGGCCGGAAACCGCCAGCGTCATAATGGGCGAGGAGTCCAAGTCTTGCTTGCGCACCACCGGCGGGTCAATTCCGGGGGGCAGCCGGTTTGCCACGCGAGAAATCGCGTCGCGCACGTCTTGTGCGGCCACGTCGATGTCGACATTCAGGTCGAAGGTCAACAACAACAAGGACCGGCCGTCGTTGGTGATCGACCGCAGTTCATCCAACCCCGCCACGCTGGAAACTGCATCTTCCAGCACCTGCGTCACCTCGGATTCGACCTCGGCCGACGCAGCGCCGGGATAGACCGTAGAGACATTCACCGACGGCATGTCGATGTTCGGGAAGCGGTCAATGCCCAATTGGAAATAGGCCGCCGTTCCCGAGACGACCACCGCCGCGATGAGCATCAAGGCGAAGACCGGCCGTCGTACGCAAACTTCCGCAAGCCACTGCACGCGGATACTCCTCCGATCGAAACGCTAGAGAAAAAGGAAGCTGTGGGGCCACTCGCGGGGAAGTGACCTGAATATCACGGCGGGACAAGGCGTGGCGTCCCGCCCGACCGGGTTTGGCTCAGGTGGGGCGTTGAGGTTGATAGGAAAGTTGGGGCGGCGTCTCTAACTCACACGACCGCGCGCGTCGCCGAGTCCAGCAGCCCCCCGTTTGGGAACAACCGCGGCGAGAGCTATTCGGCGGAATGGGTCAGGGGGGCGGATTGGGCTTGACGCGTGGGTGTGTCACGGATCGCCACCACTTCGCCAGGGTAACCTTGACTCGAGTGACTGACAATCAAATCGCCCGGATCCAGGCCATCGAGGATTTCGATTCGGTCCTCGGTACGGCGGCCGGTGCGTACGGGCTGCTCAAACGCTTTGCCATCGCGGACGACCCACACTTTCTCAATGCCGGCGAATTCTGTCACGGCTTCCGCAGGAACCGAAAGTGTCGTCGCCTGGGGATCGATAACAATGTCGGCCTCGGCGAATAGCCCCGCCTGCCAGCGCCGGTTCGGATTGGGCACATCCGCCTCAATCGTCAACGCCCGGCTGACTTGCGACACCGTGGGGCTCACCCGGGTAATGGTCGTCGCCACCGGTTGCGGTTCGCCCGCCACATGAATCAACACCGTTTGCCCCGGACGTATGTTCCCAGCCCTCGTTTCGGGCACGCCGGCGGTGAAGCGGAGCTTGTCGGTGCGCACCAGAGTCACCACGGCCTGGCCAACCTGGACGTACTGGCCGGGCGCCACATTGCGCGACTCAACCAGCCCATCAAATGGCGCCGTAATCACGGCGTCCTCGTATTGTTGCTGAATCAACGCCAACTCGGCCCGCCGCACGCCAATGAGCGCAATTTGCTGGCCCACATTGTTCAGCGCCGACTGATAACGGGCTTCGGCCGTCTTCAGTTGGGCCGTAAGGCGTTCGATTTCCGTCTGACTGATCGCTTGCCGGTTGGGCAATTGCTGAGCCCGTAACAGCGCGGCGCGAGCCTCATCCACCAACGCTTGCTCCAATCGCACGGGCGGCGCGTTCTCGCGGCGAAGTTCCAATTCCGATTCGCTGGGCGAAAGGCCAATCGCGGCGCATGCTTGTTGCAGTTGCGCTTCGGCTTGGCGCATTTGTAACTCTAATTCGCGCCGGTCAAGCACAACCAGCGTTTCTCCCTTCTTGACGAATGAGCCTAAGTCCACCGCCAGGCTTTCCACCCGGCCAGCGACCTTGGCGCCAATGATCGAGCGTTCGTCGCCTAGCAGGCTCCCCTGCACGCGAAGGGTTTCGGGCCAGAGGTCGCGTTGTGCTTCGATCACCGGCACTTCGCGCGGCGCAGTCGTCTCGGAACTAGCCGCCTGATTGTTGCTTGTTGCCGTACCGCAGCCCGTCAGGGGAACGATCATCAGAGCCAGGGCCCAAAGAAGGCGGTGTTGGCCCGAGACGTGAGGAAGTGCGACTTGGTGCATGGAACGAGGATCCCCATCTTCGGCCGGCAGCCGCCGACCGGCCGGATAACAGTGCGGGCTTATCACAACCCCACCAATAGTATTGTAGCCAAATGTCGCCATAGGCGCAACATCGTTGTTTGATTTGCGGCTCACCCAACCGTGACGACCGCGGGCCGAACGGCGGGTAAACAACCACGGGTGCGCACGCGAGGCACAACCAGGAGGGCGCCAAACGAAGGCAGGCTCTTTACGGCCGCTCCTACGGGCCGCCGTAAAGAGAAGCAAAAACAGGCATGGATCAGAGTGCCTTTATTTCTAATAGCCCGGCCCGAGTCAATCCTTATTTTTCTCTGATCCATGAATTCTACCGTGAAACTGCCAACCAACCGCAACACAGGCCCGGCAAGGTCCAGGTAAGATGGATCGGCAGAGGCGACTAACCGCCTATCCGTCTTGACGTTAGAAAAACGCCTCCTCTATACTTGCCGCTTGCCAGCGGACCTTCCCCCCACGTGTCTCCTGTCGGCGACGGAGTCGCCGTTTTCTTTTTGACGGAAGTGCGCGTATGAAATCGGAACGTCGTCACGAACTGCAAACCAATACGCTCGCCGATTGGGTCGGCCATCAGGTCGAAGCGGCCAAGCCTCACCTCGGCCTGTTGGTCACGGTGTTGGTGGCGGCGGTTGCAATCGTTTTCGCGTGGATGTACTTCCGGGCCTGGAACACCGCACAAACGGCCGCAGCCTGGACCGACTTCTACAAGGCCGCTGACCAGTCCGAACCAGCAGCCCTGTTGGAAGTCGCCAAGCGACACGCAGGCGAGCCGGCTAGCCTCTGGGCCGTTTTGTTGGCCTCCGACGTCCATCTGGCCAACGGAGCCGAGAGAGCCTTCTCCGATCGCAAAGAGGCCGAGAAACTGCTCAAACAGGCAATCCAAGGGTATGAAACCGTTCTCAAGGATGGCCGAGAGCCGCTGTTGCGCCGTCGAGCGTTCTACGGGTTGGGTGAGGCCAACGAGGCGCTCTTTGCCGTAACCGGCGACACCAAAGCTCTGGAGGCCGCGCGCGAGAATTTCGATAAGGTCGCCCAACAGTGGCCCGACACGGTGCTCGGCAAATCGGCTGAGAAAAAGTCGGCGAAATTAGCGACCGAGTCGACACGGGAGTTCCTGGTTTGGTTCTCTCAGCAAGAGCCGGCGCCGCCGACCTCGCCAAGCACGGAAGAAGAACCGGCCAGCGCGGGCAGCCCCTTCGACCTGACCACGCTTCCCGGCGCCAGCGAATTACTCCTGCCCGACGAAGACGAAGCAGCCACGACCGAGTTACAGCCGCCACAAACCAACGACGCCGCCGCTTCGGAGGAAACGCCAGAAACGAGCGAAACGCCCAAGACGGACGAAACGCCAACTCCGAGTGAACCATCCGAAACGCCCGAGCAACCAGAAGCAGCCAACGCACCAAAGTCGGACGAGTCGCCGGCGCCGAGCGCGGCAACCGAACCCGCCGACACACCGGAATCGAACGACACCCCCGAGTCAACGGAAGAATCCGAGTCAACAGAAGCGCCCGCTAGCGAGGAAGAATCCGAGCCAGCCCCCAGCGCTCAGCAGTAATTGGTTACGCACGACAATCAGCAACCCATCCCGCACATCGGCGGGATGGATCTATCGCGAAATGTTCGTTTCCGCCTGACCATGCGTCAGGCATTTTCTTTAGGCGCCGCCCAGTGGTCCGCGCGATACTGGCGTCTTACAAGCTTGGCGGCCTCTTCGTCGCCGACAATCTGTTCCGTCTTGGGGTCAAAGTGTAGTACACGCCCCACCCGCGCGGCGATATTGGCCAAATGCACGCACGTGGCCGAAAGGTGGCCGGCCGTGATGTCAGCGTTGAGTTGATTCTGCACGCCGCGAATGCAATCGAAAAAGTTCTGATGGTGGGCGGCCAAATCGGCAGCGCCAGTACGCTCAGCGATCAACTTGTTGCGGGGGCCATACAAGCGCCAGCCGACGGTATGGCCGAGGATCAGTAGGCCGTTGGTCCCGTAGAACGCGGCGCCGTTTTCATATCCTTCCTGCACGTAGGGGGACCAGATGCGCTGCTCAAAGATGAGCTGCTTCTTACGTCCCACCGGGGCGCCTTCCGCCGGGTACTCAAACACCGCGTATTGCGTGTCGGGAAACTGCTGATCGTCGTCAAAGTAGTATTTGCCGCCCAGACAAGTCACGGTGGTGGGATGCGTGGTTGCGCCAAGGCCCCAGAGCGCAACGTCAATATCGTGCACGCCGTCGTTGCCGATGTCGCCACAGCCGAAGTCATACCACCACCGCCAAACGCCATGCAGCAAATTGGGGCGATACTCGACCATGGGCGCGGGGCCAACCCACAGGTCAAAGTCCAAATGCGCCGGTGGCGAGGTCGCCTGGCTCTTCCCGATAGAACCGCGGCGCTGACTGTTCCAAGCCTTGGCGACCAACACTTCCCCAATTTCGCCTTGATGGATGCGTTGGATCGCTTCGCGCACGAACTCGGTGCTGCGACTTTGCGTGCCCACCTGGAGCAACTTACCCGAACGTGCAACGGCTTCGGCCATCAGCCGACCTTCGCGAATATTGTGACAACACGGTTTCTCAACATAAACATGCTTGCCCGCATCTAACGCCAGAATGGACGCCGGTGCATGCCAGTGATCGGGCGTGGCGATAAACACCGCATCCACGGCGCGATCGTCCAATACCTGCCGCATATCCTTCACGGCCTTTGGCGGGCGACCAGCAATGGATTGCGCTAACTGCGCTGCGGTGGTTAACCGTTGCTGGTCCACATCGCACACGTAGGCCACCTCCACATCTTTGCGGCCGGCCAGATGACGGAGATGATTGCCCCCCATGCCGCCGACGCCAATCACGCCTACAACCAGGCGTTCGGTGGCGGACGCCGCCATGAGCGTATGGCTCATACTCAGAGCCACAGCGCCAAAACTCGCTTGCTGAAGAAACGCACGGCGGGGTTGAGTAGACATGCAACAGCCTCCGGGGGATGTGCAAGGACAGGAGCGACGCATTAGCATGATGCCAGTCGCCAAGGCCACCGGCAAGCATCTTTCCACCCGGCTGCGAATTTCTCGGGTAACTTGTGTGGCCGATGAGCTTGCAAGTTTCCGTTGCGGCCGCACCCTCGCGAGAGCCAAGCACCTTGTGGCGTCGGCTCTCTCGGACATGCGTCTTCGATTCTCACTCCCCTATTCCCCGCTTCCTCCATGTCGCCTTCCAAGCCTCAGTACGACACCACGGCCTTTTTGGATGAATTTCGCACCGCCCAGCTTTCTCATCTGCTGGTGGCGGCCACCACAGAGTTTGATGTGGGTCAGACACTCTGCGCTGGCCCGCTTCCTTGGAACGAGCTTCGTGAGCGATTGGGCCTTGCCGAGCGACCGGCCATTGTGCTGCTTACCGGGCTGCGGGCGATGGGATTGATCGACGTAGAAGGTTCGCACGTTCGCCTGACGGAATATGGCCGCGAGAAGCTCTCGCCCGAGAGCCCGTTTCATCTGCGCGGGTACGTAGGTCTGGGCGCGTTCTCGGGCGATGTACGACAGATGATCGAATGCCTTCGGCACGACCGTCCGGCGGGCGGGGTTTCCTTTGTCTATCACGACGAGGATCACCCCTCAGCCCTGGATGATCCTGACACTGCGGGCGTGTTAGCACGAGCCATGGCCGACCGTGCTCGCAGCATCGCGCCGTACTTGGCCGAAGCGGTGGATCTGTCAGACGCGCACACTCTCGTCGATGTCGGGGGCGGTCACGGACTGTACAGCTATGCGTTGCTCCAGAAACACCCACAGTTGACGGCCGTGATTATCGATCGAGAACCGGCGCTACGCGTCGCCCGGGAATACGCCGCAGCGCTGGGAGTGGAAGAGCGCGTGCAATGGCTGACCGGCAATGTGCATAACTTCTCCTTGGAGAAATCCCCTGACGCGGTGCTGATTGCCAACCTGCTGCACGATTACAACGCCCCCGACGCCCAGGCCCTTGTGCATCACTTCGCCGCAGCCTTAGCGCCCGGCGGACGCATGCTGGTGCTCGATTCGTTGCTGAATTCCGTGCCCGAAGGAGCGCCTCCGATTGCCGCGGGGCCGCGAGAAGTGGCGGCGTATTCGGCGCTGTTGTTCTCAATTTGCGAAGGCCGCTGCTACCGCCTGGACGAAGTGCAGCGTTGGCTGCGCGCCGCTGGTCTGCGTGTGGACGAAGCTGTGGCGTCCCTTCCGGCGCATGGCAGCGTAGTGACGGGGCGGAAGACCCAAGACCGCAGCGCAGCATGAGCTGCGAAAAGAGATCGGAACGGCGTCTTCCACCATTCACGCACACAAGGGCCTATGACTGTAGCCGCGGCCCGAAAGCCGACATACGCCGGCTTTCTAGCCGCGGCTACAAGCCCGTTTCCTTACCGCTTGTTCAACAGAGTGCAAGCGGCGTTACGAACCGGAAAGCTCAATGGTTAATTCGTTCGCTTTCGCCTCCACGGTTACCGGGTCCGGGAGAGTGACCGGCGGTTGGTAACCGGCGGTCTGATCACCAGCGACAGGAATGTACGTCACGGTGTATTGCCCCGGCGCAACTCCGGGTTTGCGTTCGCCGCGAGTGTCGGTCGTGCGAACGGTCGACAGACTGAAAGTTCCGTCCGGGCCGACTTCACTGTTAATCAGAAAGTCGGGGTTGTCCGGGACCGGAGTAAACTTTACCACGCCTCCCGAAACCGGCGAACCGCCTTTCGTCACGACGCCCGTCACCGGGTGTAAGTCGGGAAAACCGGGCTGATTACCGTCGCCGCAACCGGCTGCAAGCAGCGCCACGGCTATTCCAAGCCAAACACGTTGCAACAAAACCACCTTAGATTTCTCCCAAAGGATTGCCATCGCGCGGATCAACAATCCGCTGCCAAGTAAGATCCGCCATGGTTCCAGCTAGGAAGCGCACGCTGCCGTCGCCCAGTCCGACCATGATGCCGCCAGGATGAATTCCTTGCGGGACTTCGTAGTTGCAGTTGTTGATGTAGTTCGGACGCACTTGAAATTTTGGTGCGGGCGGATAGTTCGTAAGTCCCGTGCCGTTTCTTCCGGACCCCAAATTAAAGCCTGGTCGCCATGTGCCGTTGGCGTCAGCCCAGAGGCTACCAAGAGCAGTGGCAATGTTGCCAGTATTTCCGCAGGTCCCATAAATCTCGGCAAAGAACACACAATTGGACGTGCCATCCGTCACTGACGCCAGCGACTTTTTGCCTAATGGATAGGTTCTGCCGTTGGGTGGATCGCCAAAGACGTAATTGTTTCCGCCGTAGTTGGTAATTGCCCAACTATTCGCTCCGCCGTTAGTGGTCAGGCATTTCCCACCGCCGTTGGATACATCTGAAGGGCAAATAAAGGTATTGAGGACTTGTCCAAACTGACCGCCGGCGTACGCCGTCGGGGTGAGCAAGTCGTAGATGTTCTTCGCTTCGATATACGGAAGCAGGAAGTGGAACAAAGTGTAGTTGTGCTGCCCAAAGGCCGAGTTGGCCGGCGTCAAGCAGCCGGCGTTAGTCCCGTCGGCGCAGGGGGCCGACATCGGAGGCAGAGTCGTGTAGGTGTCATGCAAATTATGAACGGCCAATACGACTTGTTTCTGGTTATTAGTGCATTGTGACCGGCGCGCGGCTTCGCGGGCCGCTTGAACCGCGGGCAATAGTAGGGCCACCAGGATGCCGATGATGGCGATTACCACCAACAACTCGACCAAGGTGAACCCGCCCCTTCGAACTCGTGTCAACATGGCGGACACTCCCTAAACGAAAAATGATGTGCGAACGCAATATGCGAACGCCATGAAAAAAGAGCAATGAAGGAAAGATTATCCCGCGCCTATTTTTTCTGCAAGCAATTTGCCTTCCCTTATAATCGAACTGCAGCACCCCCCACTTATTGCTAACCACGAACACACAAGATGCAGCAGGCGGCGTTGCATGCACCTACGTCCGCTTCCCCCCTCCGCCCGATACTATTCACCTACCCTCCCCAGGCCTCTTCGTACTCACACAATCACCTTAGCAAAGGCTATTTGTGCAGCCGATCCAATGCACATGAACCAAACGCCGGGCCGTGCTTTCATCAATCGTCCAGCTTGGATGGTCGCTCGCCCCACGTTATGGCAGTTCCCCAAGACTGTTGATCGTCTCGCCTTGGCGCACAACGAGAGAAAACCATCGCCTACGTTGCCCAAACGCATGATCCGCCTCAGCGGAACATTACGTCTTCTTCACCTTGGATGACCGTTAGCAATACAAGGCCGATGTGTACACGCAAACGGTAAGCGGCAACGCGTCTCCTGGCCCCCAGCCAAGCAAGCAAAGGCAGCGACCTGACGCGCCACGTGCAGCGAGTTAACCGCCTGACGCCCGACTCACAACGTCCCCGCTTCTTGCATTTTTGTGCCGGCCACGAAGAAAGCTGACTTGCACAGGGGGAAGGGTTTTGGGACGTTGGGGGCTTCTGAAGATGTGTGTTCTTCCTGGGCGTGCGTTATGCTTCAACGGCTGATCTTGGTGTGGCTGGTGCTTTCTTCGCTGGTGGCCTTTGTCTGGCCGGCGCTGGTTGCAGCTACAGGAGTCGCCGCGGCGCCTGATCCGTTTGCGTTGAGCAAGCCGTACCTGCCGCATTTGATTGCGGTCGCGATGTTCGCCATCGGATGGATGCTCCCCCGCGACGAAGTGCGGCAAGTGGCGCGGCGCTGGCCGGCGGTTCTGGGCGGAACCACCTTGCAGTACGTTACCATGCCTACGTTGGCCTGGATCGCCGTGCGAACACTGGGGCTTACGGGGCCACAGTTGATTGGCGTGACGCTAGTCGGCTGCGTGCCAGGCGCGATGGCTTCGAATGTGGTAACACTCTTGGCTCGGGGCAACGCAAGCTATTCGGTCAGCCTGACAACACTTTCCACCATGCTCTCGCCCTTGGCGGTCCCCATGGCGCTGTGGCTGACATTAGGAAACGCCAAGGGCATTGAACTCGATTTCTGGTCCGTCAGTTGGAACTTATGCCTGACCGTGGTCTTCCCCGTAGCAGCCGGCCACATGCTGGGGCGGGCTCTCCCGCAATGGGAACAGCCGGCCCATCGCATTGGTTCGACGGTGGCGAATGTGGTCATCTTGTGGGTGATTGCTACCGTGGTCGGGCTGAACCGCGACAAGCTGGTTCACTTGAACATGTCGCTCTTCCTCGCCCTGTTCTTTGTCAACCTGGCTGGCTACGCTGCGGGCTACGCGGGCGGATTCGCAATGCGGCTGCCTGATTCGATGCGGCGGGCGTTGACGCTGGAAATCGGTATGCAAAACGCCGGGCTCGGCGCGACGCTCGCGACTCAACTTTTCCCCGACCAACCCAGCGCGGCCATCGCTCCGGCGCTGTACACGTTTGGCTGCATGTTGACGGGCGTCATTCTCGCACGACTCTGGTCGACGCGAGCGCCAGTCAGCGACACGTTGCCCACGCACGTTGGACCTGCGACGGCGACGCTAGCGACCTCGGTGAATCACTCGGAAGCGTAACCGCAGCAGGAAGCTCGCCAGTCGTTTCCACCGATCCGCATCAACCTTGGCAACCGGGCGTCCCCTGCGCAGACTAGAGTCATGGAGATCATTGCGCACCGTCTTCGACCTTCGCCGTTCTCGCGATTCCTCAGAGTGTTCCGAAACGCGGCGAGGCGCCTTCTCGTGCTGCTGTTGGCTTTGCAGGTGACGGCGTGCGGAAGTTCCCGCGATCAGGCCGCCGACGTCCCGCAGCCCTCATCGACGCAGGCGCCCTCGCCGAATGAAACGCCGGCTGCCCAGCCGGCAAGCCCGTCGACTGCTCGCCCGGCCACTCCTCCATCGCCGCCCGCCGAAGCGCCCCAACGAGAATGGCGCAGCTCGTTGGCGGATTTATTGGAACAAGCAGAACAGGAAAACCAGGATCAACCCGGTGCGCCGTTTAGCGCTATGGCGTTCCCCCAGATCGACGATGCACAGGCGGCCGTCGCGGGGATTCGCAAGTTGCAGGGAAAACACCTGACGCTCTACACCGACCTCCCCTCGCAACCGGCGGTAGATGAATTGCCGCAGGTGTTCGACTTGGCCGTGCCTCAGTGGTGCGCCTACTTCGGAGTTGACCCGACGCGGGCGGCCGACTGGCGGATGTGGGCCTACGTGATTGACCGCAAGGAGTCGTTTCAGGGCATAGGGCTACTGCCCGACGACCTGCCTCCATTCCTGCACGGGTTCCATCGGGGGTATGAGTTGTGGGTATACGAGCAGCCTAGCGATTATTATCGCCGCCACCTGCTGCTACACGAAGGAACGCACGCCTTTATGGCGTTGCTGGCCGGCGGTGTCGGCCCACCTTGGTACGCCGAAGGCATGGCGGAACTGTTAGGCACGCACCGTTGGCGCGATGGGCGGCTCACACTCAACTACTTTCCGCCCCACAAGGAAGAAACGCCCATGTGGGGACGCATCAAAATTGTGCAGGATGAATTCGCCGCTCAACGTGGGCTAACGCTTACCCACGTCTTTGCGTTGGGACCGCGAGCCCATCTTAACCTTGAGCCGTACGGCTGGTCGTGGGCGGCGGCGGCGTTTCTCGACGGTCACCCTCGTACGCAGCAGGTGTTTCGAGCGCTGCGACAGCAGTTGCGCGTCGACGAGCCCGAGTTCTCCGGTCAGCTGCGGCAGGCGTTAGGCGACGCCTGGCCGCTCACGGTTGAGGAATGGCAACTCTTTGTCGCAAACATCGACTATGGTTACGACTTGCAGCGGGAAGCCGTGGAATACCGTCCTGGCGCCTTGCCGCCGGCCGGCGGCCAAACGGTAACCATCCGCGCAGACCGGGGATGGCAGTCCTCGGGCGTAATGGTTGAAGCAGGCAAGTCGTACTATGTGACCGCCAGCGGACGCTACAGCGTGGCCCAATTGCCGCGGCCCTGGGACTGCGAACCGAACGGGATTACACTTCGTTACCACAAGGGCCGGCCCCTGGGGATGCTCCTGGGCGCGGTGCGGCCTGAGAACTTTGGCGAAGGGCAGATCTCTGCCCTACTCCAACCCGGCCCAATCGGTACGAGCCGCACGATTCGCGCCCCGTCAACGGGAGTCCTCTACCTCCGCATCAACGACTCTCCCGCTGAATTGGCCGATAACGCCGGCACGCTGCAAGTCCGCATCGAGCCAGCCGGATGATGACCCGCGTCCCAGGGCGAGAAGTTTGAATCAGGGAAATCGCAGGCGAAGAGAATCCGCACAGCGCAAAGTAAATAGGAAGCGGCAAAGCTTGCGGTGGGGCGCTGCGGCTTCTCGGGGATCGGCATATCGCTTCGGAAGTCCATCGCACGCCATTCGACAGCTCTTTGCAACTAGGAGCGACCGCCCCGCATTGACGAAATTCACCCTCGGCCCGACAATCGGCCGTGTGGGAGAACATTCACTCTTGGATCTCCGTTTTCTACTCTCCACTCTCTGCTTTCCCCCATGACTCCACTCGCCAAACAAGATCCCGAAGTTTTTGCCGCCATTCACAACGAGCGGCGCCGCCAGCAGGAAGGGCTGGAAATGATCGCCAGCGAGAATTACACCTCGGCGGCGGTGATGGAGGCAGTGGGAAGCGTTCTGACGAACAAATACGCCGAAGGTTACCCCGGCCGCCGGTACTACGGCGGTTGCGAGTTTGTGGACGAAGTGGAAAACCTGGCGCGAGAACGGGCCAAGAAACTCTTCGGCGCACAACACGCCAACGTACAGCCGCACTCGGGTTCGCAAGCGAATAGCGCCGTCTATCTGACCGTGCTCAAGCCCGGCGACACGGTGCTTGGCCTGGACCTGGCTCACGGTGGACACCTAACGCACGGGATGCGGCTGAACATCTCGGGCATCCTTTACAATTTCCACAGCTATGGGGTTACTCCTGACACGCACCGCATCGACTTCGATCAGGTCGCCCGGCTCGCGCGAGAACATAAGCCCAAACTGATCGTGGCAGGCGCCAGCGCGTACCCGCGTGAGATTCCTCACAGCCGCTTTGCCGAGATCGCGCAAGAGGTTGGCGCCAAGCTGTTTGTCGATATGGCCCACTATGCCGGCTTGGTCGCGGCGGGGCTGCACGACAATCCGACCGGCGTAGCCGACTTTGTGACCACCACCACGCATAAGACACTTCGCGGACCGCGCGCAGGCTTAATCCTGTGCCGCGAAGAGTACGCCAAAGACATCGACCGTAGCGTATTCCCCGGCATTCAAGGCGGCCCGCTCATGCACGTTGTGGCGGGAAAGGCCGTATGCTTTGGCGAGGCATTGCGGCCCGAATTCAAAGTCTACGCACAACGCGTCATCGACAACGCCAAGACGCTGGCCGATACCCTGGCGAGCGGCGGGCTCTCGCTGGTCAGCGGCGGCACCGACAATCATTTGATGCTGGTCGATGTAACTCCGCTAGGAATTGGCGGCAAGTTAGCGGAAGAAACGCTCGACAAATGCGGAATCACGGTTAACAAGAACATGATTCCGTACGACCAGCGCAAACCGATGGATCCCTCGGGAATCCGCATTGGCACACCAGCTCTGACCACCCGCGGCATGGGCGCCGACGAAATGCGACTTATTGGCGGTTGGATTCTGGAGGCGCTGCGCGCTCCGGACGATACCAACGTCCACGCTCGGATTCGCGCTGCAGCAGCCGAATTGGGCAAGCAGTTCCCAGCCCCGACCGAACAGGGCTAAGACGCCCATCGCTCTTTGAGTTTTGGCAATCTTGTCCAAGCGTCTGGTGCATAATCACATATTGTTAAAGATGGCGGACGCTTGGCCCCCTCTCCTTTCTGAAACATACTCACGTTGTGCATGGCGCAACGTGGCAGGTTGCGGCGCCTCAAAAAGGCGGCAAAAAGCTACTCGGTATAACTACACGGCAAAAGCACGTTTTGGTTCGTACTAAACCCATCCACGTGTTGCCATACTTTCTGCCAACAAATTTCCTCTACGGCGGGATTCTCGTAAGGGGTGTAGCGAACTACGAATTTATATGGGAGATTTGCTCCGACCTTTGACGCTCGAAAACCATGTTGGCGCGTCCTTCGCCCCCCTTGTATGGAAATCCCACAAATCATCTTCGGTGTAGCTCTTGATACTTCATCGCTGACGTTGGTCGAGACTTATGCGTCGAGTCGCGGACTTGCAGTTGAGTCCCATCCTTCTCTCGATGCGTTTCTCCGAGCCTGGCGTACGGGCGGCGCGGGCTGCATCGTTCTCGATCTGAAGACCGCAGGCGAAGATGGCTTGACGGCGCTGCCGCAGCTTCAGCACTATCCTGTCCTTTTGCCCGTCGTACTCATCGCTGAACACCCCACGGCGCCGTTGGCGGTGCGTGCGATGCATCAAGGCGCCGCATGGCTGTTTGAAAAGCCCCTCACGCGCGAGTCGCTGGAGCCGGTGCTGGACGATGTCTTGCAGCGCGAGCAGAAAGATCGCCAGGCGCGCCGCCTGCGCGAGACCACCCTCGCCCGCATCGCCACGCTAACCGAAGGCGAACGCGATGTGCTTCAGCGTCTCATGGCCGGCATGGCGAACAAGAACATTGCCGCCGACTTGCAACTCGGTTTGCGCACGGTGGAGCTACGGAGAGCCAAAATCTTGAAAAAACTTGGCGCTCGCTCGCTTGCCGAAATGGTTCGGCTGGTGGTCCTGGCCGACCCGACTTACGCCTACGGCGAAATCTCCTCTTCCTAGTTCCCTTGGCTGCGGCGTTGGCTTGCGTCATGCGCCGGGTCGCTCACACCTCGCCTTCCCCTAAGGGTGTGCGTGCGACACACGGCCGCCCCTAATGCATTTCTGCATTGGAGCCGCGCTCCCCGTGTGTAAGGCGGATTGAACCGGACCACGTAGCAAGAAACGCCATCGCCCGCGCTGGGCGCGGGCGATTGGTGGCGCTGCTTGCGAGAGCGAAACTCATTGGCCGCGCCGCGACTGGTCCTAGGCCAGCCGCGGCGCCAAGTGATTCTAGAACTGGAGGATGGCGTCCACGCCGGCGGTGAACAGATCATCCTCGTTGCCGTTGTCAAAGGGCAAGGCACCTGCCGGGGCGTCGCCATCAAACTTGTCCCAGCGCAGTTCGGGCCGGATCACCACGTTCGGGTGCGGCGTAATGTTCA
>CAYWIS010000005.1:0-21320 GCA_964458385.1 uncultured Pirellulaceae bacterium
GCTGTTTCCGGACTCCAAAGGTGGATTGCCGGCTGAAGAAATCACTTTGGCGGAAATCCTTAAGACCAAGGGGTACGCCACGGCCTGCATTGGAAAATGGCATTTAGGACACTTGCCGCCGTATTTGCCGACCGAACATGGATTCGATTACTACTTTGGCATTCCTTATTCCAACGATATGGATCGTACCCAAGGAGCCCCTGCGGGGCGGGCGGCTTTCCTGAATCCACGGTCGGAATATTGGAATGTACCACTCTTGCGGAACACCGAAATCATAGAGCGTCCTGCGGATCAGAGCACCCTGACGCGCCGTTATACCGAGGAAGCCGTACGATTTATCAAGGAGCACCAGAAGAGACCATTTTTCCTTTATCTTCCCCACACCATGCCGCATGTGCCCTTGTTCCGTTCCGACGAGTTCGCGAACAAGAGTCTGCGCGGTTTGTATGGCGATGTTGTTGAGGAGATTGACGCCGGTGTTGGACGCGTGCTGGAGACACTGCGCGAAACTGGATTAGCCGAAAACACGCTGGTCTTTTTCACGAGCGATAATGGTCCGTGGCTCCCCTATGGCGATCATGGCGGTTCGGCAGGCCTCTTGCGTGATGGAAAGGGAAGCACATGGGAGGGCGGAATGCGAGTTCCAGCGATCGCATGGCGCCCCGGTACGATTCCTGCTGGTCGCGTCGTTACCGACGTGGCAAGTTCGTTGGATTTGTTCGCAACATTCTGTCGTTTGGCGAATATCGAGGTTCCCGCCGATCGCGAGATGGATAGTTACGATCTGAGCGGTGTGCTGCGAGGCGAAGGTTCTAGCGAGCGAAATGGTCGCTTCTTTTACTACCGAGGGCCGACCTTGATGGCAGCGCGACTAGGCCCATGGAAAGTGCATTACCAAACGCAAAACGGCTACGGGCAACGCGAGGCGGAAATTCACGATCCACCGTTCTTATTTCATTTGGAAATTGATCCCAGCGAACGTCACAATGTCGCAAAGGATCATCCAGAGATTCTCCAAGAGGTCGAACGCGTGGTCGCATTGCACCGGTCCACAATGATGGCGGCGCCATCGCAATTGGAGCGCTAGCTCCCACTGTTCGCCCCTCGGTTAGGCTTTCCCGCGTTTCTCTGCGAGCGCCCGTCGACCGCAAGATCGGCGTTCGCCTTGATTGAATCGCGAGGGCACTTAAAATAAACGGATTGTGAGTCGCCGCTTTCCGTCCTCAGAATGTTTGCCTGCTGGCGAGGCGCCTCACCTGTTCGAGTCAAGCGAATGTCGTTTCTACGCAATCTCCCCCACCGCGAGTTGTTGTGGTGGATTGTGCCGTTCGCGTTGGCCGCGCTTTGGATCGGCGGATCGACGATCCTCGAAGGCGAGGCGCTTCGTGACGGGTTTGTGAATCCTCGCTTGCTTCTGGCCGGCGCTGCGGCCGTGTTCGTCGCTGGCCTATGGTTCGAACAGGAATGGGCGCGGTGGGTCGGGCTGACCCTATTAGCGGTGGTCATGACGGTTGCTCTCCGGCTCATTTGGCAAGAATTTTCCTTCGGTTGGGTTGCCGCCGTAGCGATTCTTGCCTTCTGTGCTTGGAGGCTCTGGCGTTTGCCGATTCACAATCCAGCGATCGAAGATGACGAACCGTTCGTCTCCTTAGTGCTGCTACTGCGAGAACCGCAGTACCTGGACGCCCGGATCTTGGCTCAAATCGCCTCAGCGGCTTGGAGGGCCGACGTCGACGTGATTGACCCTGACACGGGCGTTGATGATCCCACGACAGACGCTGAGCCGGACGCAAGTTTTGCGGGACAGCCGGCGGTCGGGGGGGCCATGCCGCATTTCTTTTGTTATCATCCGCTGGGATTCTTCTCGGTTCATTGTTTTGACGAGCCCTACTTTGACGATCCCGAGGACGTTGCAGCGACGATTCCCGAATTGCGCGCGCAGCAGGCGGTTGCGCAGCATCGCGCCTGGCTCTCGGTCGACTTGTTGCAGTGGCTCGGGGAGGATGACAACCCAGTCGCGCCATACCGGCTGATCGGCAAATTGCTTGCCGAACTGGCGGATGAAAACTGCCTGGCTGTTCTCGATCCCGATGAAGGGTTAGTGTTTGTTTACGATCCGGAAACTGAACGGAAATTGCGCAGTGAGAATCCGCTAATGGAGCTGCGGCGGATGTATTATGCGCCGATCGCAGCGGTGGATAGCGACGACGCGGAAATGCAGGCGGCCGTTGCCGAAGCGCGGCGGAGATGGCCCGAGTTTGTCGCGGCTTTTGAGCAACGCGATCCCGATAGCGAAGCGCCCTTTCTGATTAAAGCCCCATTCTCCTATGCGGACTTTACGGAGTTCATGTGGGTACAAGTGACGGGGATCGAAAACCGCTATATCTACGGCACGCTGGGAAACGAACCGGCGAATATTCCTGACTTGCACGAAGGAAGCCGCGTCCGCGTGTCGGAAGACGACGTGAACGATTGGATGTGCCTTGTCGGGGGCCGACCCCAAGGCGGCTTTACGCTAAAGGTGCTTGGACGCAACCTGGACGACGAGTAATTCAATGGCCCCCCCTGCCTTTCACCCTGCCGTTCTTCATGCACGCGAGCGTCTTGCCGAGCAGCGCGAGAAGATTCGACGTCAACACAACAGCGGGTCTCCTGGCGTTCAAGTGTGCGCGTTGCTTACAGATTTGCTTGACTCGCTTGTAACTGACTTGTGGCGAGCGACGCTCGAAGTAACCGGGGAAGACGGCCCCGACGGCATTGGCGAACACGTGGCGCTCGTAGCGCACGGCGGGTATGGCCGCCGCGATGTAGCGCCTTACTCCGACGTTGACCTGATGTTGCTTCATCCGCCAGGGGTTGAAGCTCGCATCGAGCCGCTGGCCCGGCGACTGATCATGCATGTTGGCGATGCGGGCCTGACGTTGGGCTTTAGCGTTCGCACTCCAAGACACGCGTGCCGATTGGCGGGTGATGACGCTACGGTTTTGACATCCCTTGGGGAACACCGGTACATCGCAGGCGACTTAGGATTATACAACCGCTTTGTCGCCCGATTGGAGCGGCAAGTTCGACGACGTGTGGGGTCGCTACTGGCGGCCATTGAAGCCTCGCGGGCGGACGAACGCCGCCAATACGGCGAGTCGGTGTACATGCTTACGCCCAATATTAAGCGGTCACGCGGCGGCCTGCGCGACATCCAGTTCGTGCGTTGGATCGGCTTTGTGCGGTGGGGGCAGGCCAGTTTGAGTGGACTCCGACGAGCGGGAGCGCTGTCGGAGGAGGATTATCGCACGTTACGCGATGCGCGAGAGTTTCTTCTGCGTCTGCGTAATGAATTGCATTTCCGTGCCGGTAAGGCTCACGACGTGCTTGACCGTGCCGAACAAGTCCGCCTGGCCACCGATTACGGCTATCAGGGATTTCAGGGCGTGTTGCCTGTCGAGCAATTCATGCGCGAGTATTTTCGGCAAACGAGCGAGGTCTGGCACGTAGCCTCGCATTTTCTCGAATCGGCGCGACCTCGGCCTGCGGCAACGCGGGTGTTGGCGCCGCTCATGTCGCATCGCATGGACGGGGATTTTCTCGTGGGGCCGATCCACATCAGCGCAACGCGACGAGGATTGGAGAAGCTGCGTGGCGACGTCACGGAAGTATTGCGGTTGATGGATCTTGCCAACATGGCCGACAAACGCATCGATCATAACACGTGGAAAATCATCCGCGCAGCGATGATCGATCGCCGCTTGGCCGATTTGCCAACGGAGGCGGCACGACGTTTTGTTTCGCTACTGGCCCAGCGGTCGCAATTACCCGATCTGTTGCGGCGACTTCACGAAGTGCGATTGTTGGAACAAATCATTCCCGGCATGGACCATGCCCGCGGACTTCTTCAATTCAATGAGTTCCACAAGTACACCGTCGACGAACATTGTCTTCGCGCTGTTCAGTGTGCGACGGAGTTTCATCACGACAGCGGCCCCTTGGGGGAGGCATATCGGTCTATCAAGCAAAAGCATTTGCTCCATTTGGCCTTGCTGGTGCACGACTTGGGCAAAGGATTCGAGGAGGATCACAGTGAGGTCGGACAGCGTTTGGCCGAAGCCGCAGCGCAGCGATTGCAATTGACGGAGCGGGAAACAGAGATTGTGAAATTTCTGGTTTACAAGCATCTGTTCATGTCGCACTTAGCGTTTCGCCGCAATATTGATGACCCGGCTATTCCACTCCAGTTGGCCGTCGAGTGCGGATCACCCAACCTTTTGAAGATGTTATACGTGTTGACCTGTGCCGACCTAGCCGCCGTCGGACCAGGAACGCTTAATCATTGGAAGCTGCAATTGCTCACGGAACTTTATCGGCGGGCGCTGGTGCATGTGGCTGGCGATACCCCCGGCCCCGGTTCGCGTGAATGGCTGGATCGCCGCCGTAGTGAGGTGCGTCGCCTTGCGGCTCGATTTGCAGATTCCGCCGAAAGCGCGGAATGGTGGGACCGGCAAATTGCCGCATTACCGCCCAGTTATCTCAATTCTGGTTCGGCCGAGATTGTGCTTGAAGAACTCAACCGCCTGCGAACGCTGCCCCATCACGAAGCGATTGCTCGCGGGCGCTATCTGCCGGATCTCGACGCCGTGGAGTATACGATTGGCGCGTATGAAGAAATCACGCCGGGCATCTTTCATAAGCTAACCGGAGCGCTAACGAGCAAAGGACACAATATTCTTTCGGCCGAGATCAATACGCTGGCTGATGGGTTGGTGTTAGATCGCTTTTTCGTCCAAGACCTAGACTATTCGGGGGAGCCGCCGTCTGAACGCATTGCGGAGGTGTGCCGACGACTGGTTGCGTCGCTCCAGGATCCGTCGGGAAAGCCGCCGACATTCCGCAAAACTTGGACAACGGCGGCCGAGAAGGCCTCCACTTTCAACCGATTACCAACGCGCGTTCGAATCGACAACGCAACCTCTGAACAGTCGACGATTATCGACGTGTTTGCCCACGATTGTACTGGTTTGCTCTATACGATTGGGCGAACGTTGTTTGAGTTGAATCTCTCGGTGAAGTTCGCCAAGATCGGCACCTTCTTGGATCAGGTGGTGGACGTATTCTATGTGACGGATGTCAACGGGCAGAAAATTGCAGAGGACAGCCGTTTGCAGGAGATTCGAGATCGTCTTCTCGCCGCCGTCGAAGCGCTTGATCCGTTGGCGAACCCGGCTTCTCAATGATCAACGTGCAACAGGGCCAAGTTGCAGCATGGCGGTTCGCCATTGCGGTTCGAACTCTTGTAACCCCATTCCTACAAATTGCTCGAATCGCGCGATGGGCGGATGCGACGCCATTTCAGGCGCCGCATATTGTTCTAAAGCGTGTCCCGACATACCTTGGCCGCGCAAGAGCAACCACCACGCCAGCCCCCAAGAATAGAGATAGTGCCGCTGAGATACATCGGCTTGCGCATGGGTGGCAAGGAATACATCATCCGCCGCGGTAAGCAGCTCGGCGAGAGGCAAGGGATTGCCTCGTAAATCCGCTTGCAATCTCTGTAAACGGTCGCGATCGGGGGCGTCCAAACGAAGGGTTTCTCCGTCGAGTCGCGCTGTTTCAAATACCTGGGCTAGTCCTTCGTTTAACCAACGAGGAAACGCATAGGCACGTGCGGGATAAAGATAGTTTTCCACGTAAGCGTGAAAAGCTTCGTGCCGGAGTCGGGCGAATAGTTGCTGGGAAACCTCCTCAAATCGTGCTTCGTTCCGCCGATCGATCTCGGCCAATTTTCGCATGGTCGCCTGGAATTGGTTTTCCCACGCAGCGCTGCGCGCCCGGAGTTCTTCGCGAACTTCGTCGCTTGTGAAGCCATTCTGTCGCAGTCGCTCGGCGAGTTCGCGCTGCCGCTGGGGAAACTCTCGATGCAAAGCGGCATACTTAGCGCGAACGCGATCGTTGTCGGCGCGGATTTGCTTAAGACGCTCGGCGTAGTGAGCCAGGTCGGCGCCGGCGACAATTCGGTTGGCGGCCGGAGAGTAAAAGGCCGGATGATTAATTTCGAGCCGATTTTTGCGGAGGTATTCGCGGTATTGTTCCATCGAACCATAGAGAATGATGTTGAGTTGGCCATGCGGTTCGACGCGGGGGGGAAGGGCGTGGCGATAAGCGCGAAAAATCTGTTCAATTCGGACCACTGCCCGACGGGTGATTCCATCGTCGTTGTCGCTACTGAGGCGAAACCACGGCCCCTGATAGACGTGAAGCCGGCGGCCTTCTTCGATCTGTTCGACAAGCTGCACATTCTTCATCTCGCCCGCCTCGATCCGTAAACGCGCAATGCGCCGGGCGATTTGGTCAGCCAGTCGTTGCCGCTGGTCAAGGGGAAGTCGTTCTAATGACGCTACTTCACTTGCCGGCAAGGTGCGCACAACGAAGTACATTTCACCGCCGGCAGGCCGCACCACTTCAATAAACTCAATGGAGTTTTGGTCGGCGGACTGAACATAGCCGCGATAGGCCCGACCGCTGCGTGTTCGTAATGTTTCCAACGTCCATTCGCCCGATTCCGCAAATGGGCTATTGGGGGCGGGCAGAATCTTCGTTTCGTCCCCACCGGCAGTGAACGCCAACACGGCGATCCATGACAACCCTAGGAGGACACTTCGTAATGACATGGGATGAGGGTAAGTAGTGGGATTCCCAATGAACGCAACGGGAGGAGCATACGTTCATTCACCATTGCACGATCCCATCCCACGGTCAAGCATGTCGCTTGCCACCGTCACCGTTATTCCCATCGACCAAATGAGCAGACCAATTATTCCCAGTCCGACGCGGATAGAAGCCGCTTGACGAATCGACAGCCAAGTAGATACGGCTCCTTCGACGTGGGATCGGCGATATGGACACGCACGACTTGCGCCAAGAAAAAGGAAAACGGAACGTTCCCCAATGCTATGACCACAAAGGGCAGCGAGGGAGGGGCGGTCGCAAAGAACGAAAACCCGCCGGGTGACAAGTCATGGCAGCGCGTGGGCCGAAAGTCGGCTTGTGTCGGTGGTGTCCGACCGTCGCAATAGGCGAGGAGTTGGATGTACTCAAATGGTCGGCGCGCAGTGCGGCGGCGATTCACATGGGAAGTTACGTTGGGTGTGTCCAGTAAACGGTGCAATGCCTCGAACAGCGCCGCACTTTCTGCCGCCTCTTTCTCCGTAGCCCCGTGCATGTGTATAGCCTTTGCGCAAGGAGGGACTCCAGCACTAAAATCTTAGAACATCGCTAAGGTGGGCGAATCGCCGTGAGCAGATTTGCTTGTGTCCTACCGCCTTGTAATGCGCCTGATGAACGGATCGAAACATTTGGGACGACGGCGCTAGGGCTAGGTTGTCTTGTCGCCATGAAGTCGAAGCCGAACGAACTCCCAATGAACTCGCAAAACGCTACAATCAGCGGTTGGAGCACATTTTCCGGATCGATTGACGTGTCTTGGGCTTAACCGCTATGTCTTCGACTGCCGAACGACGAGAAGTACACTATGAAGGACGCGTGCAGGGGGTGGGATTTCGCTATACGACGCGCAATCTGGCGAGGCGATTCAACGTCACAGGCTACGTCAAGAATTTGCCGGACGGCCGCGTCGAGCTCGTGGTTGAGGGGCCGCCCGACGAAATTGAGGGGCTATTAACGGCTGTCGCCGACGCTATGGGGGACTATATCCGATCGGTGCAGGTAGACCGACGAGCCGCTTCAGGCGAATTTCACGATTTTCAGATCCGTTACTGAGAGCCTGCACGGCTTACGTTCGTTTCCGACGACGCGTCGGCAACGCCAAGCACCTCCGCCATACGTCGCGCGGCCAAAACGCCGCCCTGGTAGTTATCGGTGGCGACATAGCTCACATAAAGGCTCTCGTCGTCTAACCCACTATCGAAGATAACGACCGGAATGCCTGCAGCATTGGCTTCCTTGACTACGGGAATCAGCGCCTGGGAATCGAGCGGCGCGAGGCAAATTCCGTCGACCTTCTTCGTGATGAAGTCCTGCACTAGGCTGATCTGCATGTCGCGGTCGCTTTCCAACTGCGGGCCTTTGTACAGGATCTCCACCCCACCATGTTCATTGGCGGCTTTCTGCGCGCCGAAATGGACGGACTTCCAGAACTCGTGTGTGGTTCCCTTGGGAATCACCGCCAGGCGGTAGCGAACATTGGTAGGAGGCGGAGGCGATTCGGTTAGTTGCTCGGGGTAGAGAAGTCGTGCAATCTCAGGATCATCCATGTTTTCGGGAGTCGCAATGTACTCCCCCGTGGAGATTCGTTTCTCTACTTGTTGTCCTTCCAAGTGAGCCAGCAGCGTGCTGACGGCCTTGTAACCCATGGTCACCGGATCCTGCAGCACGATGCCGTGCATTTCGCGGTCGCGTAGGGCCTGGACCATCCGCTCGTTAGGATCGAAGCCGATAAACTTAACTTTGCCGGCGATTCCCGCCTCGCCAAGAGCTTCGAGCACACCGTTGGCGTTAGGCTCACATACGGCGAAGATGCCTTCGATGCTATCTCCGTATTTGATGATAAGTTGTTGTGCTTTATCGAGCGACGACTCGGGGGTGGTTCCGGAGTATTGATCCGACGAAAGCACATGAATTTGAGGATATTCGCTCTTAAGCGTTGCGAGAAAGCCCTCTTCTCGCTGATGAGTGCTGTCGCTGCCGGGTGCATAACGCAAAAGGATGACCCCGGTAGGCTCGGCTCCGGCGTCAGCTCCACCGCCTACACCGCCCGAACTGCAACCAGCGAAAATCCAACAAATCGCGAGCAGCCGCCCAAGCCAACGGTTCATTGAAGCAACCCCAAATCAAATGGGTATTTGAAAAGGCGTAACTCAAGGGCGCACGAGGGGATCCTCATGCGCGGCCACTTGAGAAAAGCACAAACTGCGAAGTCCGCCTCATCTTAACGTTACCGACGCCGTCGTCCGCTCGGAGCTTTGGCGCGGGCTTCCATGTTGGCGGCGATGACAATTCCTACCGCTTCCTCCCACGTAGGAATCTGGCGGTGCGAGGGACGGCCATTATCGCGACGATCGTCCTCATCACCTTCGTCAAAATCCGCTGCTGCGCCACGACGCGTTGACCGATCGCGGCGGGCGGGTTGCCCTTCGGCAACTTCCAAGGCCTCTTCCGACTCATGATCGCCTTCGAGAATATCGGCCGTTGCCGAATCTTCATCTTCAACCTCGGCCAACTCCTCGGCGGAGCGTTCCTGGCTCGTCACTTCACCCTTGCGCGGGCGGCGCCGTCGCCGCCGCCGCCGTTTGCGAGGCTCTTCGTCCGGCCCTGGCGCTTCGGCTTCGGGTGTGGCCTCCTCGTCGCCGAAGATTTCATCCACAACTTCGGCCGATGCAGCCGCATACTCGTCCGATTGAGCCAGTGTATCGGCGGACTCCGGTTCTGCCGCGCCTTCGGCGGCCGTGTGGAGTCGCTTCCATCGCCGGGTGCGCCGGCGCCCACGCTTCTTGGGTACTGCCTCGCCTTCGACTTCCTTTTCGCTTTCGTCCTCGGTCAGCTCTGTAAATTCTGTTGTTTCGATCGCCTCTTCGGCAGTTAGGTATTGAATGGCGGGCGTTGGAGGAGCAAACTGACGCTCTTCTTCCTCGGTAAAAAGACCGGCCCCAAAGGGAAGAGGTGGCGCCGGCGGTTCTTGTTCGACTTCTTCAACCAATTCCGCGTCGACAATTTCTGGTTCCGAGGCGCCAAAGCGTTCGGGTTCGACAACGGCGGCGCTTGGCGCTTCGGACGAAGTCGCTTCGGCCGTTAGCGGCTGTTCCTCTGGTTCGGGAGGAGCCTCTAGGCCTAGTTCAGCGAGTAGCGAACGCCAATGAGAGCGGTCTGGCGACGGGGTGACCAGTGTGGGAGCTGGTACAATTGGTTCGGATCGTACCGATGGGGCGGACGGTTCCTTCACCACGAGTTCCGGCTCGTCGGCGTCGTCCGCATCGTCGAAAAGGTCGCGTGTCTCGGAGTCGTCGCCGAACAAAGCATCTACATCGTCTGAATCATCGTTCGATGTTGCTGGCTCTTGCGCTTTGAGGTCGGATTCAACCTCTTCGGGCTCAGACGTCGTCTCGACATGAGCGTCCGCCACAGGCGCCGCGGCAGCGGCTTCCGGTTCCGTTTCGGCGGCGGACGTTTCCTCCTCGGGCCAAGGTGCGCCAAGTTCCTCGGCTAAGGATTTCCAGTGATTCGAAGAAGAGTTTGAGGGTGATCCCATACGTGTATGACTTTACTTTCCTTGGAATGCCCCACTAATGGGGAAATGCTTTTTGGTTTCTAATTCTCGTTAACGCAATATACCGCGTACATCACAACCGGGAAAGTCGTTTGTACACACCGGGTTGCGCGAGGGACCATGTACTCCAAGCCGGCTGAACACATCGTTCGAATAGCCGCCGCTGTGTTGGGGACCATAGAATACAAAATGTGGTGATTCAGTTAACTGAACGGAGGCAAGGTTTATGAGTAACAACGGGTCACATGTTGGCGCCGGTTCGTGTGTCCAGGAAGTCGAGCTTAGCGGGCACATCATTGATAGCTTGATTCTTCCCAAGGTGCTGGACGCCATTACGGCAAGGGGAGGGACCTTCCAAATTAAGAAAATTTCGATCGGGCAGAAACGCAACGATCCGAGCTACGCCTTGGTGGAGGTAACCGCGCCGACGCGCGAAACACTCGTCGATATTCTGGAAAGTATTTCCGATCACGGCGCAACGCCGATTGGAGACGTCGACTGTCGCTTAGAGCCTGCCGATGTCGAGGGCGCATTTCCACCCGGTTTCTACAGCACAACCAACCAGAGGACGGAAGTTCGGCTTGCGGGCCGATGGATCCCCGTCGCCGATCAAGAAATGGACTGTGGGATTGCGGTTGATCCGGAGAACCAATCAGCCCGCTGCGTTCCCATGATTGAGGCGCAAAAAGGCCAATTGTTTGTCGTCGGACATGGGGGCGTTCGTGTTTTCCCCGAAGGCCGGCGAGAAGACCGAGCGGGGTTTGAGTTCATGAATAGCGCGGTATCTACAGAGAAGCCCAAGGGAGTGGCGATTCGTCAAATTGCCCAGGATCTCTTTCGTGCCAAGCAGGAAGGAGCCCGCACTTTGCTTGTCGGTGGGCCCGCGATTGTTCATACGGGCAGCGTCGAGCATTTGTGCCGTTTAATTCGCGGAGGCTACATCAGCAAGTTGTTTGCGGGTAACGCGCTTGCAACTCACGATTTGGAACAGGCCCTTTTCGGCACCAGCTTAGGCGTGCGCTTGGCGTCGGGCGATATTGCCGAAGCGGGGCACGAACATCACCTGCGTGCAATCAATCATATTCGACGTGTAGGAGGCATCCGGCAGGCGGTCGAAAAGGGAGACGTCAAGTCCGGCATCATGTACGAGTGCGTCAAGAACAACGTTGAGTTCCTCTTGGCAGGCAGTATCCGCGATGATGGCCCCTTACCGGAGGTTATTACCGATGTACTCGAGGCGCAGCGGCAAATGCGGAAAAAAATTCGTGACGTGTCGTTCTGTTTAATGATCGCTACGGCCTTGCATTCGATTGCTGTGGGGAACTTACTGCCGGCGTGGGTGAAGGTGGTTTGTGTCGATATCAATCCTTCCACGGTGATCAAACTCAACGACCGCGGTTCGTTCCAGACGGTAGGGCTTGTGACCGATGTCGAGCCGTTCTTGCGATCGCTTGTACACGAGATCGAAATGCTGGAAGCCGCTACTTGATGTGTTGGCGCCAGCTCTCGGGAGCGGCTTCGAGCGAAACCACATAGCCTAATTGCCCAAAGTCGCCGTTTGCTCCGCTAACGGTCATTGTGGGGCAGCCGATCAAACGCCACTGCTCGTCAAAAGCGCCGCCCCCAGAATTTCCCACCGAAATGTGAGCGTCGGTCTTGATGTTGTGAGTGTCGCTGAAGCCGCTAACGATGCCGCGCGTCACGGTGACGGCAGGGCGGTTACGTAGGTCGCCAACGGCTGGAAAGCCAACAACGAAAAGCGGATCGCCAATTGCTAACGTTTGTGGCTCTCCCAATTCAACGAACGGAAACCTGTAATCCTGTGGAATGGGTTGCCCGTAGTAGCCTCTCGTGATTCGCACGAGCGCCAAGTCAACTTCGGCATCATGCTCAACGACCTCCGCGCGGAACATTTCGACGGGTGGATGATGAGGGTCCAACGTTATGGCCACAATCACATCGTCCAGCGCCGGCGCTTGATCGGTTGTTGGCGGCGAATTGGTGTCGTCGCGGGCCTGCGCGGCGACAAGAGCTTCCGCCACCACGTGGTGGTTTGTGAGAATGATCCCCTGCTCCCCAACGAAGACCCCGGAGCCGGAGTAGGCGCCCGTCGTTAGGTCGACAACCGAGTAAAGTGCACGATCTCTCGCATTAGAAAAATCGGGGAACGGCGGAATTGATGTCAGTGAGGGGGGCGGCTGGTTGCCTTCCGAAACATAAATGTGGAAGTCCGCACGGTCGGCGCCAGTTGGCTCGACAACATGGACGTACCACAGTCCGGGCTCAAGGGGAGGATCGGAAAACTCGTCAATCACCAGAATTTCTCGGCCCACGCGCCCAGCCGCCGTTAAATCGGCGTCCTCGGGATGTAATATGTGTGAGCCACGTCGAACGAGCACATCCAAATCGCTGCGTACGTTGTCAAGATCGACACGCAGCGCCTTCGTGCCGCTTGGCACATCGACCACATAGGTGCGAAAGCTGCCTGTTTCGGGCGTCAAACTCCCTGTGGCGGACGATCCGAGACCAAGATATCCGTCGACGCGCGTGGTAATGAACGAAACGTGGATCTTGCATTCAACAATGTTGAGTGTGCGATTTCCTAATGCCGGTGGATAGATCGCCGGGTACTCAATTGACAGATAGTAGTCACCGGTTTCCAGCGGATAATCGTCATACCGCGAAACTCGTAATGTGTTCCCCATTGCGCCGTTATAATGCTCGGCATCGGTCGTTGGATCATCGATTGGCAGGAGCGAGCGGCCGTAGATGTCGAAGATACATGGCGCTCCTTCGATGCGCACGTACATCACGACAGCATCGTCGGGAACTTGAACGACACATGCCTGTTGGGCAAACGTACGGAAGTCAAAAGCGATCGTTTGTGCGTGGCTGGGCGTTAAACGCAACGGGTTGGCATCAACAGCGTTGTCGGCGGCAGCGTCCATTTCCGGCGTTTGGCCTTGTGTTAACGTTTGTGGTTCCTGGGTGGGCCCGTCACTCCGGAGTTCCGCGTCGGCTCCGCTTGCCTCGACGCGTGAATTGCTGGGGTGAATGACGCGCGATTGCCACCCAAACCATGCCACCGCCGCTACGAATCCCAACGCACCGACGAGGCTGAACGAGAGAATCTTCTGTGCCACAGAAATGACGCAAGATTAGGCGTGAAGGGTGTTGAAACAAGCTCAACCATCGGCCCATCCGACTCAAACAGGACTGGCACACGGTGTGTCGAGACTTGTATAAGGAACGGGGCGGTTTGCGCGATCCCTAACGACAGCACATTAGCGCCGACACGCCTAAAAAGGTAGATGGGACGCCTAAATTCCGCAAGAAGTCCTGCCGGTCACAAGAGCACCGGGTAAGCGAAACTAATCCGCGCGGGCGAGATACAAAAAAGCAGGAAACCGCCATAACCGCATCAATCGGCGGCTCCCAGGATCTGTAGGGTTAGTTCCAGCTAATATCGGGCGGAACATGCTTGATTTTGAGCGCGGAGAATAGGATCGCTTGGCCGATCTGACTCAGTACGTTCCTCCAAAGGTTCTCGTCCTCAGAGAAGACTTGCTCAGCGGTTGCTGGCGCTACAAGCCAAACACCGGCTTCGATTTCACGCTCTAACTGGCCGGCCGCCCAACCTGCGTGGCCGACGAAAATTCGGCACGGTTCCGTCGTATCGGCGATTAACTTTTCAAGGTGCTCCTTCGTTGCGGCAACGTAAACCCCGCCGGGTACCTCGACTTCCATCTCCGAGAGTGCTTCATCGCGATGGAGCGCCATAAGGGGGCCAGACACCGGTCCGCCCATGTTAAGTCGTCGTTCACAAGTACAGGGTTGGTCGCTCAATTGGCTCCAAAGACTTTCTACCGTCTGATCAATCGGCCGGTTCAAGACCACGCCGAAAGCCCCGTCTTCTTGGTGGTACAATAAAAGAATGACTGTTTGAGAAAAGGGGGAATCGTCCAGGTGGGGCGAAGCCGCCAAAAAGTAGCCTTGGAGCGATCGCATAATCAACACCCGTTATTGTCAAATTGGCAAACAATCAGCGACGATGTTGATGATTAGCAAGCAGCGTGCCAAAAATCGGACCCAATTCAACAAATTGCGAAGGTATCAATTGGCGCCGTTCTAATGGCAAACTCAAAACCTCGAATCGGGTGTCACCTGTCGTTGCCGCCATTGCGCCACCACTTCGTCAACGTCGAGGGGCAAGGTCGTGGATGGCGGCCCCCAATAAGACGAGTAGTGCGCCTGGCGAATTTTCTCGTTTAACTCCTCCACCGTCTTGCGTACGGCGTGCTCACTAGAAAGCCGCATGATTCGGTCCATCGTGTGGTGGACTTCTACTCGAATGGCCAGACCGGGCGGAAGCGCCGAGATGTTTTCGCGGCGAAGTTTTTCACGGATCCACCAATTTTCGTCCAGCTCTTGGTCAAGGCTGGGTAAGGGGCGCCCGAAACCAGGCAAATTATCAAATTCGCCAGCCTCTTGGGCCTCGCGAATTCGTTCTTCCACGAAGGACTCCCACGATTGATCGGGCGGTTTTCGGTGGCTGGCCATGGACGACGTCGGGGAACGTAGTGATACGAAGGAACGCGGACGGCTGGAAACGAGTTTTCAACCCTCTTGATTTTCTCATTCCCAACGATTTCGAAAAACCCGGCGCATGAAAAAACCCTCGGCTGGGTCCGAGGGTTGTATGGCGATCGGCCTATCAAGACGTCCGATAGGCCGCTTGGTTTGACGTTACTTTCCGTGATACGCGCTCGGCAACTTGGCTTGAGGCGCCGCCCGGTCATCGACATCGATCGCGTGAACGGGAATCCCGTCGGCGAAATCGGCCTTCTGGGCAACTTTTCCGTCTGGTCCCCACCATGTCCATTGGCCGGCAGGTTTTCCATCAACGTATTCGCCTACCGAGGCTTTCAGACCGTTCTCATGCCACCAGGTCCACGAACCGTGAGACAAACCATCGCGGTAACTTCCCTCGGTGCGTTTTTGGCCGTTGGGATAATACCAAGTGAACTCTCCTTCGGGCTTGCCATATTTGAACCGGCCTTCAACCTGCACTTGGCCGTTGGGATGCCAACTTGTCCATGCGCCGTGTCGGTCAGCTTTGCCTTCCGGAGTGAAATCCGCCAATCGGCAGTTCCACCAATCGTCCTCCTTGGAAATTACCATCTTGGGAGATAGGTAGTCCCCCGTCGACTTGCGGCGATTGGGGCCATAGTATTCGGTCTTGGTTTCCACTTTACGCCCGTCGCGATACTCTTCCTTGGCGGCAAGGCTACCGTCTGGGCGCCACGTGAGAATGTCGTCGACGGCCACGCCATCGCGGAAAGTGATTTGCTGCATTTTCCGGCCGTTAGCGTGATACCACGTGGCTACGCCATTGCGTAACCCGTTGGCGAATTCGATTTCGCTGATCTTGCGCCCTTGTGCGTCACTGATGGTCCAAACACCGTGAAGCTTTCCATTCTGGAGTGGAGCTTCCGAAATGAAGGGACCTCGAAACTGGTTGTAGGGCGGAGTCGAAAATAATGGCGACTCATTCGCCTTCAATACCCGACGCCAAACGCCATGACGGACGCCGTGTCGATATTCACCTTCGGCGATTAGTTCGCCTTGAAGGTTCCATTCCTTCCAAGTGCCATGATTGATGAAGTTCCCCTCGCTATCTTGGGTGACTTCACGCGCGATTTTCAGGCTCCCGTTGGGGTAGCGCTCCTGCACAAGGTCCGTTTGCGGCACTTCGGCCGGAATCGGCGCCGAAATATTGACTTCCGGAATGTCATCGATGGCGTGGAGTTGCGGTGGTTCAGCGCCTTGGGTTTCAAGCCGCTCGCTGCCGGGCGCCAGCAGAGGAGCCACTCCGTCGTCATTAATGCGTACCGTCCAACCATCCGACGCGGCTTGGTCGTCGCTCTGCACCGTTTCAAGCGTTGCCTCGTCCGTAGGCATCGGAGCTGATGTTACGGGCGCTGCGAGAGTTACCGGCGGCTGGGGTTGCGCCGGTTCGTCAGGAAATGTAAACGGAGGCGCCGGGGGCAGATCATCGGCGTCCGCCGTATGCCCGGCCACCCGAATGGGCCCGGAAAGTACGCTCACCATCAATTTACGTGGAGGTGCGATTTCGTCGCCAATTGCCGCAAGTTCGCCCGACGCCAAAATGACGCAAAGGGGCAGGGCAAGACGCCTTTTCCATTGTGTACGAGATTGGGTCATAACGGAGTACTCCTGTCGCGAGGATTCTGGCCCTGATCAAAACGCGTCGCCACGCCGTTGTCTGACGCCCCTCGACGCACGGAAGGATGTCGCCCATTTGCGCCCTGCATTAGGAGCGACCCACGCATTTGATCGGTTATGCGCAAGCGTTACTTAGAGACTCTTGCTTACAAGCCGAAAAACCCTATTTTCCCTCAATCTTTCATTGTGTTCCCTAGGTTCCCCAGACTTCCCTGTTTTTTGGCGGTAACTCGTCCAACACGCGACGACGGACCTGCGCCCTACGTTGACGGAACCGATTTCTCTTTGCGCGGACCTCTCAAATGCGTAAAGTCGGGCGCCAACAATTCTCGAAAGCTTTCGTCCCTTGGCGAGATCGAGTTTGACGCCGCCAGTAGTCATGTTTCGGTTGCCCATTCAGACGCACACGCTACGTTGCCCTCTCTTCCGAATTGTGGTGCTAGCGCTAGGTCTATGTGGCTGGTGCGGCTGCTCTGCGACGTCAACATACACGACTCCGGCGGGCCTCTTCGTATTGGCAGAGCGGCCGTCGCGCGATCTTCAAAAGGAGAGCCTCCGCAAACAATGGGAGGCTTGGGGAAGACAGAATTTATGCGATGGCGACGTCGTTTTCGTGATGGGCGAAAGCCGAATCCTGATGGGATTCCTCAACTTCTCCAAGTTTTCAGCGGAGATTGCCGAGAGCGATTACTCCCACGTTGGCGTAATCGCGATCGAGGATGGAGAGCCGGTCGTTTACGACATTATTTCGGAGGGAGCGTTGCGTCGTCCGTGGGGGCAGTACGTGACAGACGGACGCGTGTGGGCGATAGCCGTGCGGCGATTGCACCCGGCGTATCGCGATTGCATTCCGGCTGCGGTCGAGTTTTGTCGACGCGTTTATCGGGAACAGCCAAAATTTGATGAAGAATTTCGCCCCAATAATGGGCGCTATTATTGTGCAGAGCTTGTAGAAACTGCGTTCCGGCAGGCGGGGCAGCCGTTATGCGATCCTATCCGGATCAAGGATCTCCCAGGATTTCACCGCCTTTCGCCGCTCACCATTCACCTTGTCGAAGCGACCACATCGCTTACTCGCGATCAAGAAGTGGTCATGCCCGGTAACGCGACGTACGGAATTTGGTCGTGTCCCCTGTTGTTGACAGTGCTAGAAAAGACGGATTCCAAGTCGCCGCCGCCGCTTGCTCCGATCGCCCGGCTGCCTAGGGATGTTCAACCATTGCGCTAGGCAAATGGTTGTTCGACCATAAGTCCGACGTGAGCATTGATCGCGAGTTCGTCGTTGTCGTCGGCGACGCGCGGCCGACGTTCCCGAAGTCTCCACCTCGACTGGGAACGCGTGGCATTCGAACGTTGGGGCGGGGTGTTCTGGTTGCGTCCTTGCCAACCGATGAGCCATCGCACGGAAGGAACCGAAGATCACTCCTCGTTCCCCTGAGTGCGGCCCATCGCAATATCGAACTCACCAATCGCGGGAACCATCATTGCCGCTGTGGCGAAACCATATGCGCCGGCGGTAACCAGGAATACCGTCAATTCACGATTACCTAACAGAAAACTGGTGATGGCGAAGAACGTGGCGAACGGCGCAATAAGCGATGCCGCTGCAATCGCCGCCGATGGATTCCTCGAGCCTAGCGCAAGGTACATGCCCACGGCTCCTCCCATGATGAACGCCAGGAACGGCGCCAGTTGCACCTGAAACGAACCACTGAAGGAAATCATCATCAAGATGCACGTTACAACGCCCAGAAACAGAAAGAACACCGTTCCCAGACTGACGGAAATGGCGGTCCGGCTGCTCGAGTAGATCATGCCGCAGTGGATTCCGAGCATGGCTGCGAACAGGAAGATCACGGCCAGACCACCAAGCAAGTAGAGGAGATTCTCCCCTTCCAGGCGTCCCGACCACCACAAGTATAGACATAAGAGTAAAGGCAGGATCACCATTAAACGCGTGACCCAAAACACGCCGCCTAGCTTGCCCAGGATGAATTCGCGAGGCGTAAGGTCGGTTGCCAACAAAAGGTCCAGCGATCGTCCATCACGTTCATTCGTGATGGCTGTCACGGCAAGCGCATTGACGATCACCAGGCTTACCACAAGAAGAGGCGCCATTACGAGCGCTCCAGACGGAATCGTCGTTCCCGCTTCATCGCGAGGCACGGCGTCACTAGCGCCAATCGTCCACCACAGGGCCGCCGCCGCTAACACAAATAAGAGGACGTAAGCGGCGTGCACCACCAGAATCTTTTTGCCGTAGGCCCATGTACGCATCTCGCGCCAGAGCACGGGATTGTCCCACACGCGGCGGTGACGCGTTGCGTGGCGACCTTCGCGAAGTTGTACGTCGACATGGCCTTCACGTGCGGTGTCGGCGGATATTCCCGTCGAAGGATGTCCAGCGCCATGTGCGGGCAGCGTCACCGATGTATCACGATCGACGCTCCAAATGGTTGCAATGCTTTCGGGCTCCCGTTGCTGAGCGCGTACCTCGCGTGATGGATTCCAAATACGCACCCGCCAAATCGCGATTGCATTGAAAAGAACCGCAGCTAGCGATCCGACCAACACAAACAGCCCTCCGCCGCTAAGGATGCCAAGGCCCGAGCTCTGATGCAGCGCAGGTCGGGCCGCCTCCATGACGGCCCGAAATGGATGAAACCCCGCCGCCCACGCTTCGTTGGAGATTCCCCAGGCCATTGCATCACTGCGATAGACCGCTTCTCCAACGCCCAACCAAAACACAATGGCCAGCGCGGTTATGGCCAGGGTTTGGAACGTCTTCTCTCGCCACAGGGCAATTGTCGAAGCGAGACTGCCCGCCGCAATGCCCGCGACTAAAGTAACAAGGAAGACGCGGGCCACCTGACCGAACGACACGCCGCCAAACAAGGTCGTCAACATAAAGACTGGCAACCCGGCCGCGAGCATCACTGCTACGTTGAGCAGACTGGCCAGCAACTTGCCCAACACCAACTCGCTGTTGGTTAATCGCGTCATAAGCAAGAGGATTAACGTGCGGCGGTCCTTCTCTAGGGCGACCGTGCTCGCGGCGAGCAATGCCGAGAAAAAGATCACAAGCGCCATTTGCAGCGGCGCCATGACGCGAAATAGCACCGAACCAAAATGCGCCATATCGCCAATGTTGCGAATGACCTGTGTGCCCGCGACAATAAGCCACGCGGTACACATCAAGGTGAATAGGGCCGTAACGTACACAGCCCGGTAGAGGTAGAAGCGACTACGACGCGGGCTCGTGACGGTTTCTCGCGCAAAGATGGGACCGACAAACAAGGCGATGCTCCCCCAAGAGTGAGGAGAATAAGCGTTAGTGTATCTGGCGGGTTTGATTATACCCCACCGCTTTATACGTTGCCGAGAGGCCAACTGCCTTGCGTTCCGAAACTGTCTCCACGCCGGAGAAGAAGGCACGCTCACAGAATTTTTTACACAATAAGTCGAGGCCCATGCGCATCTAATTATTGTCGCAATTGGTGATTAACGAGGATTTCTGTCCTTGGCGGCGCCTGACCAGGAAAAACTCGATCCGGCGGTCGTGGCCGCGCTATACATCGAACACGAAACCGAACTGAAACGGTTTTTGTGGGGTGTGTTGCGCGACAGCGCATTAGTGCAGGATGTCCTGCAGGCGGCGTTCGTCAAAATGATCGAGTGCGGTCACACCGCGGCTGAGGAGGCGCGCAAGGCGTGGCTTTTTCGCGTCGCCTACCATGAGGCCTTGGCCCTTCGCCGCCGCCAATTGGTGGGCGAAAAGGCCACCCGCATGTTTGCCGACTGCCATAACCCCACGCACGCCACCGTCGATGAGCCTTTGATTCAATTGGAATCGATCCGAATCGTTCGCGAAGCGCTGGACGAACTGCCGGAGGAACAGCGCCGCGTGGTGGTCATGCGAATTTACGAAGAGAAGACATTTGGCGAAATCGCCAAAGAAACGGGCGTGCCCCTGGGCACCGCACTTGGGAGAATGCGGTTAGCAATGGGAAAGTTGCGGCAGGCGATGTCCAAATTCCATGAACTATGATTGATCCCAGCCGAAACTCCGATCTTGATTGGATAGCGTTGCAGTACGTCTCAGGCATCTTGTCTGAAGATGACTTGCAAAAGTTTGAGCAACGGTTGGTGCACTCCCAGGAGGCCCGCGAAGCTGTGGCCCGAGCGGTTGAAATAACCCTCGCCGTCAAGTCCGCATGCCGCGATTACGCCGTCAAGCCGCTGTTGTCGCCGGTGCGAGCTGATTCTCGCCTGGGAACCGCAACACACCAGGGGCGCGATTTCAGCATCAGACGCCGACGGTCTCGCACCGTATTGGCGGTAGGTGCTTGCGTCCTATTCGCGATTGGCTGGCAGGCGACCGTATGGCTAAACCATAGGGGCGGCTTGCCTTCGCAGGACGTCGTGGTTGCTGTGCACGATGAGCTGATACGCGACCATCGGCATATCAACCCTCATAAGACGCCCGGCGACTTAGCGCTTCTTTGGACCGAAATGCGGCTTTTGGGAGAACGCGAAAACGACGAGGACGCCCACGTATTTGAGAACGAAAGCGACGAGGGAGAAACAATGGCGGACCTTGACGCGGCCGTTGAGGAGCTTGACTCGCCGAGTTGGATGCTTATCGCCATTGCCGGTATGCAAGAGACGCGGCGTGAAAACAGTGACGCAACACCCGAAGAGGACACGGCAGGCGCTATGCCCGAGGCACTGCCAAACGCAGCAGCCGGAGATAACGAGGGGTAGATTGTATGCGACGTTGGTTTGGTTGGATCTTCTCAATTGC
>CAYWIS010000005.1:21330-34240 GCA_964458385.1 uncultured Pirellulaceae bacterium
TTGAGAGCGAGCGCGCGGAGTGTGTCCTCCATGTCGTCAGAAGCGTCAAGCGTCGCTTCTCAGCACGAACCGCCTCAACCATCTGGCCAGAGTCGTCGCGCGCTGCTCCTGTTGACGCCCGAGCGAGAAGCGGCAGCCCTGACGTTTGTTGAACGTCATCATCGCGAGCTAGTCGACATATTACGGTATCTCAAGGAAGAGCGGCCCAAAGCGTACGAGCAGGCGATGTTGGAGCTGTTTCGCGTTAGCGAGAGACTTGCTCAACATCAAATGCAAAGCGATGAACGATACGAAATCGAGTTGGCCCTTTGGAAGATCGAGTCGCGCATCGAATTGTTAGCTGCGCGTTTGAAGATGGCGGGCTTGGATTCACCCGCAGGGCAAACTCTGGCGCCACAACTGGAAAAGCTCTTAGAGCAACGGCTTGAACTGCGCATGAAGCGCTTAGCATGGGAGCGATGCAGGATTGCTGAACGCATGGAGAGGATCGATCGGCAAATCGAACATGCCCGGGTCCATCGTGAACAGAACTTACGACGCGAGTTTGAACGTCTCGTGACGGGGCCGAGTCGCAAGGCGGTAAGCACGTCAGCGCCGCGGGTCAAATCAGACGGCGACGAACGGCAAACGCCTCGCTAACGGCGCGTCCCGTTCTTTTCAATCGAACGCTACCGTACATTCCGCGCTTGACACGATTCCGGAGGAGATCATGCGACCCCACATCCCCGCGGGCTTGCTTGTTGCCCCCTTGCTGTTGGCATTGGGCGCTACATCCCCAGCATTGTCTGAGGAAAAGGGTGGGACTGGCGAGGTCTGGGAGCGTGCTGACCTGCGGTACGCGAGCCCGGACGTAAGCAAAGTGCCTGATTTCCAACGGCATGTGATTCCGTTGTTAGGGCGACTCGGTTGCAATGGGCGAGCCTGCCATGGATCGTTCCAAGGAAAGGGAGGCTTTCGCTTGTCGCTGTTTGGTTATGACTTTGAGGCGGATCACAAAGCGCTCACGATAGAAGTAGGCGACGAGGGGCAACCGCGAATTAATCGCGGCGATCCGGAAGCTAGTCTTTTGCTTACAAAACCAACAAATGTCGCCATTCATGAAGGCGGCCAGCGCTATGAAAAGGGGCAATGGGAGTATCACCTGCTGCGCCGGTGGGTCGAGGCGGGGGCAAAGTTTAGCAAGGACCAAATGGCGACCTTGAAGCGGCTTGAGGTATCGCCTGTGGAGATCATTTTTGAAAAGCAGGGGGACACAGCGCAACTCCGCGTTATTGCGGTGTGGGAGGATGGTCATCGCGAGGACGTTACCCCCCTTGCCCGTTTCCAAACGAATAACGAACAAATCGCGACCGTGTCGGAGACGGGTTTGGTCACAGCCGGCGACGCGGGCGATACGCATATCGTCGTGTTCTACGATAACGCCGTTGTTCCAACGCCGGTCCTTCGTCCCGTATCGGAGTTCGTCGGTGATCGTTATCCGCAGGTGGCGGCGCGCACGCGGATTGACGAGCTGGTGCTTGTCAAGCTGCGTAAGTTGGGGATCATTCCGTCCGAACTATGCACCGACGCCGAATTCTTGCGCCGCGTTAAGCTGGACTTGACCGGCACGCTTCCGACGCCTTCCGAAGTCGAGCAGTTCCTGGCGGACTCGTCGCCCAATAAACGTGCGCGAAAGATCGACGAATTACTTGAATCACCCGCGTATGTCGCTTGGTGGACGACAAAACTGTGTGACTTTACGGGAAACAATGACAATGAGCTGCGCAACGCCGCTCCTGTCCGAGGAAGAGCAAGTCAGGACTGGTTTGATTGGATCTACGCACGCGTGGCCAAGAACGCACCGTATGACGAAATCGTCGAAGGTATTGTTTTGGGGCAAAGCCGCAATCCCGGCGAGAGCTATCTGGAATACTGCAAGCACATGAGCGACATCTCCCGTGGCGAAGGGAGTTTTGCTGAGCGTCAATCGATGCCCTACTATTGGGCTCGCAATAATCTGCGAACTAAGGAAGACCGTGCGATTGGGTTTGCCTATTCGTTCCTGGGGGTCCGCATTCAATGCGCCCAGTGCCATAAACATCCCTTTGATCATTGGACCAAGGAGGACTTCGAGCAATTCACCGGCTTTTTTTCCCGGATTAGCGCACAAAACCGTAGCGTTCATCCTGATTCGCGGGAGGACTTTGAGAAGTTAACCAGCGAACTGGGCCTTGAGGGCAAGCGCAACAATGAGCTGCAGCGAACGTTGCCGGCGTTGTTGAGGCAGGGCGAAACAATTCCCTTTGCCGAGATCTATCCCATTCCTCCGCGACGCCCAGGACGGAACTTCCGTGACCGCTTCCCAGGACGGCAAGGTGCGGCCGCCAGTGCCGCCAAGCTCTTAGGCGGCGCCGAACTGGTGAATCTAAATCGATACGAGGACGCGCGCGAGCCGCTTATGGATTGGCTTCGTCGCGAGGATAATCCCTACTTCGCCAAGGCCCTTGTGAATCGCGTGTGGGCGACGTACTTCCATGTCGGAATTGTCGAGCCACCCGACGATCTCAATCTGGCTAATCCTCCAAGCAACGCGCCGCTCTTGGACTTTCTGGCCGAAGGCTTCATCGACCATGGTTTTGATATGAAATGGGTCCACCGCGAGATTCTCAATAGCGACACGTACCAGCGCAGTTGGCGTCCCCATCCGACCAACGAGCACGATTTACGAAACTTTAGCCGTGCTGTGCCCCGCCGACTGCCGGCCGAAGTAGTCTACGACGCCCTTGTGCAAGCGACGGCGTCGGATAGCGAGATCGACCGAATGCAGTCCGACATAACGGGCCGCGCGATCGCACAGTCAGGAGTGGGCGCCAGGAATGGCAATAACGGCCCAAACTTCGCGCTGAACGTATTTGGCCGATCCACCCGGGAAAGCAATTGCGACTGCGACCGATCCTCGGAGCCGAGTTTACTCCAGACGGTGTATCTCCAGAATGACCGCGATATGCTGACCATGATTGACCGTCATGATGGGTGGGTGTCGCACGTGGCGCGTGAGTTGGGCGTCACCGCATCGTCGGCGCAGAACAATCGTCCGCCTAGGGTGACGGAACGTCAAATCGTTGCTCTGGAGCAGCGGATCCGACGATTGCGCCGGGAAGGCGACGCAAACGAAGCCGCTCGTCTTGAACGACGTTTAACGCAACTCAGGCGTATTGCGGCGAGCAGCGAGCGTGTCGCAGAGAGTACACAACCGATACGTGCCGCGCAGGGCGACAGGAATCCGCATTTCGATTCGAGTCGAATCGTCGAGCAAGCGTATCTGCGAACATTGAGCCGATATCCCAGCGATGCAGAACTGGCGACCTCGCGCGAGTATCTGACCTTCTATGAAAACCCTGTAGACGGCGTTCGCGGACTTCTATGGGCGCTTCTTAATACCAAAGAGTTCATCGTCAACCATTAGCGGCGTTCATTGACACGATGAATGGGCATTTCTCAATCGCAGACCAATCCCCTTCAATGAAGGATCTGACGATGTCAATTTCACGCACTTGCGACGGTGTTGTGCGACGCGACTTCCTACGCGTAGGGTTTCTCGCGGGCGCGGGGTTGTCATTGGCTCACTACCTGCGTCTGGCTGAGGCCGGCGAAGTTCAGTCGGGGAATGCCGAGGCGGCGATCTTTATTAACCTTCAGGGGGGCCCGTCGCATTTGGATACGTTTGACCTGAAACCCGAAGCGCCGAGTGAATATCGGGGGCCTTTTAGCCCCATCACGACGAATGTGCCGGGGATTGAGATCTCGGAACACCTTCCCAATCTGGCGAAATGCGCCGATAAGTACGCTATCTTGCGCGGCGTGACACATACGCTCGGCGCGCACCAGCTTGGGACTGAGTACGTCAACACAGGCAATCGCCCGCTGGCTTCTTTGCAATATCCTGGTTATGGAGCGGTTGTGACGAAGGAGAAACCGGGGCCTGAGGATTTGCCTCCGTTTGTGGCGATTCCCAACAGCGCTCAGCGGCCAGGTTTCCTGGGAGTGAAGTATGCGCCTCTCAATACGACGGCAACGCCGCGCCCTGGTATTCCGTTTAGCGTTCGCGGCATCGTGTTGGGCAACGGACTGACCATCGAGGAAGTTGAGAGACGGAGGAATCTGCTGCGCGACCTTGACACCGCGTTTCGCGGGTTTGAACAAACGAACCAACTGTTGGAAGGCTTAGATCGATTCTCGCAGCAAGCGTATTCGATCATCACCTCGAAACGTACGCGCACAGCATTTGATATCAGTCAGGAGTCTCCGACGTTCGCGAGGCCCTTCGGCGAAGATCCGTTTGGATTGAGCTGCCTGCTGGCCACGCGCCTGGTCGAGTCGGGAGTAAGGTTCGTAACAATCTCCTTGGGCGGATGGGATACGCATCAGGACAATTTCACGCGGCTGAAGTCGAACTTGCTACCGAAATTGGACGTGGGGTTGGCCGCCTTGCTCAATGGGCTTGAGCAAAAGGGGTTGTTAAGAAAGACGGCGGTTTTCGTCACGGGTGAATTTGGCCGCACGCCAAAAATCAACACACGCAGCGCCGAGGGAGGCCGGGATCATTACCCGCGGTGTATGTTTATGCTTATGGCCGGTGGCAACGTGCGAGGCGGCCAAGTGGTCGGCGAGAGCGACGAGAAAGCGACGGCTCCAAAGCACGAGGGGTTCTCGCCGGAAGATGTTGCAGCCAGCTTCTATTACAACCTGGGCATCGACCACAGGAAGGAGTATCAGACAGACACGGGCCGTCCCATTGCCATTGTGCGCGAAGGGGAAGTCATCCGTCAGTTATTCTCCTGACCTATGCATTTCGTACGTTCGGGATTCGGCATCGGCTCTATACGTTGGCAATACACCTGGCGCGGCATTACGCGCGCCTTTGTCCTCCAATTATACCAAGCTCTAAGATGATGGATGGCCATGCCTGTTTCGCAGGAACGCTGCTGGTGTGGTTCTGCTTGTGGAAGCTAGACCTGAAGTTGCACGGCAAGAAGTACTAAGGGCGTTGTAGGTAATCCTGGGCTGGCGATCGAGGGAGCTTGAATCCCTCAGGCTTTCGGACTAGAAACCACAAGATGGGCAACGATCGAAACACGTCACATCGAGATAGCCGCGCCAGGTTTGAACTAAGCTGAATGTTGCACTTGGCAACGCTATGCATGACTCCGCCGTCGCGGGCCTTGAGGTAACGGGGGAGCGAACGGCGAGGGACAACGCGGCCATATGCGCAAGGACGTAAGAACCGGACGAGCAGTTGTCATCGGTTGCCGAAGCGAGCCGCCAGTTGCGCTCAAAGGAAAGATGACTGGAAGAAAGAAGGAAGTGAGAGAGCGGCGTCATTGACGCCGCTCAAGCCTGAAGCGTTGTGTTTCGGCTCATTCTTGTTGTGCTGCCAACTTACGCGACGGCCGTAGGCCGAGCGATTGCCGCTTCGTTTCGCTTTTGGGCCGCTCGCTCCAGGGCTACCGCGATGTCGGTGCGGCGAACCGGTTTTACCAGAAAGTCGACAATGCAATTGTGCGGGACCGGTGGATCGAGTGCGCCCGGTTTCTGCGCTGATATGAAAATGGCTAGAATCGGCTGTTCGCGCGCCAATTCCGCGATCGCCTGCAGACCAGACATGCTCGGCATTCGAACGTCGGTGACCACCAGTTCAGGACGCATCAACCGACATTGTTCGACAAGTTCTCTTCCATCGGCTGCGCGAGCAACAACGTGGCAGCCGAGAAAGGTCAGAACGCGGACGAGGTAGTCCAGTATCTCGGGTTCATCGTCAGCAACAGCAACCGTCCATACGGGTGGTTCGGTTGTCTGATTGCATTCGGACGCGTCATAAGTGTCCATAAATGGCGCCCCAAAGTATAAGGAAGAAGGGTTGCCCCCTTAACTAGTGCAATGATGACGCAACCGGCGCGCCACCGGCAGAGCAGCAAGCCAAGTTGACCGGCCTCTACCTCGATTTTGCCACAGTTTCCTTCCAAAACTTTGCACGACCTGAGGGATCTGGGACGACCGTGCCATGCCGGGAATCGATTATGCGTTGTAATGAGCGCGCACCGCCGCGCGCTATCCGTGCACGCATGGACAATACGCATCGTGCGTGAGTGCGGCGTCTAGGTGTTGTTACCCGCGAATTGAGATACTGCGGGAGAGCGCAAGTCAACAATTTCTACGTGCTGATTCGATGTCTCTAGAAGGGCGACGGTCGGCCGGCCGAATGTCCAGCCGCTCGTTTCTCCCGGATTAAGATGCAATCGGCCTGCGTGGTCGCGTCCTACCACCGGTTTGTGGGTGTGACCATAGACGAAAATATCGAAATCTTCTTCAAGGCCCCGAATCTGGCGTTCCATATGCGCTAGGAGAAACCGAGTGCCGTCGCCGGCAGTAAAACGCACAGGGGGTTCATTGAGTGAGCCGACAATGCTCATGCCAGCCAAAAGGCCCGTTTTGTTGCCCTCATTATCACCAAAACAACCTACAAACGGACAGCGAAGCTTGCGGAGCGGCGGAACAGCAAACGTGGATACCAAATCGCCAGCAAAAAGCACCAGTTCGCAGCGTGCGTCATTAAAACGCTGTACAGCCAAACGCAGGTGGTCTAGATGATCGTGCGAGTCGGCAAACACCCCCACAAGCATCGCTGGGCTCCCAAAAAGAAATAGGCTGACGCGCTCTCGCGTCAGCCTGAATTCGTCCAAATGTCAACTTCAACTTTGCTGGTCTAAAGCTTCGGAACTGTCCGTTTGGGCTTCCGATCAAGTTTCCGCAAGGCGTCATTCTCTGGGGCAGGATTGCCATCTCCGCCCGCACCTGGCGGGGGCGGTGGCGGTGTGTATTCCTCCTTCCACCGCCAACCTATCGGGTTGTCGAGCTCCTTCTGCGCCAAGTAAGCCCACGGTGTCCCTGGGTGTTCGTTGACAACCCGCTGGAGATACTCGCGTGCTTTGCTCGCCGTTTTCTCCAGTTGGCTACCTACGCTAATCTCGTCCGCTGGTTCAATGATCCACGTATTGTTTTTCTCGTCCTTGAACTTCAAGCCGCGTTTGGCGGCGGCCAGCATAGCATTATAGGCTTCGGTGCGCGCCTTGGCCGCCAAGACCCGTCCCATTGCAAGATCGAAACCCGCTTGCCAGCGAGCCACGGTTTCTTTGGGGCGATCTGGTTCCCCCAACCGCAACGTCTCGTATAGCATGTTGAGCTGCGGTTCGAGTTTGGCTGCTTGTTTCTGAGCTTCCGAGAGGGCGTTTACAAATGCAGCCTCGTCAGTCTTGGGAAAGCGGGTTTGAGGGGCCTCTAGTTGGCTTACCCACGATAGATTCGCCGCCTTGATCAATGCTTCGCGGGCCTTATTGGCGCGAACTCTTCGCAGATACTCCTCAGGCGAAACATAATCGGGCCGGTACTTACGCATGATGCTCGGATCGAAGAACCGGCTGATATGGGCCGAGAAGGCTTCCACCTCGTTCCGCGAAACTTCGCGGTTTACGTTACGATTGGGATGGACGGCGAAGTAAATGCCGCCGGTTTCATAACACAAACGGGTCAGTGCATACGGGCCAAAGCCTGAATCGATTGCCTCATCAGATCCACCCCATTGCGACCCGGCAAAGTTGAGCTTGATAACCTCCGGCAAATACGACTCCGGCCCCTGTGTGACCCGACCCCATTGGGGCGTTTGGTCAAACTCGGGATTCGGGTCGACCCATTTCATGAGCGTTTCGTCGCGGCCAAACGGCGCCGGCACGCCGATCACATAAACAGGAATCGCATAACGGCGGCATTCTTTGATCGTTTGCTCCATGCCATGAACATCGTCGCCGACTTCGTCGGTGATGACGACAATCATCACGTTTCGCTCGGGCGCTTTTCGATGCTCGTCGACGTAGCGGAACGATTTATACTCGGTCACGGCGCGGTAAACCGCTTCAAACACCTTCTCGGTACCGCTATCGTCCAGCGGCATCTCGGCCACGGCCTTTTTGATTTCTTCGAGGTCCGCCGTGGGTTTTTTCGTCATCAAGGTGACCGAACTGCCAAAGCCGACAATCGAGGTGAGCAGCGGCTTATCTTCGTGCTTCTTAAACGCTTCGTTGCCGGCCGCTTCAATGAGGCCCAGTTCCTCGTAAATCCGGTCAAAGCGGTTGTGAATTGCCTTACGTTGGGGGATCAGGCTTTCAGTTTGGTCGAATAGCCAAACGACCAGCGTTTTTCGCTCTTCAAGAGATAAAAGTATCTCATGGGTAATGCGGTCAATGGCGCCCACCGCGCCGGTAGCGCCTTGACCAACAAAGCCCTTCACACGAAGGTTTTGGTCAAATTGAGGCCCGGTCGCAACTTCGATCGTATTGTTGATCTCAATTGTTGCGACCTCGGTAGGTTGCACATTATCTAGTGGATTGGGGACATCCGAAATTTCATCAATAACTTGCGCTAGGGCTTCGGCCATCTCAACCCCACCCACGCTATTGGCTCCAACTTCTTCCGACGGCTGCTCGTTAAAATAGACCTCCTCTGGGAGTTCGATTTCCTCGATTTCCTCGTCGGGAATGGACGCCAACCGGATCGTGTTGTCCTCGGGAACGAACAACACCGGCATGAAGGTGACGACTATCAGCAATACGAAGTGAAACAGCATGCTGACAATCCAGGCGGGCGTATCACCATCAAACGGAGTTTCCTCCTCACCTGTATGGAGCTGCCACCACTCCCGCATGCGGTCGATCAGTTTCACAAATCGCCTCCTTCTTTGCCTTAATGCGTGACAAACGCCCTGCGATTGTGGAGCCCTAACCACCCTGGCGCGGTGTCGAAACTATTGTGGCCCAATTCCGACTTTCCCTCAACTCAATTTCGTACGTAGAGGGAAAATTATTCCCGCTTTTCACCCGTCCAGGTACGCAGTTAAAACACCGACAAACGCCAAATGTACTCATAAAGCGTCAAAAAAATGTCCTATGAATCCCCTCTATGTGTGGGGGTTGGGCCGGTTAGTTTAACTGGCTGTTTGTGCGGGCTATCGGAACTTGTGGATTGCGTTAACATGACGGAGGAGCGGGGTTACTCGCGCGCCTTCCGTGAGGGTGTTTTCTGGCGCCAGAATGACCATGTGATCTTGCGATAGCCCCTGGATGACCTCGACCCACTCGTCATTCATAAGCCCGGTTTCGATCGGTGTCAGGCGAGCGATGCCGTCGTCAATACGATAGACCCGCCATCCCCCATCGGGAGAGCGGAAAATAGCTGACCTGGGAATGATCAACGCGTTCGAGCGAGTTTCTGTCGTAATCCGTACGCGTACCCGGTAACCGACACGAACGCCAAGTTGAAGAACGCGGTCCAGGGCGGAATCGCTAAAGCGAATGACGACGCGTACGCGTTGCTGTTCTACTCCGAGTGAGCTGCGTTTCGTAAACGCTTCGGGATGGATTCGATGCACCACCCCCCGCACTCCTTCGCCTTGTGCCGCTTCCAGAGCTGGACCATAGATTTCTACGTCATCTCCAGGGCGAATGCGCACGGCATCCTCGCTGAGAATTTCGGCTTCGACTTCCAGGTCCTCCAAACGGCCGATTTTTAGTAAGGCGGCGCCAGCGGCCAAAAACTGTTCGTTATCGACCAGACGCTCCAACACCACGCCATCAATGGGGCTCCGCATGACGCCCCGCTCCTGCCGCGTGATTGCCTGCCGGAGGCGAACGTCGGCTTCGGCTTTCTGTTTTTCGAGCACCGCACGCGAAAGATCTTTCCTCGCGATTTGCTGATTAATCATCGTCGGCAAGAGCGCCGTAGCGGCTTGGATTGACTCCATGGCCCGCCATATCAAGTCGGACTGCTGATAATCAACCTGCGCTTCCACCAGCGCGAACTCCGCGCGATCAACCTCTTCTTCGGTGGCGGCGTTGCGGGGGAGTAATCTCCGCAAGCGTCCGAGCAAGCTTTCGGCTAACTGCATCTTTTCCGAGGTTGCTGTTTTTCTCGTAGCGGCCGCCTGAACGGTATCGGCCATCGATTCGACAAAATGTTCGGCTTGGCGGCGGCTCGTCAGTTCGACCGAGACGTCACTGTTCTCGGCAATTTGAGCTTGAAGACGCTCGACCGCAGCCTGGGCAATCGCAACCTCATTGGCAAGATCCTGGGGAACGATTTGCGCTACCGGCTCACCCTTTCGCACTGGATCGCCAGCCGACAGCGAAATAGGTTCAATTTGTCCTTCGAATGGCATCGAGATGACATACGTGCGCGGCAACGAGGTGACACCCTGTTCGTCGACGAACTCTTCGATTTCGCCCACCTGTACAACAGCGGCCTCAACGGGTTGGCCGCGTGCATTCAAGCGCCAAAGTGCGAGCCCCGTTACGGCGACCGCAACGATCATTCCCAAAGCGATCCAAAACCTCATGCTGGAACTCCCGCCGGACGCACTCAACTGAAGTCGTACTGAAAAGGGCGTTCGGTGACGTGTACTATTCGCGCACTTTTAACGCTTCAAGATAATTCATTGTGTTGATTCGCCATTGAACAACACCATGCGCCATGAGGGCGAATACCACAGCGCACACGAACGTTGTCGTCCAAACCCAGGGCGCCGTAACAACCGGCAAACGCACGAGATCGTTTTCGTAGGCGGTCGCCGTCAACCATGTCAGAAAGTATCCCGCGGGAAATCCGAGGATGACCCCAACGGTGTTAGTGACCATACTCTCGCGGAAGAACATGGCGCCGATGCTCCATTGGCTGTACCCCAGCGCGCGAAACGTAGCAACTTCTCTTTCCCGTTCCGCGAGGTTCACCATAGAAGCGTTGACGATGCTCCCAAAGAAAATCACCCCAGCGAACGTCACCAACACGCCAATAAAAACGAACTGGTTTTGGAGCAGCGTACGCGTAATGTTCTCAACGAGATCCCGGCGATTCGCTACAGCTTCGATTCCGGCAAGCTGCTTCAACTCACGATGAAGGCGTCGCACCAGCGTCTCGCTTGGATGCGTCTGCAATTGAGCGCCCGTTATGGCGAACTCCTCTCCCAGCAGCCGGCTGAGATACCGTAGATCGGCATAACTAGTCAGACCCATGTAGCTGTCGGCAATATGCGTCACCGGAGCCTCGAGGGTTCGCCGTTCTCCCTGCACAGGAGTGAAACGGACCCAATCCCCTTCTTGAACGCGAAGAATATTGGCCAGGCGGCGCGTGAGCACCAGCCCCGCTTCTGGCAAAGGAATTTTTTGTCCCTTCGCATCGCGCGGAATGGTGAGTCGCGCATCGGGCAACAGGCCAAGGATAGCGTCTTTGCGGCGATACGGACCATTTTCGAAGGTGCAAGCGACCGACAAGAGCGGTTCCGCGAGATCAACTCCCGGGAGTTGACGCACTTCGTCCCAGGCGTCCTGACCTTGGGGGTCTTTGAACGTCAAGTCCACGTCGCTACGAAGCGTACGATAGAACTGGAACTCGAGAAAATAATTCTGCGACTCCACCATCATAAAGCCGGTCACTAGCAGCCCAGATCCCATCATTGCGGCAAAGACAGCGGCCGCTGTTCGAATCCGGTGGCGTAAGATGCTGCGCATCGCGAGTCGCCACTTAGGACCGAGCATACTCCACAAGGCGGTAAAACGCTCCAGGAAGATCGCGCCGCCGCGTGGGGGCGGCTCAGGTCGCATTGCTTCAGCAGGTTGCAACTTCAGCATGGCGTAGGCGCCATGCATGCTGCCGGCAACGGAACACGCCAAACTGACGATCATTCCGACCATAAAGACGGACCAGTGGAGTTCGCTCTGCAAGTCGGGAAATTCGAAGTACTGCCGATAGACTTCGGTCATGCCAGTCGCCGCCGCATAGCCAAGCACGGCGCCCAATACCCCGCCCGCAACTCCGACGCTTAGGCCGAATTTGAGGAAGTGCAGGAAAACCTGACCGTTCGTGTACCCTAACGCCTTGAGCGTGCCGATTGCGACTCGTTGTTGTCGTGTCAGCCGAGTGATCAGTACGTTGAGTACGAGCGCCGCGACAGCCAGGAAAATCGATGGAACGACCGCCGAAATGGCTCCAAGGCCATTGATCTCATTGGTAAGAAACTGATTGGAGGCTTGTAAACGCAAAGGCGTGGTGGCGAATACACCGTAGGAATCCAGTAGAGTTTCAGCCCGCCGCAGCGTCGCTTCGCTCTCAGATCCTAAGCCTGGTGCAAATCGGCCAACAACCTGATTTGCCGCTCCTTGGAAGTCGAACACTTCCTCCGCGAATGTTCGCTTTATATAGAAGACGCCGTAGTTTTTAGGGTCCGGCACCAACGAGCCGGGCCCGAGAAGGTACGCGAACTCGCTACTAATGGCCGTTCCAACCACAAATAGTTCTTGCCGCCGGTCATTGAGCAACAAATGAATCCACTGGCCAGGAAAGATATTGTGCGCACGGGCAAAGGCGTCATTGACGATGACCTCGTTCATGCGTTGGTCGGTAAAATAACCGCCTTGTCGCAGAAGGATATCGTTAAGCACCGGCGTTTGACGGTCTGGCAGCGAGATTACCTGGCCGTTAAGCACTTCTGGCGTGTCATCCAAATCGACAGTGGCCGGAAAGGTGATGCGCGTATGGAACTCGCCAATCCCGGGTTCGTCGCCCAGCAGTTCCAGTTCGGCAAGCGGCGCCTTCTTAACGTCGATCCAGAAGTCCGCCATACGGCACAGGCGATAGTAGCGAAGCTTCGCCTCGTTCAAGTTGTGATACGCCGACCGCATGGTGACGTAACACATGACGCCCACCGCAATAATGCTGGTAATGGCCAGCAATAGGCCCTTGGAACGTCGCAAGTCGCGTAGAAGCTTGCGGTCGAGCGATCTCACCACACCACCTCCTCGGGCGCTACGGGATGCGGGTTCTCGGTAAGCTC
>CAYWIS010000005.1:34250-71266 GCA_964458385.1 uncultured Pirellulaceae bacterium
AAGGTGCACAATTCGATCGGCTACTTCGGCCAGCGCCGCGTTATGGGTGATGACAACCACCGTCTTTCCCAGCTGACGGTTTAAATCAACCAGTAGTCTAAGTACGCGCTTGCCCGTTTCGAAGTCGAGCGCTCCGGTAGGTTCATCGCAAAGCAAGAGGCTAGGATTCTTAGCGACCGCGCGTGCAATTGACACACGCTGCTGTTCTCCCCCAGAGAGTTGGGAAGGAAAATGGTGGGCGCGGTCTTCAAGCCCCACAAGACGCAAGACCTCATCCACATCGAGCGGGTTCGCCGCAATTTCGGTGGAGACCAAAATGTTCTCCCTCGCCGTGAGGTTAGGCACGAGGTTATAGAACTGAAAGACGAACCCAACTTCCTCTCGGCGATAGCGCGTTAACTCGCGATTGCTAGCGTGCGTCAAATCGCGACCGCAATAGATTACTGAGCCTTTCGTTGGCCGATCCATGCCTCCCATGATATTCAAGATGGTCGTTTTACCCGAACCACTCGGGCCCACCATGGCCAGGAATTCGCCGCGACGAACATCAAGAGTGATGTTCTTAAGCACTACCACGGAAACTTCCCCCATAGAGAACGTGCGTCCCACGTCGATGAGGCGCAGCAACGCTTCGTCGGGCTGGCTGGCGTCCCGGGGTATGTCAGAGGGCATGAGGCGGCGTACTAAATCCGGCAAATTGCGCAAGAGCGTATTTCTACTATTTTAGCAGGAAATGATCTTGGCCAAATGTTGCCTCGCGACGATAATTCGGGGCATTTGCTTTCTTCTGCGTCACGGATGACGTTTATGAGTTCGCATCACGACTTGCTTCACGTAATCGACCGACTCGGCCGGCCGCGCATCTTGGTTCTTGGCGATTTGATCCTCGACCGGTACACCCGGGGAGACGCCGAACGAATCAGCCCCGAAGCGCCGGTGATTGTGCTCTGTGCAGGCGAGCGCGACGAACGACTCGGCGGCGCGGCCAATGTGGCGAACATGCTACGCGAGCTAGAGGCAGAAGTGATTTGCGGCGGAGTGGTTGGCGCTGACGAGGCGGGAATGGCGCTCCGCCACATGCTCGAAGCTCGTGCCATTGATACAACGCTCGTAGTGGTTGACGAATCTCGACCGACAACCGTTAAAGAACGGTTTATAGGTTTGGCTTCTACGCGGCACCCGAGCCAAATCTTGCGCGTCGACCGCGAATCGACCGAACAGCTTTCCGCGTCGCTTGAGAAGCAAGTCATCGACCGTTTAGCCCAACAAGTGGAAGCTTGCGATGCGGTCTTGATTTCCGACTACGCCAAAGGGTTTTGTACGCCTGGCCTATTAAAGGCGACCATTGCCGAGGCACGCCGCCACAACGTGCCGGTGTTAGTTGATCCTGTTCGCCTGGGCGGTTACGAACGGTATCGCGGCGCAACGTTACTCAAGCCCAATCGTCGGGAAGCGGAGCAGGCCGCCGGAGAAAAAATCCTTTCTCCTCATGATGCCTTGCGCGTAGGTCGGCGGTTGTGTGAGGAACTCGACTTCGCTATGGCGGTGATCACGCTCGACCGTGATGGCATGGCGCTCGCGCCTCGCGACGGCGAAGGGTGCGTGTTTCCCACCTACGCCCGCGCGGTGTACGATATTACCGGCGCGGGCGACATGGTTTTGGCAATGCTTGGCGTGTGCATGGCGGACCAAGTGGCGCCTGCTCATGCGGTGCGCCTCGCCAATGTGGCGGCCGGGTTGGAGGTTGAACGCCAAGGGGTGGCGGTCATTTCTCGCGAGGAGATTCGCCGAGAACTCGTATTGGCGGCGACCTCCGGCGAACGAAAGATCATTTCGCAATGCGAAGCGGCGGCGTTCGCCGAACAGTATCGGAGACAGGGCCGTAAGGTTGTTTTCACCAACGGTTGCTTCGATCTATTACATGTGGGGCACGTCACGTGCTTGACGGAGGCGGCGGCCATGGGCGACGTGCTCATCGTCGCGGTAAATAGTGATGCCAGCGTTCGGCGACTCAAAGGCCAGGGGCGCCCCGTCATTGGCGAGAACGAACGCGCGGCAATGTTGGCGGCGCTCGGCTGTGTGGATCACGTGGTCATCTTTACCGAGGACACCCCTTGCCGTTTGTTGGAGGAGATTCGCCCCGATGTTCTAGTAAAAGGCGGCGCAACGGATCCTGCTGATATTACAGGCCGCGATATTGTAATGCGTTACGGTGGTGAGGTGCGCAGCACCAGCGTCGTCGACGGGTTTTCAACGAGCCGAATTCTTGATTCACTCGCTCGTCGCCGCCAGGACGACGGACCTGTCATTTTGCCATTCCAGCGACGCGTCGCGTAATGGCCATTTACCGTGTAAGCCGAACGGCTTCAATACCGCGAACTCGCTGATGGGAACGGCAGCGGAAAGATGCTTAGTCGGGCCAACGTCCGTCGGGCATATCGCGCAATTCAAGCTTCTCTGGGTAGACAACCACATGCTTGATGCGGGTGCGCTTCCAGGTGTAGGTGATGTGCACCCTTCCGTCCGACGTTTGAATGACCGCTGGGTAGGAATACTCCCCCGGTTGATCCTCCAGCGTTAGAGCGGCGCGCCATATTCTTCCATCGTGGGAAACGGCCACGTTGAGCGGCGATCGGCCGCGAGACGTATGGTTGTAGACCAATAAATGGCGGCCGTCACTCAACGTTACACCATCCAGCCCTGAATTTGGATTGGGAAGATTCGTGGCGGATAAGTTACTCCAAGTTTTACCGCCATCGTTTGAGAATGTCTGCACGATCTTACCTTGTTGACTGCGGCACAAGGCCTGAATTTTGCCGTCCGCGTGTGTCAGCAGGGTTGGCTGAATGGCGGCGAACGTGCGACCGTCGTGGATCGGTTCGGTACTCTCCCAGGACTTGCCCTGGTCGGAAGTTCGCTCGAAATGCACCCGCCATCCATCATGTTCGGTGCTACTCCCGCAGAGCAAATCACCGTTCACCATAATTGGCTTGTTCTTAATTGGACCTAAGATGCCGTTGGGCAAGCGTAACGCCGAGGACCAGGTGGCGCCTTGGTCATCGCTGGTTTTTACTTCGCCCCACCACGTGCTGGGACTCGGGCCAACCTTAAAAAACAACAGGAGGGGCCCGTTTTGAGGCTGGAACAAGACGGGGTTCCAACAAGGATGCCGCGTAGCGTCACTTTGAACGCCGATGGCGACTTCCACGGGTGGACTCCACTTGGCGCCATCGTGGCGGCTTAACCAAATGCCGACATCAGGATGCTTCTCCCGCGTGCCGCCAAACCACGCGGCTACGAGGAAATCCTCCGTTTCGGCCAGCGTTGAAGCATGACATTGAGGAAAGGGGCCTGTCTCGTAGATGAACTCGGCGCACACGACGCCCGGAGGATACGCTCCCGGCGCATCCGTTTGGGCAAACAACTTGACCGCCAGCGTCAACAAGGCGACAACCGGCCCCAAGAGACGCACAACCGCCATGGCTCCGCCTCCGAAACGTGGCCTACGAATTACACGAATGAACGTCTAGGCAACGCCCTGTGGATTGAAATAATCGGGCTCGTTGCCTTCGCGCCACTTGATATTGCACCCGATCGAGGGCCGCTGCTCCTCGCTGGGTTTGTTGCCTGCCAGCACCGCATCAACCGCCGCACGGAGATCTTTTCCTGTGACAGGGATATCCGATCCCGGGCGACTGTCGTCAAATTGGCCCCGATAAACTAACCGCTGATCTTTGTCGAACACATAAAAGTCGGGAGTACAGGCGGCGCGATAAGCTTTGGCGACCTCCTGGGTTTCATCGTACAAGTAGGGGAAGGTGTAACCCCGGTCTTCGGCTTCGTGAACCATGCGCTCGGGGGAATCGTCCGGATACTTCGACGCGTCATTTGCGTTGATCGCGACGATCGCTACCCCTTTGGCTTGATATTCACGACCGAACTCTGCTAACGCGTCCGCCAGATGTTTAACAAAGGGGCAGTGGTTGCAAATGAACATCACCACCAAGGCGGGAGCTTTCTCGAAATCCGCTAGCGAAACCGTGCGCCCGTCGACATTCACAAGAGAAAAATCGGGCGCTTTGGTGCCCAGCGGCAACATCGTACTTGCGGTCTTGACCATGGGAGTCTCTCGATACGAATGAGAATATTCCTTTTCGATTCAAGATACACCAAACAGCCGTTGTGCGTTACCGGTTGTCTGGGCGGCAAATTGCTCGACCGACACGCCGCGTACTTCGGCCAAACAGGCGGCCGTATATACGATGCGAGCCGGCTCATTCGGCTGCTTGCCCCGAAGTGGATGCGGCGAAAGGTAAGGACTATCGGTTTCGATCAAAATGCGATCATCCGGGATCGTCGCCGCAACTTGTCGGAGGTTCTCGGATTTCTTGAAAGTCACCATCCCAGCGAAACTGATATACAATCCCAAATCCAGACATTCGCGCGCTAGCTCGACGTCGCCGGTAAAGGAGTGCATGACCCCGCGTAAGGGTCCGCGGCGGCGAGCTTCGACGAGCATTGCGACGATGTCCGCACCGCAGTCGCGCATGTGGACAATAAAGGCTTTGTCTCGTTCCTGAGAAAGCCGCAAATGTCGGTCAAAGTAGTCTTGCTGCACCTCGAAGGGGGTGTAATCCCAATATCGATCCAACCCCGTTTCGCCAATTGCGGCGACACGCGGATGATCTGCGAGTGCGATAATCCGGTCCCAATCGCCAGGTTCGGCTTGTGCGCAATAATTCGGCTGAATGCCGACGGCAGCGAATATACTTGGGTATTGCTCCGCCAACTTAATACACTTTTGACTTGAAGCAGCGGTCACGCCGACCGACACGATTGTGGCGACCCCCGCCTCCTGCGCACGGTGAATGATGCTTTCTCGGTTGGCGTCAAATGCTTCGTCGTCAAGGTGGGCGTGCGTGTCGAAGTACGGCATCCGTGGCTCTGGCGGCTGATTTGGAAATAGCGAACGGCCCGGCTGCGCGGCCGCATTCTCGTTCTAAGCTCCAGCGGTCTGGCCCGTTAAATCAAGCAGAGAATCAAGATGGCCTTGGGCCTCCCCTAATAGTTCTTCCACCACTGTGCGAGCCGCAGGATCATGTTCAAGTTCCAGGACGCTTTGTTCAAGCGTGCGGATTGCGCGACGTTGTAATTCAATGAGCCGTTGTAGTATGAAATCGAACGAAAGGTCGTTCCAACTGGTGAACTCCATTGGGAAACGACCACTTTCGATGACGCCATTGCGATCCAGGATCATGGTCCCCAGGCGGTCGCATGCGGCTTCGTGATCTTCAATGATATGGGCTAAGGTTTGCTCCGCCGTTTTCTCTTGCATCCGCGTCCAAGGCCCTGCGTCGCGCAGGTACATCGGCAAGGAACGGTGAAACAGAATGTAAAGCCGGTTCAGAATGGAGATCGTCTTCGACGAATTCATAGCAATTCCGCAGAGGCGTCTCAACCAACGCCCTGTTCTATTAAATTAACTCGAGCCGAAACGCGCGCCCTTTGGAGTAATCGGTGATTCGGATTAGGCAAGCAAACGGCCGGCCCTTACAATAAGTGCGCAGCGGCTTGAAGCGTCCACTCGTTGAGGAAGTTCCACGTAAAGATTAACACGACCAACGGAAAGGTCAGCAGAACTACATACGCGACGGGAAACACCCCAACGGAGAATGGCGTGCGGGAAGGCGGTTCGGCGTCGATGGTCATCACTTTCACAACCCGAAGGTAATAGTACAGACTAAGCGCCGTATTAATTCCGCCAATAATCAGCAGCCAGAGGAGATAATTCCCGGCTCCTCCAGCGCGCTCGACAACCACGTAGCCGTCGGCCAGGGCGGCAAAGATGGCGAACTTACCAAGAAAGCCCGCAAGTGGCGGTACTCCCACTAGGCTAAATAAGATTACCGAAAAACATATCACAGTCCAAGGCGCGCGGCGCACCAAACCCGCGTAGTCGGCAATCTCTTCACTTCGCAGCGCATTGCGAAGAAAGGCGACGATCGCGAACGCCCCGAGATTCATGAACAAGTAAATGATGATGTATAGCGCCAGCGCAGCGGCCGCCTCCTGTGCACGTTTCGAATCGAGGTCCGCCAGGGCCAGCATCGGCGGAACCGCCATCATCATGTAACCAGCGTGTGCAATCGTCGAGTACGCTAGCAGCCGTTTGATGTTCGTTTGGCCATACGCGGCCAGGTTGCCAAAGGTGCAAGTAATCGCTGCGAGGAATGCGGTGAGCCACGCCATGTAATTGCGAACAGGACGAAGCCCTTCAAGCAAATCCGCGCGTGCTCTGACTGGTTCCGCCACGACGTCGGAGTTCTGAAGGGCGACGTAATAGGCGCCGTCCGCGGCATGAGCCGACTCTTGGAAGGCCGATTCCTGGGGCAAATACGGCCCGTTCGTCTCGGGAGCCACTCCCAAACCAACCGCCACACGCACCAGAAGCGCTAGCGCCGCCGCCTTGGAGGCGACGCTTAAGAATGCGTTGATTTCGGCCGCGGCGCCTTCAAAGACATCGGGACACCAAAAGTGGAACGGAACGGCCGCGAGCTTGAAGGCAATTCCGACAGCCACCATCAGCCCGGCCAAGGCAAGGACCATCAACTGCGACGAAGTAAACTCCGGGTAACGACGCGCGAGTTCGGCCGCCATCGTTGGAAAATGGACGGTATTGAGCAAACCGGCGAGCAGGCTGACGCCATATAACATGATGCCGGCTGCGCCCGCGCCATAAATGGCGTACTTGAGCGCTGCCTCGCTGCTCTGCCGCCGGCCCTTGAGTAATCCAGCTAACGCGTACGACGGAACGCTTGCCATCTCGACGGCCAGGAACACCATAAACAAGTGATTGGCCGACGCCATCAGACACATGCCCAAGGTGGCGCCGAAGGCGAGTGAGTAAATATCAGGACCGTCTTCACGATCGGGAATTCCCGAAAGCTTGGTCAGAGCGAGAAAGAGCACAAGAAACAACATGAGGAATGCTCGGATGAAGACCGCGTACCGGTCATAAATGAGCATGCCTGTGAACAGCTCAGTACGTTCCGTGGGACCATAAAACGCTAGTACAAAACCCACCACGGCGCCGAACAAGCCAAGATAAAAAACGTCGATCCGGCGGCCGCCGGGAAGCAGCCTCGCCAGAAGCATCCCAACGATGGAGATGCACAACGCCAACTCCGGCCCGAAAGCTGGGATGCTGATGCGGATCGTGTTGGCGTACAGGGTATCGACAGCGTCGGTCAGGTTCACGGTAGGTACTGCAAATCGCGTGGATCAGGTGGTATCGGCTTCGTGCGCTTGCGCCGCGCAGCCCCAGGTAATGGAGCGTCGGCCTATTGCTTGACTGGCGCCAACGCCGTTTCTTCGCCACGAACGGAATCGCTTAGAGCACGCTGCTCTTGCGCGGCCTGCTCCTGCGGCATTTTGATGTGCTGTGTCCACCATGCTAACTGATCGACCTGCCGGTCGACCGTCGCATCCATGAAGCGCAGAACCGTATGGTGCGGAAGGACGCCGAGGATCAGGGCGAAAGCGAACAGCACCGCTCCGATACTCGTTTCTCGTGGCGAAAGCGGCGTCAACGCTTCGCTGTGGGGCCCCTTGTATTCCGGTCCTAGGTAAACTCGCTGGATGGTCCACAGAATATAGGCCGCCGTGAGGATCACCACGCCTGCCGCGATTACCGCGAGCACTTTGCTGAAATTCCAGACCGAAAGTACGACTAGCACTTCGCCGATAAATCCGCACAGGCCGGGCAAGCCAAGTCCGGCGAAGAAGATGCCAATTGCCAAGGCCGTGTATACCGGCATGCGGCCGAACAACCCCCCGAACTCATCCAGGTTGCGATGGTGAACCCGGTCGTACACCACGCCGACCATGAAGAACATGCCAGCAGAACTGATGCCGTGAGCGATCATCTGGAACATGGCGCCCTTGATGCCCATATTCCAGTAGTCTCCGGTGAATGGGTTTAGACCGCCCACCGTGCCTACGGACCAAACGCCCAGCCCCAGTACCACGTAGCCCATGTGGCTGACCGAACTGTACGCGACTAAGCGTTTGAAATCCTTCTGCGCCATGGCGGCAAAGGCGCCATAGACCATACTGATGACGCCCAACGTACACACAAACCACATCCACTCGTATCCGCCATCGGGACAGATCGGGTAGCAAATGCGGATGATCCCATAGCCGCCCATCTTGAGAAGTATGCCCGCCAGGATCATCGAAATCGGCGTGGGCGCTTCTACGTGTGCGTCAGGCAACCAAGTATGGAACGGCACGCTGGGGACCTTAATTAGAAAGCCAATTAGTAGCAAAATGAACGCCCATTCCTGCCAGGTCCAACCATCGAACAATCGCCCCAAAACCGGCCATCCGCGGAACAATACAACCTCATCGTCGAACTGACGGGTGTGTTGACCAAGGGCCGCCAGCGCGAGCAAATTGAACGTGTGGACCGGTTCGGCGCTCTTCTGTAGGCGGATACCTTCGTTGACGCTCCAATTTCCAGGAGGAAGAATTTCGGCGTCGGTTTCACCTCCAGGAGGAATCGACGCAATCAGAATACCAGCCGTCGACTCGCTTGAATTAATTGCGTTCACAGTTGCTTGCGCTGTTTTCTGTCCTTCGGGGAGTTGTACGATCACGACGCTCGCCTGCTCGTCGTAAACAGCTGTCGGCTCCTCCCCTGCAACGGTCGCAAAGCGAATCGCGATTGGTTGACCAGCCGGTAAGTCCTTGCCGGCAACCAGCGTTAAAACGGCGTTGTCGCGCCCGCCCGCGTTCAATGAGAAGCGGCGGACTTCTTCGCCGAGCATTTCACGACGGGTGTGGAGGTATAGGCGTCCGAGCCTCGCTTCCACATCTTTGTGAAGATGCAAGTTGTCCCAAGCTACGACAGCCCCGGGGTTGGCGCCCGAAAAATCTGTGGCGTCCGATGCGGCAAGCTCGGTTAGATCGCTGTTGAAATACAGGATCAACAGCGCAATCAGCATTAGTACGCTGCCGACGAGCGTGTAAAGAAAAAACTTAATTGCCGCGTACTCTTTGCGTGGTCCTCCCCACACGCCAATGAGAAAATACATCGGCAAGAGCATGACTTCCCAAAACACATAGAACAGGAAGAAGTCAAGCGCGAGGAAGACGCCAAGCATTCCCGTTTCTAGTAATAGGAAGAGAATGCAGTAGCCTTTGACGTACTTGGTGATCGACCAACTGGCGGCCATCGCCAGCATTGAGATAAACGAAGTGAGCAGGACCAACGGGAGGCTAATGCCGTCGACCCCCAGGAAGTAATAGATGTTGAACGAAGGGATCCACGACAGACTGAACGCGTCTTGCATCTCGGCCTGCGCCGCGTTAAAGCCTGCTTCCCACCCCGGAATGAGCAGCGCGAGCGTGGCCAAGAACACAAGCGCGGTCACCCCGAATGAAAATCCGCGCAGGGCGTAAACGTTGGAGCTGGGAATAAAGGCCAGCAACAATGCGCCTACGGCGGGAAAGAAGATTATGAAGCTGAGCAGGAAAATGGCGGCTGTCATAGTCGCATGCGTTTTGATTTGAGTTGGATAAACTTTGTTTCCGGGGTATGTCGTGCGGTAGGGAGCGCGGCGAGCGCCCCTAGCGCTACGTCACAACCCTAGCCGGCCACCGCCGCAGCGCGGAAGACGCTAATGAGAATGAACACCACCACGGTCCCCACGGCAATAAAAAGCACGTACTCACGAAGGTTGCCTCGCTGGATACTTCGCGCGGAGAGCCCCAGCGAATAGGTCCAACCCGCGAACAAATTGACAAAGCCATCCACAATCGCTCGGTCGGCAACCCGATCCCACACGGCTGCAAAGCGGCGGGTCGCAAGCGCTAGACTATCCAGCAGCCAATCAATCCAATACCGATCGAACTGCGCCACTAACCGCGAAATAACGTGCGTCGGCCGAACGAACAGGACGTCATAGAGTTCGTCAAACCACCACTTTTTGACAAGGAAGCGGTGTACCGATGCGAATTGTTGTCGCGCTTCGTCGGCGAGATATGGCCGCCAAACATAGTACACGGTCGCCAAGAGAATTCCGGCTAAGGCCGTCGCAAACGCGATAAGCGTCGCTGGCGTTTTGTGTTCGGGAGCGTGGCTTTCGTGTTCGTTGGGCCAGATCAGATTCACTAGCACGCCCGGCGTTTCGGTCAGCGTTCCCGCCGGCCGAGCTTGTTCCAAGAGCGAGGTTAAGTTCAGTCCCGGAATGGGCCACGCTACCCCAATGGCGAATACTGCGAGAATCACTAAGGGCGCCACCATTACGCGAGGCGATTCGTGGGCGTGATCATAGCGGTGATAATTGCGCGGCTCGCCTAGGAACGTCATGTACCACATGCGAAACATGTAGAACGCCGTAAGGGCGGCGCCGCCCGCGGCTAAGTAAAAGAAAACGGCGCCCCAAACGGGATTGGTGGACATGAACAGGTGCGCCTGTTCCAAAATGGCGTCTTTGGAATAGTAACCACTCAAGCCGATGACGAACGGTACGCCGGCGCCTGCAATGGCCAAACAGCCGATCAGCATGGTGTAGGCTGTCCAGGGCATCTTCTTAATCAGCCCGCCCATTTCGGTCATTTCGTTGGTGTGGACGGCGTGAATGACCGACCCAGAGCAAAGGAACAGCAGGCTCTTAAAAAACGCATGGGTAAAAAGGTGCAGCACGCCTGCAAGCCAACCGCCAAGGCCGATGGCGAGCATCATGTAGCCAAGTTGGCTCACCGTGGAGTATGCGAGGACTCGCTTGATATCGGTCGCTGTGATAGCAATGGTCGCCGCCATGAATAAGGTAATGGCGCCAATCACAGCGATAACCAGCAACACCTCAGGTACAAAAAACGGAAAGAACCGGGCGGCCAAGTAGACGCCCGCCGCAACCATCGTCGCCGAGTGTACAAGCGCCGAAACAGGCGTGGGGCCTTCCATAGCGTCAGGCAACCACACGTGCAGCGGGAACTGTGCGCTCTTACCGACGCAACCACAAAAAATTCCTAATCCGGCGACGATCCAGAGCGCATATCCGTAACGTGGCTGCGAATTTGTCGCGTCGACGTTACTCCAACCTTCAAGCGTTGCGCGTTCACGAATTGCGGCAGCCAACTCTTCTCGCGTCGCCGTCGGGCCGAGTTCACGGGCCAACTCTGCGATACGTTCATGAGCGCCGGCGTACACCATTCCCTCCGGCACTTGAAGCTGGTAGTTAGGCGCGGGACGGACCATTGCAAAGATCTCGTCAAACGCGAACGTACCCAGGGAACTCCAAATGGCCATCAGGCCGACGATCATGCCAAAGTCGCCCACACGGTTGACAATGAAGGCCTTGTTGGCCGCATTGGTAGCGCTCTTACGCTCAATGTAGAAGCCGATGAGGAAATACGAACAAATGCCGACCAATTCCCAAAACACAAAAACCATCAGCACGTTGCCTGCTAGAACGAGGCCCAACATGCTAAAGCAGAACAGCGACAAATACTGGAAAAAACGATGGAACCGGCCGGGGCGGCGCACGTGGTCTCCATTGGCCAGGTGCGCCTCGTGGTCAGTTACGTCATGCAACTCATCGTGCATGTAACCGACCGCATAAAAGTGGATACACGACGCGATCAGAGTGACCATGCAAAACATGCTCACCGTGAGCGAGTCGATGTAGTAGCCGATACTCAGGCGAAGACCGCCAAACTTGCCAAGCAAGTAGTAGTCACCCGAAACCTTGGGCGGAACGATCGCCGCATGTTGGCCATCTTCGTGGTGTTCCGAGTGTTCACTACTCGCCGCCCCAGCGTGTACCTCTCGAGCAGCCGAACCTTCCGCAACCTCTTCCACCAGAGCATGGTGGGGTTCTTCATGCTTCTGCGGCCACCCGTTCGCTAGCCAGATGCCCAAACTGGTAAACGAAAATAGCCCCGACACAAGAATGGCCGCGATGGCCACATAAGCTGCGTTCCTTCCTCCCTGTCCCAACGAGGGGCCTAAGAGAAGGATTACAAAGAACGAGATAAGGGGCGCCAGTACGGCGAGTCCCAGGAGTACGGGTAGCGCGTCCATTAGCCTTTCAGGTCATCCGCCCGATCGACGTCAATGGTGGTGTGGTTATTGTAAAAATTAAGCGCAATGGCCAAAGCCACCGCCGCCTCGGCTGCCGCAAGTACGATCACAAAGACCGCGATCAATTGCCCGTCCAACCCCAAATGATTCTCGCGTAGAAAAGGGCTTCCAAACGCGATGAAGTTCACGTTGGCGCCGTTGAGAACCAGTTCGACGCCCATGAGTACGCCAAGAATATTACGTTTGGTCGCCATGCACACGATGCCGGTAACAAAAAGCACCGCGCCCACGATCAAATAGTGCGTAACGGTAATTTGTGCGAGCAGGGGGGCCATACGCTATTCCAATTGCGCCCACATACTTTGGGCGCCGCCAATCTTGAGCAGACCGTAAAGGACGAACAAGGAAAGTGCTTGTGCAGCCGCTGTGGCCAAGCCCGGTACAAGGCCCAACGCTGTACTATTGACGACGACGAACACCGCCGCCATTACGACCAAGCCAGAGAACGCCCAGCGTTGCCAGTTGAGAAGCGCAATCAAACAGATGATGTGCAACGCCGTCAAGAATAGGCTCACGGTGAGTAACCATCGCGGAGCGCCCATTTGGGCTAGCAGGTCTTCGGTTAGGTCGCGACGGGCCATTACGTAGACAAGGGTCGCCAACGCGGAAATGTCCACCACTAACCACAACATGGTCCAGAGTGTCGCCAATCGGCCGCGGCGTTTGGGGGACCGCTCGTGACGGAGCGCCGGCGCGTCGGCGTATGCCGGATGAAAACGTTTGGTGCGAGCCAAATACGCTGCGCCGATGAGAACAATAAGCAAATGCACCGACGCGATTTCAAACAGCAACAGATACCCCGACATGCCCTGCCGCAAGCGTGGATCGGCGTGATCGGATGCGTCGGGACGGATACCTAACAAGGCCAAGCCCAATTGTGTGGCGGTCTGGGATGCAATCGGCGAAACCTCTTCAGGATGGGGGCGAGGCCGGCTCCAATCGTCGACTCCGAATGCCGTTCGCACCAGGAGCACCAGGACAGCGCCGCCAACTAAAGCTCCCATAACCCATTCACCGCCCCGAGTCTTCATCGAAATGAAGCGTTCTTGGGCCGTAAGCATGACACCAAAAATGAGCAGCACCAGCGTACCGCCGACATAGATTAACAACTGCATGGCGCCGACGAACTCAGCGCCGGCCAAAATAAAGAGACCGGCTGACGCGCCGAGCGAGATGACCAAATAGAACGCCATGTGGACGATGTGATTCGAGAACAACACCGCCAAGGCGAACGCGCAGGTGATCGCAGCGAAAAGATAGAAAAAGAAAGAATGCCAGTCGGTGATCGTCGCCAGGAGGAGATTCATTGGACACCTCCTTTATTACCTTCAGCCGCCGCTGACACGGTCGCGAAAATCGGTCTTCCGCCCGACGACTTTGTCGTTTGAGCCGAAGCAGAAGCTCCATCGCGATTGGCGGCCTCCTGTTCGGCTCGCCATTGTTCGCGGACTTCGCTTCGATGTTCGAACGGTTTGGCGATGCGATTCAGGTAAATGTCGTTGGGGGACCACAGTCCCAGATACTGCCAGGCGATTACGCCCAAGAACCCCATGGCTGCTAAAGGAACACAGTACTTCAGGCAGGTGGTCATGACTTGGTCGATGCGCAAGCGCGGCAGCGTCCACCTCGCCCACATCATCAGCGTGACGCCGAGAACCGCTTTGAATATGAAGTTCAACGCTCCAAAGAGATTCGCCGTTTCACGCAAGATCCACGTTTCTGAATTTGCCCAGCCTAACCAGTGGAAAATTGGGATCGGGCCATTCCATCCGCCGAAGAACAATATGGCGGCCAGTCCGCTCACGGCGAACATGGAGCCATATTCAGCCATGAAGAAGAAACTCCACCGGAGGCCCGAATATTCGGTGTGGAATCCAGCGACAAGCTCGCTTTCGGCTTCCGCCAAGTCGAATGGAGCGCGGTTCACGCTTGCCGTGGCGCACGTAAAGTAAACCCAAAAAATGCAGAACGTGAATGGATCGTGAAACACTAACCAATTGGTAAACAGCCCCGCCTGCATGTTGGCGATTGTGATCAGGTTCAGCGTGCCACAAAGCAGCACTGGCACGACCACGCACAGGCCTAAAGGCACTTCATAACTAACAACCTGCGCCGCTTCACGCATGGCGCCGAAGAGCGACCACTTGGAGCCAGAAGCGTAGCCCGCCAGGATTACGCCGAACACTTCTAAGCCCACCACGGCCAGAATGAAAAACACAGCGACATTCAGCTCCCAAGCGACCCAGCCATTCGAAAATGGTAACGCCAAGTACGCCGCGAAGCTGGCGGCAAAGCTGATGTAAGGCGCTACGCGAAAGAGGAGTGCGTCGGCCTGAGCGGGGGTGAGATCTTCCTTTGCAAGAAGTTTGATGCCGTCGGCAATCGTTTGTAGCCAGCCGAACCGGCCGCCCACGCGCGTAGGTCCTAGGCGATCCTGGATGCGGCCCGAAACCTTGCGCTCAAGCCAAATGAAGAACAAGGCTCCCACGGCGACGATGTTCAACAGGATCGCACATTTAATAAGTGCGGCGATCGTGTGGCCGAGCCAGACGTGCTCGGTAATGCCGAAGATGTCGTTGAAGAAGTGACCCACGAGTCGAAGCCCTGTTGGTGGCCCGTAATCGGGGAAAGCGGAGGCGCCGAGACGCCCTGCCGCTAAAAGTTTGTGAAATATGGCACAAACGAAGGGGCGTGTACATCCCCCACGGATCCAAAAATCTGGGGGCTTTCAGACTAGCCAATTTTGGGCGGAAATCAACAGCTATGACCGACAAGCCCATTCCTCTAACAAAACAAGTAGCGGCGGTTGTGCCTCGTGCGCTCGATTCATCACTTTCGAAGCGCGTTGTGTTAGACATTGGCGTTTGGAACGGGCCTATCCCCTAGGAGGCAGTGCGAAACAGCACACCCCAGACGGCCGTAATCTCGATACGCGTGCTGCGGACCAACTAGAAGCGGAGGTACTTGCTCGCTGCGAATTATTGCGATCAAAACTTTTTTCAACAAAAACTACGCAACCTGATTGCAAACGGCTAATCACCCGCTACAACCAACTTTGCATTTCTTTTGTGGACCCTGAGTTAGCCATCCCACCACGGCTACACCGAGCGGGAGGAAGGCAGAAGTTCTGGGACACAACGGAACCGATACCGCGAACGGCGCCGAATGTAACGGGACGCGCTTTCTGCGAACTTGTCCTCAATCACGAAAAAAGGGACGATCTATGACGGATATCAAAACTCCTCATGACGTATTGAAGTTGGGACGTGAGGCCGGCGCTAAAGCGGTCGACTTCCGGTTTATGGATTTTCCCGGCTTGTGGCAACATACTTCGATTCCATTTTCCCGGCTCAAAGAGGAGACATTCGAAGAGGGGCAGGGGTTTGACGGCTCGAGTATTCGCGGATGGCAGGCGATTAACGAGAGCGACATGCTTCTCGTGCCGGATCCCACAACAGCTTTCATGGATCCATTCACGCAAATCCCGACCTTGGTGTTGATCTGCGATATTCAAGATCCGGTAACGGGCGAAGACTACACGCGCGATCCGCGAAACGTGGCCCGCAAGGCAGTGAACTACCTTCGGAGTACAGGCATAGCTGACACCGCCTTTTTCGGCCCCGAAGCCGAGTTCTTCATATTCGACGATGTGCGTTTTGATCAGCGAAACCACGAGGGGTACTATCACATCGATAGTTGTGAAGCCGAGTGGAATCGGGGGCGCCGTGAACAGCCGAACTTGGGCCACAAAATTCGGCACAAAGAAGGGTACTTCCCTTGCCCTCCTGCTGACCAGTTAATGGACATCCGCAACGAGATGATGCTCACCATGATCGAGTGCGGCATGGACGTCGAAACGCATCATCATGAGGTGGGGACGGCCGGTCAGGCCGAAATCGACTTGCGATTCGCCGAATTGGTCAGGATGGCTGACCAATTGGTGATGTACAAGTACATTGTCAAGAATGTCGCCCGCAAGTATGGCAAGACCGTGACATTCATGCCCAAGCCGATCTTCGGCGACAACGGATCGGGCATGCACACGCACTTTTCCCTTTGGCGCGAAGGTGAGCCACTTTTTGCCGGCGGCGGATACGCAGGGTTATCGGATATGGCCTTGTACGCGATTGGCGGAATCTTAAAGCATGCGCCGTCAATCATTGCGTTCTCCAACCCGACTACGAACAGCTATCGTCGTTTGGTGCCCGGCTACGAAGCGCCGGTGAACCTGGCATATTCGCAGCGCAATCGGTCGGCGGCGTGCCGTATCCCGATGTATAGTCCCAGCCCGAAAAGTAAACGCATTGAGTTCCGTTGCCCCGATCCGAGTTGCAATCCCTACTTTGTGTTCTCGGCGATCCTGATGGCTGCGATCGACGGCATTCAGAACAAGATCAGCCCGGGCGATCCGCTTGATAAAGATATTTACGATCTACCGCCCGAAGAGGCCGCCGCCGTACAGAAGACGCCGGCTTCGCTGGAGGAAGCATTAAACGCGCTGGAAAACAATTACGAGTTCCTTCTCAAAGGCGACGTATTCACCGAGGACGTGATCAAGACATGGATCAAGTACAAGCGGCAACGCGAGGTCGATCCAATCCGCCTGCGTCCGCATCCTTATGAGTTCTGCTTGTACTACGACGTTTGATGGCTTTGACGCCACGGAACGACCGGGAGGGGCGGACTGCTTCTCCCGGTCGTTTCATTTTTTGGCAGGAAAGTTGCGATTGCCGACCGGCGTGCGTAAGCTCTACTTCGACCTAGCTAAGAGTTCGTTATTTCCTCGGCGATTGCCAACCTTTTGCGGCAATTTTATCATTTTCTGTCGTTCCATCTATTTTGAGGATCATCTCTATGTACTCGTCCCGCGTCCGGACTTCTGGCTTCACCTTGGTGGAGTTACTGGTGGTAATTGCCATCATTGGAATATTGGTCGCCTTACTCCTCCCTGCGGTGCAAGCCGCACGTGAGGCAGCACGACGCACCGAGTGTTCCAATCATTTAAAGCAGATCGGGTTGGCAATTCACAACCATCACGACACATACAACTATCTGCCTCATGGCGGCCAACATTGGAGCTATGCTCCGACTTATAATTCGGCAGGCGTCCCGGAAGTCGGTTCAGGACAACTGGCGGGCTGGGGTTTTCAGATTCTTCCCTATCTAGAGCAGTATCAAGTTTGGGAAGGGGCGAACAAAGCGAATAACGATGAACGGCAAATACAGGCAATGGGCGCCGTCGTCGAAGCTTTCTTTTGCCCAAGCCGTCGTTCGCCGCAGGCTCTTCCGCCACAGGCCAGTTGGTACGGTCCCAGCGGGACGTACGCCCATTCTCCCACCGACTACGCCGGGTGTTGCGCCCAGTCCGCCAATGTCGGCGCCATCGTGCAGAACCCCAATACGACAACGCCCAACACAAACAGCTCGTTTCTCATAAGCTTTGCGGGAATTACTGACGGAACCGCGAACGTGATGATGATCGGCGAGAAACGGTTGAACCGCACGCTTTTGGGCACCTACCAAACAGATGATAACGAGGGCTATACCTGCGGGTGGGACCACGACGCGATACGGGCATCGAACCAAACTCCATTGCCTGATCCTAAGTCGGGTGATGGGCAACAGCGGTTTGGCTCATCGCACCCGGGCGGCTTTATGAGCGTGTTTGTTGACGGGAGCGTACATTTCATCAGCTATACGATCGACCTGACGACGTTCCAACGTTTGGGCGAACGGGGCGATGGAAATCCAATTACCCTTCCTTGAGAAAGAATCATGAAGAATAGGATTTCTGTGCTGGGGGCGGCTTTGGTTCTTGGCAGCGTTTGCATTGGTTGCAGCGAAGGACCAACATATGAACCAGGAGTCATCGTCAAAGGCAAGCTCTTGCATGCCGGCGCTCCCCTTCAGGCTCCTCAGAATATTCCTGGTGCTACAGTGAACGTGCAACTAACGCCCGTCAATCCTGGGAGTGGCGCCGAACCGTGGACCGCCCCCTTAGCAGCGGATGGGGCATTCGAGATCGTTGGCGCCCAGAACGGGATCAAGCCAGGACGGTATAAAGTCGGCTTATCACAAGCGACGTACCTTGAGGATCAGAAGCTTGCCACACAATTTTCGCCTGAGAATACGCCGATTGAGGTTGAAGTCCCGGCCGACAAGATTGGCGACACGCACGATTTAGGCGTAATCGACCTTGCAGAGGCGGCGAAGCGAAACTAACGCTTCGTGTGTTCTACGTCGGTTCCCGTTATGGACCGGAACCGATACCCGAATCGGGAAGCACTGGCCTTTACATTGGATTCCTGCCTGGCGATGTCTTCTCCATCATCGCCACGTAAGTCGCGACCGCGAACTTGATGTAGCAAGCAACAATTGCGCAGGTCATGCCGAACCACGATCGCGCGCGATCATTGGCGCCTCCGCAACGTTCTCTACACGGCAATTAGTTGCCCAGCGTGGCGCGGTCGGACGCCACGTCCTCTTGAATATCGTACTCGTGGAAGTTGCGGACGATATTCTCGGCCAGTACGCGAATGAAAGCGCGTTTGAACTTCGATTCCGAAATGTCCGTGACCGGCTGGGCGCCGCGGGCAGGAAAGGTGAAGTCCTCTAAAACGGTGTGATACACCTTGCTCCCATTTAGACTCATATCGAACACGGAGATTTCGGCATCGGCATGGCCCTTATACAGCGTGGAGCCTTCGTGGAGGCTAAACCGCATTAGGTCAATCGCTAAAACACAATCTGCTTTCACGCCGCGGCCAATTTGTAAGTAGTCGTACTGCCAATTGTTGCGGTCGATCCAGTTGGCCACTTCGCTGTGCGGTACGACCTTGATGTCTTTCACCCGGGCACGGAGCAACCCTTCGACTTGGCGCGACAGCATTACCGCGTTCGATCCCGGGCCATAGTCATCATTCGGCGACACGCAAACGACGGCTACACGCTTACCAACGAGGCCATCGTATGCGGCCGGAATCGTCGCCCCGCGGACTACATACAACAAATGATTGACGATGGCGCATCCGCCAAAGCACGACAGCACCAAGGCCAGCCCCGTTACAGTCAAGGTCCGGCGGCCAAAAGTATTGGTCAGCATGGCGTTCCCTCGCCTGAGTTGCTCCTGCAACGTTCATCTTGTGAAAATGATCCGCACAACCCAGTCCGCCAAAGTCACGGCCACAATGCCTGCTGTGACCGCGACGGCAACCGATTCACGCGGACGCCCCCAAAACCACCACCCGCGAATGCCCGATACAAGCATCCAAGGCCCTAGTCCTGCCGCCGCAATCCCCAACGCAACTCCACCCACGTTAGCCGCCATTGCCGATGCGAATTGTCCTCGCATCAAATGCGCCCAAGCGGTTGTCATTCCACACGAAGGACACCGCACTCCCGCCAACGTCTGAAACGTACACGGCGGCAACCCAAGCTGACGATGGGTGCCGTATCCGCGTTGGTCCGGCTGTAGCACAGCGGCAGTCGCCAGCAGTGTCAGCAACAGGGCCCCCAGCGCAACCAGACCGATCCGTACTAGAAGCGGAATCCCGAACGGGGAGGTCTGGCGCGTAGGAAATTGCGCGGAGTTTGTCGGAATCACGGAAATGGCGCGGAAGGTTAGCGAAATACGCTGCGCAGGGCAAGTGCGAATGCCTCATCTATGGGCGGCAAGAGTACGTCAAGCGTATTATAGCCCTAGATCAGGTCTTAGCGACGTCTTAAGCGCCGAAGCGTACCGCTAACCGTTAGAGGAATAGCTGCGAAGCTCCTTCCCCGTAAATACGGCCAGAAAAGACAAACAGTGCGCGCCACTGGACGCCTAACCCCTCGGCTGTCTATTTATTTTGGCCGTAGATCAATTGCATGACTTCCGCGCGGGTTGAGAGATTCGAACGGAAGATCCCCTTCATGGCCGAGGTAACGCACAGGCTTCCCGGTTTGCGGATGCCGCGAATGGTCATACAGGTATGGGTGGCCTCCACGACCACACCGACCCCTTTGGCGCCCAATTCCTCTACCAGCAGGTTCGCAATCTGTTCCGTCATGCGCTCCTGCACTTGCGGCCGCCGCGAGACAACTTCTACCACACGGGCCAGCTTACTTAAACCGATCACCTTGCCCGAGGGAAGGTAACCAATGTGCGCTTTGCCCATGAACGGCAGCAAGTGATGCTCGCACACACTTTCAAACGTGATATCGCGCACAAGCACGATCTCATCGTACTTTTCAGTAAAGAACTTCTGAAGGTGCTCGCGCGGATCTTGGTGCAATCCACGGAAAAGCTCAGCATACATGCGGGCGACGCGGGCGGGTGTTTCCTTAAGTCCCTCGCGGTTAGGATCTTCACCGACTGCCGCGAGGATCTCCCGCACGGCGCGTTCAATACGCGGCAGATCTACGGACGCGGCGCCAGCAGCCAAAGGTACTTCGTCCGGCCCGAGTTCACCCATAATCGATCCGGCGAGCGTTTCACTTTTTTCCGACGGAGATTCCATGTTACGTTGATGAGCGAAACGTCGCGCCGCTACGCAACCCCAGATTACGTCACGATTTGTTGAACAACCAATGGTTTCATCGTAGGCGCCATATGCCCCCTGGTCAACCCGATGAAGCAACGGGTTGACCACAACAAAGTACGGCGACAGCGATGCCGACTACCACATGCCGACAATACCCGCCACGGGCCCATGGTAGACAACCTCGCCGCTGTGGTCGATTTCCAGCGGTTGGAAGACGAGCGTATTCGGGCCTCCTGCAGGGGTTGTGACCCGCACGCCTTCGGGAATGATGTTCTCGGCTGCCAGGGCCAAGCTGTCAAACCAGAGCGCTTGATATCCAAGCCGCACAGCCAAGTTGGGCGTTACAAGGTAATGCATGACGAGTGATAGGTCGCCGCCAAACGTAGTTTTCTCTGCGTCGGCGGAATCGGCGAATGCGCCCACGACGGCGGCTCCTTGCGTTTGCTGGTAGCGCAGGCGGTGTTCAATGTCGTTGTGATAGATCGCTCCCCGGATATCGAAGTCCAACCACATCCGCCGTTCGACGAGAAATCGCGCCCGATATCCCAGTTGTAGGCCGATCATGTCATTTTCGACCTTGTTGCCTAACAACACGCCCGCGCCGCCGGCGGGAACTGTTGAGGCGGTTTCGTACGTTAGCTCTTCGCCGATAGTGGTATACCGCAGGCCCAACGACACCGCCGATTCGAGGTTCCGAAATCGCGGAATATCGACAAGCACGTTGGACTCGATGCTGTCGTAACTGGTTTGTAGGCTCAATCGCGCCGAGTTATTGAAGTCCAACCCGACAATCCCCGCAGGGCCACCATCAAAGTTCAACGCCGGGTCGCCGAAGCGGCTAAACGGTGAGAACAGATTGCCTTCTGTACCTAGATCATTGGGGGTAAAGTCGCGGGCCGTATCGGTGTCCGCCCAATGCTGGAAACCTTGGAACATCGTCTCCACGCGGTAGATCTCGTTTACGCGTCCGCCAAGAAGCAACCGCAGACCGCCCTGGAACTCCATGTCAAGGGTCTGGGTTCCCAGGACAATGGGGCCTTGTTGGTCCAACGCTTGAAATGCGACATCGCGGGCAGTGTCACGGAATAGCGGGGCGTAGTCGGCCTGAACGTACAACCACGAGTCTGGCGAACCAGGATACAAATAGCACCGCATATCAAAGCACGGATCGACGTCGTGCGGTTTATACACACACGGATGCTGTTCGATGATCACCGCGGGCGGGATTGATCCGTCGCCGGTCAGGCTAGGCTCGCCGGGAAGGTATCCTCCCGGCGTCATCGTCGCATGAGGATCGCAGTTGCACGGCTCGGCCGCCGCGACGGTTGCCGATAGCCTGAACGCACCGCAGATTAGGAGCAACGCCGTTAGGCGTCCGGCGAACGAGAAAACACGCATCGTCGCTACCTTCGTCGCGGGCCATAGAACTGGAAAAAGACGAAAACCTATGCAATTAGGTTCGGCGATTTCCTTCGGAGTCATCAGCACGTTCGGAGTTGTCGGCGCCATCCTCGCAATCGATACAAATTAACAATGCAAAACCGCTTCCTCGCAGGGGCGCGCACGTTGCCATCTCGTGCGGGTCCCAAGAGGAAGCGGTGGGCAATGAGAAAAGCCGTCTGGCGATTGTTCACCAGACGGCTTTCCCTTTGAGTTACCAAGTGTATTCAAAACCGCCGTAGAAGCCGTGATAGAACACGCTGCCGTTGTGGTTGACGTGTGCTTCGCGTCCTACAACGCGGAAGTCGGGATTGAAGTTCTCGGGAGCCAAGGCGACCCCTTCGATCACCAGGAACTGGTAACCCAGGCGAAGTGTCACGCGTTCCGTAGCTTCGATAATCGCCTCGGCGCCCCCTTCACCCACGAACGCTACATCTTGGTCGCCCGCAAACTCGGAGAAATGTTGGTTCAATGTGGGGTCCGGTGGGCGGACCAGGAAAATGTCGGTCTTGTTTTCGGCGCGAACGCTATACAGACCTGCCTTGAGGTTGCCTCCGATCTTCAATCCGGGGATGATGCACAGCAGCAAATCGCCACCGATCTGACCGCCAATCAAGTCGTTGGTTGTATTGATCAGGTAAGACGTTGTGCCAATCACCGGATCGCCTGCCTGGATGAAGTACAGGAAGTTTTCATCCAAGGTGAGGTACCTGGCGCCTGCCAACAGCGAACTATGGAAGCGGCAATTGGGCGAAACCCAACGACGTCGGATATTCAGTTCCCAGTTGTGCAGTTCTGACTCGTAGTTGATCGACTGGAAGTTAGAGTTATTAACTTCGGGCAGGTTCACAATGTTGATGAGGCCGAAGTTGCTAATGGCCGAAAACAGGTTATTGGTGTCGCTCGTAACGGCCGCGGCGGTATCCCACTCGAGTAAACCGAAGTAGCCGCCTTCCAGATTGGTTCCGGGGCCGATCAAGTAGGCGCCCATAATTCGCATGCCAGGAGCACCATCGAAATCCAGGTTGTTGGTGCTCAGGACGATCGGCCCGTCAATGCCCTCCGAGGCGAAGTTTACCTCGCGCGACACATCTTCACGAACCAAGTACATGGCTTCGGCCTGAATGTCCCACCACCGTGGGTTGCAGCAGCCGGCGGTGCCCTGCGGGCCGTGCTTGCTCCAGATCCCTTGGCCGTCATTGCAGCCAATGCCATATGGAGTGGTTACGCCGAGTTGTCCCAAACCGCCAAAACCTGCGCCTCCTAGCACTCCACAACTGCCGCACTGACCACAGCCATGGCAGCCTTGGAGTAATCCCTGGGCGGGCCCTCCGCCGCATGCCTGACAGCCAGCTCCGCCGCAACCCGGGCAGCCCTGGAAACCTGCTTGCATGACGTACGGGTCATACGCGGCCATTGGGGCGTTATAGCCCGCTGTCATGCCGGGATGCCCGTAGGGTCCACCCACCGGTGGTGGAGCGCCATACGGCGGATAATAGGCCTGTTGAACGGGATAACCAGCGGCGACGGGGTAGTACGGCGAGGGCGCCATTTGAGCGTTGGTGTGCGCTATCGCCAGGAGCATCCCGGCCAACGGCGCTACAATCCAGGCAAGGCTCCGCTTCATCAGTTTGCCTCCGACACGGAATCATTCGTGCGACTCAGCCTGTCCCGGGTCCGCCCAAGCAATGGCGACCTGCGGGCCGGCGGCCACGTCTGGTGCGTTCCATAGAGCGCGAACCGCCGCGCAATACAATGTCACGCTACAACCGATCGGCCCGGCAGAACGGGAATAATCAGAAGTTTCCTATTTGGCGGCAGAAATTTCCCCGTATCACCACTTGTCGCAAATTTCCCATTTTGAACGGCGCGGTGTGCGGCGGGTGGCGTGTGGGGCGCTTGAAGTAAGCCAGTTGAGCCGAGGTGAAGGTTTGCAGGCACACAGCTATATGGGAACTTCAACTGCCGTCAGAGGTTAAAGCAATTGGGGAAAAAGAAGGTTTGGCCGCTGCTTCTACTTGGGAGACACGGTGAAGCACGCTTCTACCCTGCCTTTTTTTCCAAAGTGCGTTATCATTACCTCCTTTACGACCGATTTTTGTCGCATTCCCGTATTTCGGACGTTGATGATTATGAAGGCGGTTGCGGTTTATCCCGGCAAAAAGAACAGCGTTCATCTCGAGGACATTCCCAAGCCCACGGTCAATGATGTGCCCGGCGGGCGTGGCGTGCTGGTGCGAGTGCTCAAAGTAGGCGTTGACGCCACGGATAAGGAAATCAATGAAGCACTTTACGGTAATGCTCCCCCCGGCTTCGATTATTTGGTGCTTGGGCACGAGTCGTTCGGAATTGTTGAGGAAGTGGGAGAAAACGTCCAACGGGTGAAGCCGGGCGATTACGTAACCGCTACTGTGCGTCGCCCGGGCGGATCGATCTACGATCGGATCGGAACCTACGACATGACGAGCGAGGAAACGTACTACGAGCGGGGGATCAACCTGCTCCACGGGTTCCTCACCGAATATTACGTGGATGATGAGGAGTACATTGTCAAAGTACCTCCTGGGCTCAAACATTTGCACGTTCTTATGGAGCCCATGAGCTGCGCTGCTAAGGCGGTTCAGCAGGCGTACGAGGTTCAGCGGCGTATGAAAGTCTGGCGGCCGGAGGTCGCATTTGTCTTAGGCGCCGGCCAGATTGGCCTATTAACCACGCTCATTTTGAAGCTGCGTGGATTGAAGGTGTACACCGTTGCACGCAGCAAGCCGCCCTCGCTGAAGTCCGAAATTGTCAACGGCCTGGAGGCGACCTACGTCAGCACCGCTGAAACGCCGCTGGAGGAGTTGGCTCGCCAGGTCGGGAAAGCTGATTTAATTGTCGACGCTACGGGTAGCAGCCAGATCGCCTTTGACGCCATGAAAGCGTTAGGGCATAACGGCGTATTGGTATGGACAAGCATTACTGGTGGCGACCGTCGCGTTGACGTGCCATCCGACAAGATCAATCTCGATTGGGTCTTGGGGAACAAGCTCCTGCTTGGGTCGGTCAACGCTAACCGTGAGCACTTTGAATCAGGAATCAAAGACCTAGCCTTGGGCGAGGTGATGTATCCGAGCGTAATTCAGAAGATCCTGACCAACCCGGTTAATGGGCTCGATTCTTATGAGCAAATGATGAAGCTGCTTGTGGAAGACAGCTCGGCGCTCAAAGTCTTCGTTAACGTGGCGGAAGAGTAGACGCCCGGACATTCGCTTTGCGAAAAGGCGCCGCGGTCTAGAAAGTCGACCGCTGCGCCTTGCGACGAGCTGGATTACGTAGAGATAGTCCGGGAAAAGCGCCTGTCCCGATTCAAGTGATCCTGCCCCTTGGGCAGCTATTCGGTCACTTTGCTTATAGCGTTGAGGCTTGAAAAGCGTAACTGGCGTTAAAGGGTAGCACTCCGTAAATCCCGCGTGTGAACACGAGATTTACGAAATCATCCATTTGCAGAATGGGATGTTTGGGGATCACCACCAGGTCGGAGTCACGCAGCCAAATTTCGTCGGCGGGGATTGGCCGTTTGCCGTACAGGGCGCCCCGCACGTCGAGCTTGGTTGCAATTAATCGCCAATCGTCGGCCCGACGGAAGACCACGACTTCTCGCAAATTGGCGCCCACATTCCAGCCGCCGGCCATGGCGATCGCTTGCATCAGCGTGGTTGGCCCTTCCAGAGCAAAACGTCCTGGTTGACGTACTTCGCCAACAACAAAAATCTGGCGCGGCGCCCGTTGTACGAGGATTGGGGTCACTTCTATGCCTTGGACAATCGCCGCATAACGTGCGTCGATTTCGCATTTCAACTCATCCAACGTCAGACCAACGGCCGGCACGGATCCGAGGGCGACAAGTTGCACCGTTCCATCGGGCGAAACACGGCCTTGTAGGCTCTGGCCGCCTACCCCCGCTCGGCGGTCAATCGCGGCGCGCAAGTCTTCCAGACGCGTGTTAACTCGCAGGGGAGTGACGGTAATCGAGGGGACGCGGTAGTACTTTTTGTACCGCTCTTCCAAATCTTGCGTAAGTTCCGCGATTGTGCGACGCGCGGCTTGGACTTGCCCTAGCAAACGCAAGGTGATTGACCCATCGGGTTGAATCACCAATTCTTCTCGATCAATGTTCTTGTCCGTAAGCGACTCGACCCGTATCGAATCACCGACGTTAAGTTCGTAAGGGGAAGGTGTTTGCTCGCGAGTTAAGCGGTACACAAAGTCGAGTTGATCGTCGACTCGCAATCGGTACTCGGGAGTATGAGCTGAACGATGAGGCCCAATGTATTCGCCTTGAGCAAACACCTGCCAGGGAATCGGACCTACTTTGGCCCAGGTCGGTTCTCCGCAACCGCCCGCCAGGCAATCGACCCCTGAGATTTGTGGATCACACGCGTTGCCACCAGTCAGCACATACACCTGACATACGGCGATTTCCGGAGGTTCTTGCGACGCGCCGTTGAGATGTGGAGCCCTCGCCGACGGATCCTCGCGATTCACCTGCAAGCCAGCATTCGAACAATCATTTTGCCGCCACGCTGCAGTAACGATTCCGCCAGCGACGGCCATAGCGCAGGCAACGCCTGCCAACATTGTTCGCAGTTGTGCCGTTTGCCCGATTTTCGACCATCCTAGCGCCATGGATTCCGACTCCGTTACGATGCGATTCCCTGCTCGTCGTGATAGCTCGCTTCTATCCGGCCGGTTGCACCAAATTGTTTCTTGGACCTAGAACCATGTCCAAGGCTTCCACCATTCATAATCGCTTACCTTCGCCGACCGCGAGGGCGGAGCCGCCGGCCGAGTTGGGGAGTGCGTTTCTCCTGTCATGGCGAATTCGTTGGGCGTAACCCAATGGACCATGGGACCTCCGACCGACGTAACGTGCCGACCCGATTTTTGCGTCAAGGCCACAAGCTCATTGCGTGCTAACGCCGCCAAATCCCTTTCACCAAGCCGTTCGTGAACGACGGCAAGGTTGTGCCACGTTTGCGGAAGCGGATATGTGCGGATGCTTTGCAGGAAAACTCGCTTCGCATCTTCCCATTGCTCATGTGCAGCGAACAACACGCCTAGCTCATTCGCCGCTAAGTGGTTTTGGGGGTCAATGGCCAACGCCGCTTGGTAGTAGACCATGGCGCGCGCTGCATCATGAGGCCCTGCTGTAGGCGATTGCAGTTTTCCCAACCCGTAAAGGGCTAATGAGGCGGCCCGGCTGTCTTTGACAGCGTTGACGAACTGCTCCTGGGCGAAAGCATAGTACTGCTGCATCGCTGCGATGGCGGTCATCGATTCCAGTTTGGCGTGTTTCAAAACGGGCGTGCGGTGGCTGATGACCACGTTCTCTAAATGGAGACCGGCCTCAATATTGGCCAATCGCGGTTTGAAGTCTTCAGCTTCTTCTAATGCTCGTAACGCCGCCGCAAGGCTTTCGGTATGGCGTTTATCGCCGCTTACGGTGTCTCTCCCCTCAGCAATGCTGCGGAGCGCAATCAACATCTCGTTGCGTGCGGTGAATAGCGCGCCGCGTTCGGCCAACGTAAACGCGCCTTGTACGGCGGCTGTGACGCGGCCTTCGATAATCGTCAACGAACGGTCGTAATTGGTGGGTGATTGCAATGCGCCCGCGACTGCATTTGGGGGCAACGGAACATTCGTCGCCGATGTCGATCCCACCAGAACGGACCTGGGCGACGGAGCGGCGACTTGACCGTTCCAAGCTGTCTCGGGCGAGTCATCCGTAGGGGGATTCCAGGTCGATGTCGGGTCCGGTATTGTCCAAGATTGGAAATCTGGCTCTCCAACAGGAAAATTGTTGCTCGTCGCCGACGCGTCTACGCCATCTGCGCTAGGAATGGTTCGCGGCGCCGTACTGTTCATCGAGGGTGGTTGCGGCGGCTCGATGGCCGGCAATCGCGCTAATTGTGGCCCTTCGATCGCGCTCCATTGCACTGTTTGCGGCGGACACGTGTCCCACGCAGTGTCGTTCGACAAGACGGGAGGATGAGACGCCAATTGTTGCGCCACTGGCCGTACATTAGGCGGCACGTCCAACAATCGCGGCGGTTGATTCGTCAAGTCTTGGTTCGGCGAGAGTGCGGGGGAGTGTGGAGAGGGCTCCCCAAGTTCGATCAACGATCCGGCGGCCAATAATGCGCCGGTCACCGCGACCATCAGGAGTGTAGCACGACGAGGGCGATCCATCGGTTCTTCCGTGTCAGCGGGGACATCCCTGCGGCGCGTGGTCGGCCGAAATGCACCGCCACGTGATACGCTAAAAAAATCGGCCGTTGCCAAACGAGCGCTAATGGAAACCCGGCCATTTGAAGGGGCGCCGATGATTTGCCCAGCGGACAGTCGGCAAAGCTGCCATCTGCGGAACGGCGCCATAACGATTGTTGGCACGAACCGTCGAGACGGCGCAGCCAGAATAATCCGTGCCGACGTTTTTCCTAGCGCGACGCGCTAGGACAGGAAGTTGCGCATGATCGCGCTCTTTGGACGCAGTCGCCAAGCGTGACATCGCCCTTTCGACGGATGCTATAGGTATTTTGCCAGCGGTCCGCCGCGGGCGGCGCGGGCGTCAACTTTGCGCGCGGTGCCGGGGTCAACGACTAACGGGGGCGCATGATGTGGTTTTGTCCGCGCGTCGATGACCAAGGGGCCATCGCATCCCCAGTGTTTCTGCTGAATGAAGGCCCCAACTCCGTGAATATCAGCCGCCGGGTTGCTACGTGTGAATGTGACCCACAAAAAGTTATTCAACGATTTGGCCACAAACTCAGCGTCGTCTACAAGCACGATCAACGGAAAGGAACGCAATGGCGAGTTGGCGCCTACCGCTGCGCAGAATCGTTCGACGGTACCTTCACCGCCGGCGTCCGTAAATGGCGGACCTTGGATGGCTAATACCCCGGGTAGGCAAACGCAAGGCCGGCCGAAACCCTCGGGCAAGGTAACGTGGGAGGGGACTGTGGTAGGCAACGTACGCACTATCGGCCCTGCTGCAGCAATGACAACTTTCGACCCCTCGTTCAGCCGGCCGCCGGAATAATCGAGCGTATCGATCGTCGTGCATGTCTGGAAATGCACATCGCGTCGCCAATCGCACCGCTGCAACAGATGGGTGAAAAAGCCGGGAATGTCCTCAATGTTCAACTCCGGATCATCATCGCTAGCGACAATCAGCAAATACTTGGCGAGGGACATCTGGCCTTGCCCAAGAATCGCGTTGGCTTGCGTCAGCAGTTCTTGCGGACGTCGTAGGGGGTAGAAAGGGGTGTAACGCTCGCTTCCAATCGCAAGCAATAAGGGGTGAACACCCGCTGCGTCGACGGCGTGGACCGCGCGCACGCCAGGAAAAACCGTGGGGATAATCGGGCCAGTGATCTCGTGAATCAGCTTGCCGAAGAATGTATCTTCTTGCGGTGGGCGGCCAACGACGGTGAACGGCCAGATTGCCCCGTCCCGGTGATAAACTCGTTCCACGCGAAGCACGGGGAAATCGTGGGCGAGGCTGTAGTAACCCAGATGATCGCCAAATGGCCCCTCGGGCAATAGTTTGCCGGGAATTACGGAGCCGGTGATGCAAAAGTCCGCTTCGGCGTAGATTGGCAAGCCCGATGATCGCCGCACCATGGGAATTCGGTGTCCCGCGAGTGCGCCCGCAAAGCCTAACTCCGACATTCCCTCGGGGAGCGGCATTACGGCTGCAAGCGTCATGGCAGGAGCGCCACCGACGAAAATGTTGACGTGAAACGGCGCGCCGCTCTGCTGGGCGATCGCCTGATGGACGCCGATTCCACGGTGTATCTGGTAGTGCAATCCAACTTCTCGATTGCGTTCGTACTGTCCGCCCGATAGTTGGATGCGATACATCCCTAAGTTGGATTTCGCAAGTCCGGGGGAATTCGCGTTTTCGCTATAGACTTGCGGCAACGTGATAAACGCTCCGCCATCGTCGGGCCACGACTGTACGTGCGGCAATTGGTCGAGGGTGGTTTCGTTTTTCAGTACTGGCCCCGAGCGGACCAACTTGGGGAGCATGTGAAACGCGGTCCAGGGCGCGCCTCGGTAACGGCTAATATGACGCAGGGCGATCCGCGGATCGACACGCAAGTCGACCAGCTTGCGAACGGCGTCCAATGTGTCGCGGAAGATAAACTCGATGCGATCCATTGATCCAAACAAATTGGACACCATAGGAAAACGGCAGCCCTTCACCCGGGAGAACAGCACCGCTGGTCCGCCCGATGCGAAGACCCGGCGGTGAATTTCAGCCGCTTCCAGGTGTGGATCGACTTCGTCCTCCAAAACTTCGAGGCGACCTGATCTTCTCAGGTCCTCGACACATTGACGTAAATTGCGATATCCCATGCCGAAATGGGGTTGGTGGAATGCGGTGAATGTGGCTAAACTCGCGAGCCGCCTATAAGGTGTCGAATTGTCGTTGCGAGCGGCGCCTCGCCCGGTGAGCGAAGGTCGTCCTCTGTGTTCGTGGTTGTCCCGTTTACCGAGAGTGACCTCGTCTATGGCGCCACCCCGGATCGGCGTGATTGGTGCTCGCCGAAACTCTCAGGGAATTGGCGAGTACGTAGCGCGTGACTTGGCGTCCTTAGGATCCAAAGTTACCGCGATAGTGGGAACGACTCCCGAAACCGTGGATACAGCACGCCGAAATCTGAGCGAGCGCTACGGCCTTTCGGTGCGGGGATATTGCTCGGTCGACGCGATGCTTGCGAGCGAGGAGTTGGACGCGGTCGCGATCTGCTCTCCGCATCAGTTCCATCGAGCTCATTTGCATGCAGCGCTGCGCCGCTCCCTCCACACGTTATGCGAAAAACCGCTGCTCTTCGAGGAGGGGCGCGATCTAGTACGCGATGCGCAGGAACTGGTCGCCGGATTTGCGGCCAGCCGACGGGTTCTCATGGTCAATGAGCAATGGCCGTATACCTTGCCGTTCTTTGACCAATGTTGGCCGCATTTTCGAAGGAAATCTGATCCACCTGATCGGTTGTCGGTGCTCTTGTGCCCGTCGGAGAAGGGGGAAGCGATGATCCCCAACGCGTTGCCGCATGTTCTGAGTCTCTTGCTAACGCTTGCGCCAGGAGGGGGCCAAGCCGAGGGAATTCGGATTCGCGCGTGGGGTGACGACACACTCGACTTGCAATTCCGTTACGTGCACAATCTGGGCGAAACGCACGTTTCCTCCCGATTTCGCCAATATCCCCATCAGCCTCGGCCTGCAGGATATGCTCTCAACGGTTTTGGAGTGCGGCGCGTTATCGAATTACCGAGCTACACAATGGCATTTGAACGCTGCCAGTTTTCCCAAGATGATGAGTTTTGGCGCTTTGTGGAGTACGGGAACGCAGGAAATGCGGCCGAGCCGCAGGTTCCGATCGCTGATCCGTTACCGCGACTACTTGCCGACTTTTTGCATCGTATCGAATTTACTGGCGAGGATGACTGTGTTCATCCGACGATGGTGAATAACACACGACTTTTAACGGAAATTGTTGCTGCGGCCCGACACGCCGCTGTATAGAAACTGCCTATTTAACCGGTGTTGGCCTCGGTCAATGTCTTAAGGAACTTGCCATGGACGGCGCGCACGACTTTCACAACTTCAATGCGAAGCTGTCTCAGCCCTCGCTTCTACCGCGGGTCATCGATTATGTACGCTGGGCGCACGCATGCCGGCAGGCTGAATCCGAGGGCCGGCCGACGCCGGAATTGCCCGATGCGGCGCCAATTTCCATTAACTTAGACCTGACCACGGCGTGCAATTATCGCTGCGATCATTGCATTGACTGGGATATTCTTAACACCGGCGTCAAGCACGACGAGCAGGAGCTTAAAGATTCGCTTCGGCTACTGGCCGAGCGCGGAATGAAGTCGGTGATCCTCATTGGCGGTGGTGAGCCTACGGTCTACCCTCGTTTTGTGGAGATCGTCCAATTCCTCAAAGAGGAGTTGAAGCAACAGGTGGCGGTTGTGTCCAACGGCGGACGCAACGACCGCATCTTGGAGGCTGCGCCATTCTTCACCAAGGGGGATTGGGTTCGTTTGTCGCTCGACTCCGGAAACGACGCCACATTCCAGGCGATGCACAAGCCTCGCAAACCCGTAACGCTGGACGAAATCTGCGCCTGGGTGCCGAAGATCAAAGAGGCGAATCCGGACCTACAAATGGGGTATTCATTTATCGTCACGTGGAAAGGCGCGCAACGTGACGACGTGAAAATTGTGGAGAATATTGACGAGCTGGTAATCGCCGCCCAACGCGCTAAGCAGTATCGCTTTGATTACTTTTCGGTTAAACCGTTTCTGCTACGGGCTGAAGATAACGGAGCCGAAGTGCTGGATCCTGCAGCGGCCGAGGAAGAGTTAAGCCGCGTCGTTGACAAAATCCGGAGACAAGTGGCGGAAGCCAAGAAACTTGAGGACGAGCATTTCAAGATTGTCGAAAGTACGAATTTGCGATTGTTGGAGGAGCAAAGTTGGCAGTCGTACGCAAAACAGCCGCGCACTTGCCACATGCAGTACTTTCGCCAGGTGCTGACCCCGCATGGCGTCTTTAATTGCCCAGGTTACCGCAGTAATCCGATTGCGCGGATCGCACCACGCAATGGCTATCGCGATGACACGAGCGTGCGCGAAACCAAGCTGAGCCTTAATGACATGCTCTTACGGTTTGACGCTTCGCATGAATGTCGGAACGTGACGTGTCTTTACAACGCGACCAACTGGTGGATTCAGGATCTGATCGACCACCCGGAAAAATTGGCGACGCTTCAACCGCGCGCGGTCGAAACCGATGCCTTCCTCTAAACAGCCGTCGGGAAACAGCCCGCTGGGACGTAGATATTGGCGTTTAGCCTTGCGGCGGTCATCCATCGCACGTTGGCCGACGCGTCGCGGCGTGCGACTCTAGGAGTTGAGGAGACCTACATTGCAGCCGCCCTACGGGCTCTCGGCGCTACGTATTCGCTGGATGTAGTACTTCAACCCGGGAAAGAAGAAGCACGCTGCAGAAATGACGCCAAAGATGAGGTGGGCGTGGTCAGGCTGCCACGCCATCAGCCCCGCGGCGCCAAAAAGTGCGATTGCCTGGAGATAGAACTGCCCCGACAAAATACCGGCCTTTGCCATAAACACCATTCCGCTCACCAACGCTAACACCGGCGAGAGCCGAAGCACGGGCATTTCGAGCCAGTATTCCAGTGGAAAAAGAAGCGTGATGCAAACCATCGCGCCGGCCCAGACATGGGCAATCTGACGCTCGACAAAAGTCACAGGTCCCATGCGGCGGCGCAGCGCCCAAAAAACCGCTGCCCACGTCCACAGGGCGGCCAACCATAGCGCGGCGTAATACCAACGGTCGCTCTGATGGGTGAATCCTGCCCAATACATCAGATTCGTAGCAAGGCACACGGCAAACAGCACCAAGCTGTGCCACATCCACAGGAGACCCCAGTTCTCCAAGAGGATAGCGTGGTGCGTTTCTCGAAACCATCGCGATACGATTTGACCAAACCGACCGCTACGCGCCGCAATTGATTCGTCGTTCAGGTACGCATCCAAATCGTCAGCCAATGCCGCCGCCGTCGGATACCGCAAGTCGGGCGGCTTCTGCAAACAATGTAACGCGATCATTTCCAAATCGCGGTCAGCTTTTGGGTTAAGCAGGCGTGGGGGAGGCGGATCCTGCTCTAAAACCAGTAGCACCGTGTCGAGAGGCGATGCGGCTTGGAATGGTGGGCGCCCGGTCAGCATGTGATAGAGAATCGTGCCCAGGCTGTAAACATCACTGGCCGGGCCGACCTGTCCCCGGTTGCCGGCGGCCTGTTCCGGCGCCATGTACGCGGGCGTTCCCAGTACGGCGCCTGTCTTGGTCAGGCTTGCTGCGTCGGCCACTTGTTTGGCTAATCCAAAGTCAGTCACATGTGGCCGGCCATTCTCGTCGATGAGAATGTTCGACGGTTTCAGGTCGCGATGCAACACTCCCTGCTGATGCGCATAGTGAACTGCCTGGCAAACCTCGCGTAACAGTGTGGCGGCTTCCCGCGGCGGCATGGGCCCTTCGGCGAGCTTTTGGGCGAGCGTGTAGCCAGCGACGTACTTCATGCTAAAAAACGGCCGCCCGTCGCATTCGCCCACCTCGTAGACCGGCACGATGCCAGGGTGGTCAAGGCGCGCGGCGGCGGATGCTTCGGCGCGGAACCTTGCTACGTCCGCCATCGATGCAAGCTGCCCACGCAGCACCATTTTCACGGCGACCTCGCGTCCAAGGCTGATCTGCCTTGCTCGGTAAACGACTCCCATCCCTCCTCGACCCAGTTCAGAGAGCAGTTCGTAATCGCCTAGCCAATACGGAAGCGGGAGCGGCGCCCAGGAAGCATGTTCATCGCGCTGGAGTTCGACGGGCGAGTCGACGGTATCGCCAATCTGACTCAAGTGACTGCCCAAGGCATCGGCAAGCATCACCGCGCCCCATAGGCGGCGCAGTTCCTCGGCAAGTTGCGGCTTGGCCGCAGCGACACGCTCAATATCGATCGTCTCGCCTTTTCGAGCTCGCTCGCTCAGTTCGTCCAAGAGGACGGCAAGCTCCAGGTCTCGCTCTTCGCCACTTACCGGCGCAGCACCGCTTTTCATACTGGGGTGAATTGATTGAGAGGCTCTTGTCGGCGAATTAGAATCAAAACGAGTGAGAGATTGGTTCGTCGATCTCCCCAAGACGGCGAACGTCAACGGTGGTTTCCAATTTTCCGTACAAAGCGAGCGCGTGGACTTGTCTCCATCTCGATATCCGCTGCTTCTGCGTTTCTACCGCGAGTTTTTGGATCACGAGGACTCGGCAAGGTTTATTCGCGCAGTCACGTTGCACTACACCAGTGCGACGCTGGAGCGATTGAGCGTATCGTGCAACCGCGCCGTGCGACGGGCGGCCATCCTGGCGCTAGGGCTTACCGCCGATTATACCGCGAACGCCGTCCTGGGACGCGCACTGAACGACCAGGATCGTGCTGTGCGCCTGTTAGCCGAGAATGGACTTAAAGCCGTATGGCGGCGCCAAGGAAGCGCCGCCCAACGACGCCAGTTGGATCGGGTGATTTGGGCGATTCGGTCGGGCGATTATACGAGTGCTGTGGCCGAGGCAGGCTCCCTGCTGCGGGCCGCCCCCAATATTGCGGAAGCTTGGCGGCAGCGAGGTCTGGCTTACTTTTATCAACGCCGATTCCGCGCGGCCTTGGGGGATTTCCGCCAGACATTGGAGTTAAATCCTTATCATTTTGCGGCCGCTGCGGCGATCGGGTATTGTCAGTGTGAGCTAAATGACCCCATTGCTGCGTTAGAGAGTTTCCGGCAAGCGCTGCTGATTAATCCTGGTATGGACGATGTTCGAGTCCAAGTGCAGGGACTGCAGCGAGCACTCGATCGTGGCTAATGGAATAGAAATCGCCTTATTCGGTTAGGCGGAAGTGCGCCACGCGGGGCGGTGCAAAATCGCCCTCATCCCTTGCGGAGTGTTGCGATGAGAAGAACTGTCTCTCGTAGGTCAGTTTTGTTGCGTGGCGTGGCGGCGGTTCCGTTGGCGGCGTTGGCCGCCAATGAACTCAGCAAAGCTCAAGAGCCGGCCACGGACTCTGACGCTTCCGCCCGCACGTTTCCAGGAGAAAATCCGATTGCGGTTTCGACCTACTCGTTTTGGCGATTTCAGGAAGGATTGAAACTGCCGATTGAGACGTGCATCGATTTGGCCGCCGAGTGGGGATTTGACGCCGTCGAAATCTTGCATGTCCAGATGGAGGAGCAAACAAACGCCTACCTGCAGAAGCTCAAACAACGAGCGTTCCTTCATGGTGTTGCCTTATGCGGGCTGTCGACGCATCAAGGCTTTGTCTCCCCCGACAAAGAAGTGCGAGATCGAAATATCCGCCACACGCAAGAATGCATTGAAGTGGCTTATCGGCTTGGAATCCCCATGATCCGCGTTAACACAGGGCGATGGGGAACAATTCGAAGTTTCGACGAGTTGATGAAAAACCGAGGTGTGGAGCCGACCCCCGACGGACGCACCGACGAAGAAGCTTTTGCTTGGGTTATCGACAGTCTCCAGCAATGCTTGCCCAAGGCAGAAGAATGCGGGGTGACACTGGCCCTGGAAAATCACTGGGGTTTAAGCCGGACGCCTGAGGCGATTCTCCGTATCGTGCGGCAAATTGGATCACCCTGGTTACGGGTCCTCATGGATACGGGCAACTTTTTGGAGGACCCTTACGAGGCGCTCGAGATGATTACGCCCGAAACAGTTTATGTACAAGCTAAGACGTATTTCGGCGGTGGTGTGTGGTACACCTTGGATTTGGACTACCCGAGAATCGCGAAAATCCTCAAGCGTCACAATTACCAGGGCTACGTCTCGTTGGAATTTGAAGGCCGCGAGAATTATCGCACCGCGATTCCCAAAAGCCTAACGCTTCTTCGCCAGGCGTTTCAAACCGCGTAGTCGATACGTTTTGACGCTTCGCATTGGCAGCGAGCTTACGACATGTTAGGCCTTGCGGTCTAGGGCGACTTTTGCAGGCCCCTTGCGTTCTGCTGGTTGTTCTCTTTGTGCCGGTCGATACGAAGGAACGGGCGCTTGCGCTTCCGTTGACTCGGCCGCGAACGAGCCGACGTTGCATCGGAAGGTTGATTTCACGTTGGCGAGAAAGGAGTTATCGCGTGCTCTTGCCACCACCCCTTATGCAACGGATGTTTGCGTTGGATGCGGATGAGAGCGTTTTGTTCTATCCGGCATCTTCGCTTCCAGGAATTATCGACAAAACACCAACGGCGACGCCTCCGATGATTGGGTCAGCATCGGCCGGTGA
>CAYWIS010000006.1:0-11076 GCA_964458385.1 uncultured Pirellulaceae bacterium
GATACCCAGCGGCTTTTGGCGGGCGAATTGGTCTACGCGGGGGTAGCGCGTACGCCCGTGTGCGCGCTGGTCGAGACGGTCCCCTATCGCAATCAAGAATGCCCAGTGGCCCGCGAACTGTTCGCCACGCTGCGCGACGTGTATCTGATTCTCGGCCACTTGCCCGAGAACCGCGACGACGTCAACACCGCAGATCGACGCCCCGCCACGAAGGTTGCCGCACGGTCCCGGCTAGCGCGGATGATTTGCGCCGAAGGCGATGACTTCAACCACCGCGACGCCGTGGTTATCGCCCAGGCGGTAGCGAGGAAGCACGCCGAAATCACCCGCCGCGCCATAGAACAAGTAGCGGGTTCTCTACCGCAGCCGCCCGTCATGGCGATCGTGGCTGGCGAGGGGGAATTCTTCGCCCGGCGGTTAGTCAAACAGGTGTTCCCCGAGATCCGCTTCATGTCGCTTGCCCGTAAGATCGGCGCAGGCGCCTCGCGCTGCGGTCCCGCCTACGCGTTGGCGGTGCTGGCCCGCGAGGCAATGACGCCCCGAATGTAGCCCCATGGCGCGTGGCCGTTCCCTGGGGACGGCACGACAATTGCAACGTGCATGACTTGCGGGGTCGCCAGATCTCTTTGGAAAGAGCCGAGTCGCTTCGCTTGTTCCCACACGGACGCTGCGTGCGCGCCGTTTTTGCAAATCACCGCGTGCGTAGCGCCGCGGATCTAGGAGAAGAGCATGTTTGCGTTTTATTCCAATCGACTCGGATGTCTCGGTTCCATTGCGGTGTCGCTGGTGCTGTCGGTGATCCTCTTTTTGCTCCTACGTTCTTTCGGCTAACGACTTCACCTCTTGCACCAAGCGAGTCAAGCAGGTGACTCGCACAAGCCGAGTTCCAAGCGACGCCACACGATTAGAAGCGTCGCAGTTTGTTCTTCCGAACCGCGGCTTTTCTCCCGAACTTCCCAGCGAGAACCCAAGCCGGAGCGAATGCTCGTCGCCTCAACCGGGAAAGCGATGCTATTGCGGTTCGTTCGACGGTGGGAAAAAGGGAAACAGTTCGCGCAGCTCCGCTTCGGTGGGTTGGCGGCCGTACTCGCAAATTTCAAACGCTTCGGCAAATCGGATGGCCTTGCCGCGTTCCGGGCCGTACCAGCGGAGCAGCGCACTGCGATACTGATCTGCTTCGGCGCCTTGCCGCCGTTCCCAGCGTTCGCGCAGCCATGATTTGCGCAATTCGGGGGCGCTTGCCGGGGGTACATTGCGTACGAACTCTTCGCTGCCGTTAGCCCCTCCTTCGTAGACCTGAGATTCCAGCTCGTGGATCGCGGTGAGCTTTTGATCGAATACTTCATCGATGGCTACCGCCACATCGGCGCGAAACGGATAGGGCTTTTGGAAGCGGTCGCTGGAATACAGAAATACCGGGTTCTTCTGCAAGGGAGGCGTGTCCGGGCAGAAAAAAGGCACCGTAACCATATACGCCGCGTCCTGAACCAGGACTCCCACATAACGATGATCCGGGTGGTAATCCCAAGGCCGGTGAGAAATGACAATATCGGCTTTCCACTCGCGAATCAGCCGCGTAATACGGCGGCGATTTTCCAGGTTCGGCTCAAGTTCGCCGTCGTGGATGTCTAACACCTGGCTTTCCACACCAAGAACTTTAGCAGCCCGGGCCACTTCGGCCGTCCGGCGCTGGGCGAGGGGCCCCCCAGCCATTTGCCAATGACCGATATCGCCATTGGTTACCGACACCAGTTTCACGTGATGCCCTTGTTTGGCCCACAGCGCTGCGGTTCCGCCCGCTTTGAATTCAGCGTCGTCGGGATGAGCGCCAAAAACAATGATCCGCAGCTTGCCGTCGTCGGCTTTCGTGTCCATTGCCATTCCCGCGACGACCGAGAAGACAATCCACGAAGCGACGCCGATCCCCAAAAGCGAACGAGCCATAAGAATCCTCGCCAAGAAGGTTGCGATCGTGCAGCACTGGGCTGTGAACGACGTTCGCGAAGCGATGTTTTCGCTTCCGCCTGGCCCGATGATAGTCGAGCGACCGACCGCCGTCACGCGTTAACGGCATTACCAGCGTCCGAGAAGAAAGGCCGGCTGCCCATCCGCCCAAAGTTCACTCCTTGGCGGGAACAACGCGGAAGATGCGTTTGACGTCGGCCCGTCTTTGGGCTCGTTTTGTAACTCGATCGCTGCGGGACAACGGAAGAAGCGAACAGCCGCCGCACGATTCAAGCAGGGAAGAGACAGCCCCCGAGAATCGATGGGCCCGAAGGTAGCAGCGGCGCCGTGATACGAGAAATTAAAGGATGCAGCCGTCTTCGCCGCCGTAGCAGGCGTCGCTCTGGAATTTCTCCCACTGGGCTTTGAAGTCGCGCAGGTATTGCAAGTGAACCTGGAGAGCCTCACGACCGTACACCACCTTGCCATCGTCCACTAACACCGGCAGGTGAGCGTCGGAAGGCAAGTCCAGCGGCAGCGTCTTCGGATCGTCAACCGTAATGACGCGATGCGCCAGGGTCAAATCCTCAAGCGTGTTGCGGACCGCGTCACACGCCGGACAATCGTTCTGTACATAAAGCTCGATCATGGGATTGTCGTCAGACACGGTAGCGGCGCGGAAAGGGCCGCGCCGCCCGCAATCTCCTTAACCCTCGTTCCTATTCTTCTTCTTGCGCTTGCACCATCCACAGGTGCTTTTCCAATTTGCCGCAAATGCCGATCAGCAGATCTTGAGTAATCGGGTCTAAATCGCCCGTCGGCTCCACGGCGCGGCGGAGACGCTGAACGCACGTTTGCAGTCGATCGGCAATCAGAGTAACGGCCTGATCGACGCTGATGCGTCCATCGGGAAAGCTATCCAGACTGGTTTGCGCCGACACCGCATCGGCTCGCCCATCCGCCCAAGAGTTCAAGGTGGCGATGCGCTCGGCCACATCGTCGCTCCCTTCACGGGCAGTATCGACGATTTCGTCCAATTGCTTGTGGAAGGGATGGAAACGCTTTCCTACTAAGTTCCAGTGCGCTTGTTTGGCTTGAAGGCTTAAATCGATCAGATTCACCAGGCAGTCTTGCAGGTAACCCGTCACTTCGTCGCGGACCTGCTCTTCAAGAATCATTCGTTCACTCTTTTGTTTGGTCGCCATTGCAATACTCCATGGAATAAGCGTCGCCGAACTTCGATATCGCCGGCACAGCGCATGCCCAACGTGCAAATATAGTGCCACACAGGAATCTAAACGCAACGAACTTGATTTGCACGCAACACGGAGAAGCGAATCCTCACGCCACACCCCCACTTGCAAGGTATTCCAGCATCTAAGATCCGATTATCTTTTTTTCATGGTCGTTACGAAGATCCCGCCAACGACCATATATAGAACGAAAACATACTATGATTTATACTGGATGCCGTAACTACCTTCCCTTACCCAACTTATGTCGGGATCTGGGCTCCACTATCGAACCACCGAAGTATTATTTTTTCTTTCTACTTCCTTCCTGTTTTGAGGGTCTCTATGTGGTACGCGAAGGACGCTCTTGAGCATGCGTCCCGGCGGCAGCGTTCGGGATTTACGCTTGTCGAGTTGCTTGTAGTCATTGCTATCATCGGCATCCTGGTGGCGCTGTTACTGCCTGCCGTGCAAGCCGCGCGCGAAGCAGCACGGCGCAGCCAATGCGTGAACAACCTCAAACAACTGGGATTGGCCATGCACAATCACCACGACACCTACAAGAAATTCCCCCGCAATTATCGCCAAATTGGAGCCAATGCGTGGGAGGCGCTCAGCGCCAACTATGAACTCCTCCCCTACATCGAACAAATGCCCCTTTACGAGCAAGGGCAAGCCAATATTACGAATTGGGGATGGATCTATGGCACGATGCTCAACACCCAAATCGAAACATTTCTCTGTCCGTCGGCCCCGCCGGCGCCGCGCCGCGGTACGCATCCCAATGGCTGGGATGGCCCTGGCACCAACTACGCCTGGTCGACTGGCAGTCGAACCGAATCGGTGTGGGCCGGTACGGCCGTTAACGGCATGATCGCGTACTCGGTGGACCGCAGAATGGCCGACGTGACGGACGGCCTTTCGAACACGATTATGGGCTCAGAGATTCTTTCCGGCTCGGGTCAAACGGGCGCAGCGGCTAAATATCCTTATGACATTTTTTATGCGGGCGACAGCCTCTTCACTTCGATCGCAAATAAAGACTTTCCCACGCAATCCGAGCTCGACGCGATTGGCTCGGCCGCCAAGAACAGCCCGCAGGGTTCACGCTCCAACAACGGCACCCTGTGGGGATGGTACGCCGCGGCGCAATCAACCTTCACGACCGCCGCGCCGCCCAACTGGAAATGGCCCAGCGCCGGCGGCAACTGCTGCCCTGGCGGGGGACACGACTGGAACATCGGCATCTTCCCTCCGCGTAGTCTGCATCCTGGCGGCGTGAACGCAGTGTTCGGCGACGGTTCCGTGCGGTTCATTGCCAACACGGTCGACGTTTTGACATTCCAACGACTGGGCCACCGCAGCGACGGCGTCCCGGTTACGAACTTCTAACGCACAGAGCAGGGACCGGCTCCGGCTAAGGCATTCATCGTGTAAGTTCAGCTTGCTGCGTTGACTCACGGTCGCGCAGCCCACAAACGGCGCATCGTTGCGCCGTTGTTTTCTTTCCCACCGGATTTTTCGTTGATCCTTCTTAAATTCAGATTTCAGGTTTTTTCTTATGGCAGTTTATCTACGTTGGTTGTTGGCCATGCTTCTGGTGGCGGTCGTGGCTGCGGGATGCAATACGGGCGCCGTGCAAGAGGAGGATATTGCTGTTCCGCAGCAGTCGGGAATCGAACAAGCCAAGCAAATTCTACAGAACTATGCGAATGGAGCGCCCATCACCAGTGAGGCTGCGTCGTTCCCCAACATTGTCGAGCAAGTCCGTCAAGAGGATCCCGCCAAGGCCGATCTCTTAGAGAAAGGGTTCGCCGACCTGCAGGCGAACCCCGAGGGCCGCGTCGCGAAAGCGAAAGAACTGCTCGAAAAACTTTGAGTCGAAGGGCTCGGTTATACTCGAAACATGAGCCCTTCTTCTGAGTCATTGCCCGCAAATTGTGTTGCCGTTCTAACGCCGCCCGGTCGGGCGGCGATCGCCACAGTAGCGGTTGTCGGCCCCCGAGCCATGGACGTGGCGGCTCAATGTTTTCGTCCGGCGGGCAATGTTTCGTTGACCGATCTTCCGCTTGGCCGCATTGTGTATGGCCAGTGGATCTCGGACGACGCAAGCTCCCTAGGGGCCGTCGGCGAGGGCGTCGTGCTTTGCCGCACGGCGCCGCAACGGGTAGAAGTACACTGCCACGGTGGTAAGGCCGCTGTTGCGGCCATCGTTGCGGCCTTCACAACGCGCGGTATCCCCGAGGTCGACTGGCGTTCATTTCTACCTGCTCTGGAAACCAACCCCTTATCCGCCGAGGCCCGCACTGCATTAGCGGCCGCGCGCACCGAGCAAACCGCCGCGATCCTTTTGGAGCAGTATCGTGGGGCGCTGCGTGCAGCGGTCGAAGCGGTGCGTCGTCATCTTCAAAATCGCCAACAGGAGGCGGCGCGGCAGGAGATTGACCGCTTGCTAGCGCGTTCCAGCGTGGGATTGCACTTGGCCTCGCCTTGGCAGGTAGTGCTCGCAGGGCGGCCCAATGTGGGCAAGAGCAGTTTGATCAACGCACTCATCGGGTATCAGCGGGCCATTGTGCATGATATGCCCGGCGTTACGCGCGACGTCGTAACCGCAGCCACCGCCCTGGACGGCTGGCCGATTGAGTTGGCTGACACCGCCGGCGTGCGCACGAGCGACGATCCGCTCGAAGCAGCAGGGGTCACGAAAACTCGCCAAGAGTTGGAGCGGGCGGATGTGGTGGTGCTCGTCTTTGACGCCACACAGCCGTGGTCCGTCGACGATTCAGCGCTATGGGCGGCCGCACGCAACGCCATCGTGGTCTACAACAAGTGTGACTTAGCGGCGCCTCCGGCCGACGGCCGCCCACCGGGACTTTCCATCAGCGCTGTTACCGGTGAAGGATTACATGAGCTCAAGAAAGCGATTGTCCAGCGTCTGGCGCCGGAACCGCCGCAACCTGGGGAGGCGGTCCCGTTTACCGAACGGCAAGTAGCGCTTTTGATAGCCGCTCAAGCGCATTTGAACGGCGGCGATATTCCCGCTGTACTCGCCAATTTGGAAACCTTGCTGGCGTGGCCTCAGGATGCGCTACCGTGAATTGGCGGCCGGCTGAAGCGCCCACCACGCATCGAGCTTCTTGGACAACCGGTGCACAATATCGGGGTGGTCGGCAGCCAGATTTTGCTTCTCCCAAGGATCGTCCTTCAGGTTGTAAAGCTCAGGGTTTTGCCCGTTTTTGGGGAGGATGAGCTTCCACCAGCCTTCGATACACCACCGGTAGACCAAGCCCGCTTGCGGGTCATCGAGAGCGACCACATCGTGTTCAAAGATTTCTCCGTAGAGGGTATCCCGCTTGGGAGCGTCGGATTCGGAGAGCTTCGCCAGATTCACGCCCGACAGTGAGCTTGGCGGTGCCACACCGCAGGCGGCAAGCACCGTGGGCGCCAGGTCGATGCTGCTGACAAGCGTGACATCGTCGCGACCAGGAGCAATTTTGCCAGGCCAGCGGAGGATGATCGGCGTGCGAATGCCTCCTTCGTTCGGCGATCGCTTGCTACGCGGCGCAAAGTTGCGCGAATTGGGATCCTGAATCCAGCCGTTGTCGGTCACATAGACCACCAGCGTGTTATCGGTCAAGCCTTTCTGGTCCAAGTAATCCAAGAGCTGGCCGCAGGTTTCGTCAAACCATTCGCACATGGCGTAATACCGAGCCACGTGGGGCGATCGGCCCTCCTTCAAATACTTGTTAAGAAGGCGGTCCGGCGGGTTGTGCGGCGAATGCGGCATCATGGGCGCGTACCACACGAAGAACGGCTGCTCGCCGGCCTGATCGATAAAGTCAAAAACGGGTTGTAATCCATTGCGTCCGATGGCGAGCCCCACGTCACCATGGCGTCCTCCGCGTTGCGGATCGCCGTGCGTCATCCCCCGCGTAAAGCCGCCTTGCTGTGGACGTCCCTCCCACCACTTGCCGCTTTGGAAACTGACATACCCCTTGGAGGCCAGCAACTTGGGCAACGTTTCGGCTTGCTCGATGAATTTCAGCATTTGGCGGCGGTCCGTCCCACGGGGCGGATCGTTGCCGGATACGCCATGTTGGTGAGGATACAAACCGGTGATAATCGTCATCAGGCTCGGCCGACACAAACTGCTAGGAACGTAACCGCGCGTCCACGTCAGCCCCTCGCGCGCCAGGGCGTCCAAACGCGGGGTTTGGATCACCTCGTGACCCATAAAGCCATAGTCGGCCCACGCTTGATCGTCAGAGATGATCAAGACCACGTTGGGCAGCCGATCCTCGGCCAGAGCAAGGGAGGACAGGGCGGCGATGATTCCCAGGCCGAACCAGACTCCGCGGTACATACGTTTCCCTTTTCAGCAGGTTATGCAAGCATCACGCCGCAGGGCCAACGGCCCGCCGGCCCACCGTTCGGCGCCGGTCGCTCTTGACTCGCCGCTGGCGCCGGGACTATTGTGTCCACCTATTTTGGCCGGCGTCTAGCCGTGGAGAAGATTTTCACTTTTCCCGACTTCCCTCGTTGATGCAGTTCGCCATGGAAGGCATGTCTCCGCCGTGTGTGGTCGTGGCTGCGAGAGCGTTGCCGCAAGGCATTGGGCGAGTTCATCGGCCGGGGCAGTCCACCATTTTTTGCTTGACGGTCCGGAAGGCGCCTCGGTGGGCTCTGGCGGCCTTCGTTGCGGTCTTCGTAACCATCGCCAGCGGTTGCTCGATGGAGCGCATGGTGCGGCTGGCCGACTTGACGTCGTCCGAGACGGTTACGGTCCGCAAGACACCGCGCAACCCGCTAGAAAACACGCTCAACCTCGTTTCTCGCAAAGGGCCGCGTCCCACGCCGCGTGTTGAGCAACTCTTACGGCGGTACGACCTGCACGACGCTCAAGATAGCGACCCGCAGCAAGTGCTTGGCGAACTGCAAAAGATCATGGCCGAAGAGCCAGATAGCGAAAACATCTACGCTTACGCCGAACTCGCCTACATCTACGCGAAGAAAGAGGACGCCAAAGGGAACAAGCCACTCGCCCTGGACCTCTACGGCGCATCCGTCGCCCATGCGTACTTCTACCTGTTCGATCCCCAATTTGACCGGTTTCGGAATCCGTATGACCCCAACTTCCGCCGCGCCTGCGATCTGTATAACAACTCGCTGGAAAGCGCCATGCGGATCGTTAAGGCCAATGGAAAGCTGCTGCCTGGCCGGCGCGTGACGGTTGAAACCGCCAGCCACTCGTTCGAGGTCGATATCACCTGCAAAGGCAAATGGCGCGACGAGGAGTTCGATCGGTTCGAGTTCGTCTCGGATTATGAAGTAACCGGGCTAACGAACCGCCATCACACCTATGGTCTAGGCGTGCCGCTTATTGCCATTCGCAAGAAACGTTCAACGTCTGACCCTGCCGAGCGGTTCTACCCGCCTGGATTGACTTTCCCCGTTACGGCGTTCTTGCGTGTTTACCCGCCGACCGAAGGAGATGGCGTTCATCGCTGCGAATTGGAGCTGCGTGATCCGCTGCAAGCCACCGATGTGCAGGTGGGCGATCGCTTGGCGCCGCTCGAAAGCGATATTAGCACGCCGCTGGCATATTACTTAAACGATCCGCTGCTGCGCAGTAACTTCCTCGGCTCGTACGGCCTGCTCGATGCCAATGCCGGGCAAGAGTTCAAAGGCCTGTACATGCTCGAACCCTACGATCCGCAGCGAATTCCCGTTGTGATGGTGCATGGCCTATGGTCCAGCCCCGTTACGTGGATGGAAATGTTTAACGATCTGCGGAGCGTGCCTGAGATACGCGCCAATTATCAGTTCTGGTTTTTCCTATATCCCACCGGGCAACCGTTCTGGGTGAGCGCCGCGCAAATGCGAGCTGAACTGGAGCTTGCGCGGCAGATCCTCGATCCCCAGCACACGGCGGTTGCGCTGGACCAGATGGTGCTCGTGGGGCATAGCATGGGAGGCTTAGTCTCCACCATGCAAACCCTCGATAGCGGCGATGACTTCTGGCGCGTGGTGGCCGATAAGCCGTTTTCGGAACTTAAGGCAGATGAAGAAACGCGACGGCAACTGCAAGCCACGCTTTTCTTTACTCCGAACCGCTCGGTGGCGCGTGTGATTACCATCGCCACCCCCTACCGCGGAAGCGATTTCGCCAACGACTACACACGCTACCTGGGGCGCAAGCTAATCACGCTGCCGCAAATACTGGTGAAAACCACACAGGCGGTGGTTCGCGAAAACCCCGGATTCTTCCGCGACACCCGGCTCTTAACCACCACCACCAGCATCGACTCCCTAGCGCCCGACTCGCCCATCTTCCCGGCTATGCATCAGGCGCGTCGCGCACCATGGGTTCGGTATCACAACATCATCGGCGAGGTACCGCAGGAGTCCTTCTGGGGGCGACTCTCAGGCGTGGGCGATGGTGTGGTGTCGGTCGCCAGCGCTCGGGTGCCTTACGCCGAGTCAGAAGTCTCGGTGCCAGCCGATCACAGCAACGTCCATAACCATCCCTTGGCCGTCCTTGAGGTACAGAGGATCCTGCGCGAGCACTTGCGCGAATTACGCGTGGCTTCCCAGCGCAACGTCCATGCGCCCGCCGCGTACAACTCGCCAGAAGCGACGGCCGCCTATCCTCCCGTGGGCGACCCTACGGCGTCTTACTCCAATGGGATTCCTGCCCTGGTGCGGTAACGCCACCGGCGTTCGCCCGCCGAGATTCCTCAAGCACGTGCTGCAACTGCCTCTCGTTCTGCCCGTCGGCCGAATAATCTGGCAAGTTCATCACCTCCGAAGTACAGCCGGCGCAACAGCCATCAGCCGACTGGCTCTTTCGCTTCCGGGAGCTAAACTCGTAAATAGGTTGGCGTTTTCGCAAGCCTTGGCTGCTTTGCCAGCGATCGCAACACCGTTAGCTCGCCTCATGGGCCCTAACATTTGCCGCCGAGACGATAATTCGGGTAAACTATCCACTTGGAAATGGCGGAACACTCCCTCTTCTTGCAAACACCCACTCCCAGGCAAGGGTGGAACCATCTAAATTGATAAATAGGTAGTCCTGGGCGGGCAACGGAGGGATCGGCGATCTTTCCCACGTCAGCCGGGGTTCTAGGTACATCGAGCAACCCGCGGCGTCCATTTGTGCTAAGGGCGTATGACTCGTGGCGAATCCACGCGGCTATTATCTTCGATATCCCTGCCCTGAATGCGGAGCTTCGCAGAAGGTTCTCCCTGCGCAGGCCGGCACGGAAGTCCGCTGTACGGAATGCCCTGCCGTGTTCGTTCTCCCTTCCCTCGCCGATATGGCGGCAGGCAAGAAGCCAACGCGCGGGAAGCCCTCTCGGTCTAACGACAACGGTAAATCGGAGAAGCCTCGCACCGATTCCAAGACGCCGCCGGCTGCCAACTTGAATGTCGTGCGCAGCAAGGTCATTTCGTTTGCCTGCCCCGTGTGCCAAACGATGATGCGGGCATCGGAAGAGGAGCTAGGGCACGTGATTATGTGCCCCCAATGTTTTTCACCGGTAACCGTGGGGGGTGAAAAGCACAAGAAACCGGCCCCTGCCGCCGAACCTCGATCGCTGGTGCTTGAGGATACGGGGGACGACGAGTACCAACTGGCCGACGATGAATTCGAGCGGCCCAAGGCTACCTTCCCTACCGCGGAGCCTCTTGCACCCTCCGACGCGTCTTCGCTGAACCGATTGTCGGACGATGAATATCGGCTGAGTCATGCTGAGGAGCGTCCGCGCGTGTCCGACGCCTTTGCCGCACCGTCGGCTAAGCGGAGATCCTCAACCGGCGCCTCGCCAAAATCCAGCAAACGGCCGCCGCGTTCCGAGCGCACAGAGTCTCGTTCCGCGTCAGAGATCGAAGACCCCTGGAG
>CAYWIS010000006.1:11086-25929 GCA_964458385.1 uncultured Pirellulaceae bacterium
CCCTGGAGCGTTCCAGAGCCCAAACCGCGGCCTTCGCTGGAAGAACGTCTAGCGGCGGCCCTGCCAGACTGGAACACTCCCCGCGAATTACCCGATCACCCGTTCGTAACGGGCATTTTTGGATTTTTGCTCTACGCCAGCACGCGTATCCGTTGGTTGGGCCTTGCGGCGGGCTTGGCCATTGTCTATTTCCTGGCTGCGAATGCCATCGCGCGCGGAATCGAAGGCGGCCCAGCGCTCTTTCAAAGCCTCATTTTCGGCGTTATGGCGGGCGCAGGTCTGCTCGTCGTGGGAATGCTCGGTTCGGTTACCTCGCTTGCAATTGTGAACGACACCGCCGCAGGGAACGAGGAAGTCCTTAGCTGGCCAGATTACGTATTTCTGGACTGGGCCGGACAAGCGTTTTACGTCTTTAACGCAGTGGCCTTCGCAGCCTTGCCTGGCTTCCTTGTGGCGTCGTTTATTGACGCCTCGGGACCGGAACGCTGGGCAATCACCGCCGCATGCGCCGGGTTGAGCGGCGTGCTGCTCTTTCCGGTGATCTTGCTATCACAGCTGGACGGGTCGTCCCCCTTCTCGGTGCTCACGGCGGGGGTGCTCAAAAGTATTCCGGCAGCTTTCTCGGCATGGATCGCCTGTTATGCAATGATTGCTCTCGTCGTGGGCGTAGCCGTCGTGGGTAGCGCCGCGGCGGTGTGGATTTTCGGGCCGGAAAGCATTGTCGCAGCGCTCGTGATCGGGATTCTTGGCTCTGCCGCGCTGTTGCTTTCGAGTCGCCTGATCGGCCGCTTGGCGTGGTACGTCGAAGAAGAAGAGGTCGTGATTGAAACCTCTAGCACGACCGAGTCGGAGGACGGTTCGGAAGAGGAACTAAGCTTGTAAGCTCCGCCGCGCCGTCGCCCTCGCGCCCAAGATACCGCCCCGTAGAGAAGCAAGCGTGGCGTCACGCGAGATCTTGCGAGGCTCGGCCCATCGCAATGTCTTCAATCGCTGCTTCCAACGTCTCATCAACAATCTTGCTCCACCGGAGCTTTGCCAGCACGGCGTTCACTCTTGCATGCACGTCACGCTGAGCCGGAATGAATTGCGGTATCGGCGCCGCGTGTGACCGTTCGGGCAGAGACGGCCCTTGCGGCTTCTCCGCCGCTTCGGACGTTAACCAGGTGTGCGTCACAAACGGCGCGTAGTACATCGCTTCCGGCGTTAACTCCGACTCGGGCAACGATGAGGCGTTGATAGAAAGGGTAAGGGTGCTTGGAGCCTGCCAATCGACGGTGGTTTCCCCTTCGCCGGCCGCTTGCTGCTGAATCTGGGCCCGCAAGGCCGTGACGACCGCCAACATGTCGGCAGGACCAGCCACCAAATCACCATCGACATCAATCTTGGCGTCACCGGGTTCCGGCTCGCCCTCGATCACCCCCGCCCCGTGGTCCCGCAGATATTGAACAATCTTCAGCAGATCGCCAATCGCAACGAGGCCATCGCCGTCAACATCAAGGGGATTTACTTTATTCTGCCAAGGAGATTCGATCCGCTGGAGCCCGAATGTTACGTTCTCCACCGTCGCGCCCGACGCAAGCGTTACCGATTGCGTCGCACCGTCGGGCGTGGTCACGGTCCACCCCGCCCGAGGCGTTACTTGGACGGTGAAGTCTCCTTGATCAAGGTAGGGAACCGTCCAAGCGCCCAAGGCGTCGGTAACGGTCGTTGTTGACGGTCCAAAACGCAGGTTCGTCAACTCGACGCCCGTGCCGGCGTGATCCATCACCACGGCGTATTTAATATCTGCTTGCGGACGACCTAGCGTAAGCGTTGCAACCTCGCCGCGGGCCAACGGCCCCGTGGTCACCCGCTCAATCAGTTGTCGGTTCGCATCGTAAATTTCCAGGCGGCCGTAATCGTTATCGTTGTTTGCGACCACGTCGATGCTGATGGTCGTCACCGGGTCGACAAACTCCATCGCCAAAGCTTGCTGCGTTCCTCGCCACTCCGTCGTCCAGGTATTGGTTCCTGTGGGCTGATGCGCAAAGACTTTGGCGCCCGTCACCGCGGAAGTGCGCGCCCGGACGGGCGTGGGAAACGAAAAGTTGGTTAGAGCATTGAGCGGCCCCGCGGTCAGAATCACCCCGGGATCGGCGTGGTTAACGTCTTGTTCATCGCCGACCTGACTAAGATCAATGCGTTGCACCCAATTGAGTCGCTCACCGTTGGGGCCGCGCACTTCCACCGTCCAGCCAGCCAACGGGCCTTCGTTCAAATCCCGCACTCCGTCGCCATCGAGATCTTCAAAAAGGAAACCATTGATCCCCGGTTGTGTCACCGCCGATGGCGCCGTCGTGGTTCCTTGAAAAATATTGGAGATGACGCCCGTTTCGCCAGGCTCATTGGTGGCGTCGTCAATGGCCCGAATCTCGATCAAATGACTCCCCGGAGGAACCGGAAAGGAGAAATCAAGGTCGACCTGATAAGCATGCGGCTCCACCGCATCGATCCAGGCGCCGCCGTCAATGCGGTACTGAATTCGGCTCACCTGGTTGATGGTGATATCGCTTCGATGACTGCTTTGATTCTGGTTCGGCAAGACGCCGACTTCCGCCCGCCCGACAAAGCGGTAAAGGCCCGTTGACGGATCGATTCCGCCGGCGCCCACAAGCGACAACGGCACATCAAGGACGTCGAAGATGCCATCCCCGTCGGAGTCACGCCAGCCCACCATCTCGGCCGCACTCTGGGAGATGGCGTAAATGGGAAACGCCGCCTCGTGGCTGTCCATGATGCTCACCACACGGCTATCGGGGTCCGGGTGACCCGACCGGGCGTTGAGGTTCTGGGTATTATAGTAGCCGCGCCGCGCGGTGTAGGACGCGCTGCCGTGCTCATCCAAGGCATAGAACATATGCCCCATTTCGTGGGCATAAGTGCTTGCGGGGCGCCCCGAGGGACTGATCAGAAACCGGCCGCCGGCAAACGCAAAGGCCTGCGAAAAGTCGGAACCAACGGCAAACCGATCATCGACATCGTTTGCGGAATTGACAACAAAGATCGTAAAGGCCCAATCGGATCCCGATTTGAGTCGCTGGGCATGGTTGTACGCAAGGATGCCCTTGCTAATGCCCAAATCGCCTTCGAGGTCGCCAAACCCCACATGATCCAGGAACTCGCCAACCCAGAGGCGAAAATCTTGGGAAACGCGCGAAATCGGCTCGTAGGCGGTGGGGAAGGGATTATCCGCGTACTCAAAATCAAAGTGGAAGTTGAGTTCGTGGACCGAGTTCTGGGCCTCAAGCAGGTCTTTCCACCAAGTAACCCCCTCGACCACCTTTTGCTTGACCTCGGCGATCTGCTGCGCGGTCCAGTTCTCGGTGCTGGGATCGATCCGGCCGTCGGATTCGAGAAACACAACGTTCACATGGACGTCGCCTAAGAGGAAATCGCCCAGGTCCTCTGGCGTAGCCCCCCAGGGAGGCGCCGTCAGAACACAGCGTGATTCCAACGCCTCGATCTGTAGTTTGCGGCGGGGGCGGGCGGCGCACTTCTTGGTCGATTGGTGATGTCGCAAGGAACCCATCTCGGCCGGTAATCGGGATTAAGCTTACAAACGTTATTTCGGAAGCCCTCAACCGCTCCCAAGCGATGTTCATCGACGATTGCCGGAGAAACCACCGCAAGAGTTCAGAAGAAAAGGAGTGGAGAAAATGTGCCGGTGGCGCCGCTCACATTGCCGGTGGGAACAGCCCGATTGTCAATAGCTTTATCGTAATCCGCGACCTCCAATTGACTACCCTCCAAGCTAGTGAGGAGGTGCGGTTCCGCATTTCAGCGACCGCCGACGTAGCGATGAAAATCACCGCTACCGGGCCATGTCGGCGGTCGCCGAAATGCGGACCGGGCACGGAATCTTCCGTTGGCGGCCCAAGACCGCCGTGTAGAGTATTCGACGCCAGCCAGCGCCATTCGTTCCCCGGAAGATTTCAAAAAATCCGAAGTTCCCCTGCTCCAGGCCCCGCACGTCAGGAACGGAATCTTCCCCATAAACGGCTAATTTTCCCGCGAAAGAATTTCCCCTACCCCGAGTTTTTCTTCCCAGTTCGGATTCTAGTTGTTAGTCTAGGTAAGATAGGCTGCGCAGACAACGTCAAGTTCCGCGACTTGAAAGTGCGAAAACCGTAATTAGCCTAGAGTTTGCCTAGAAAGGGCAGAAGCCTTTGCTGCGCGAGAAATTGTTCCGTGCCGGGGGAACTTTTCGTGATCTGAGGCTTCTTAATGTGTATCCGTTTTTCCTTCTCCATCTTTGTGGTTCGCACGGCGCGCTCCGCGAGGCTCGGTTTTCCGGTCAGCGACCACTTTATCCCGCCCTTACGTCCCTTTGTAAACGAACATGAAGAAGGTACGCCGCAAACCTCAGAGCCGCTTTTCGCTTCTTGGCCGCCGCACCCCCGCACGAGCCGCTAGCGTGCGTCGCGAACAGCGTCTCCGCTTGGCGTCGGAGCGGCTGGAAGAACGGGCGCTGCTCGCTGGTGACGTCGGTGTTGACGTTCCCGCCTTTACATCGGTGCAGGAAGCGTACCTGTGGGTTAGCCAACAGCGTGCCTTCAATAACGTAGCGCCGTTTCACAACCATAGTCAGCCTGGCGACGTGATCCCCGATATGGTTCGCTCGCCCAGCGACCTGTTGGAAGTGGTCAAGGCGCTGCGGACGTACGGCCCCACCAACCTGCAAGATCTCTTGAGCGCGTCGGGCGAAGGTGAAGACGAGAGCGCCACACAGCGGGTGTACGTCGACGTAACGGGCGATAACTTTCTTTCCCATGCCGACCTCTTGGGCGTAGTGCAATATCTGCGGGCCGAGAGCGAAAATGGAATGGTAGTGGGTCTGACTCCGGAAATCGACCGGACGGGGCCAGTCACCATTGGCGATTCGTTTAACGTCATTGTTGTCATTCAGGATCTTCGGCCGGACGATCCCAATCCCAATAACTCACTGGAAGATCGCGGCGTATTCGCGGCAGTCACCGACTTGCAGTACAACCCCGCGTTATCGGGCATCCCGTTGCCCGACTTCCTCTCGGCAGAGCAGGCGGCCGTTTTCTTCGGCGAAACCTACGCCAATACCGACTTGGCGGTGCTCGATCAGCGTGTGAACCCCGGCGCCGGGTTGACCGAAGGCGAGATCCGCATCAACAGCCCCTTGGCCAACCTCCAACAACCGCCAGGGCCCGACCCGTTCATCTTTGCGACGATTCCCTTCCAGGTAGGCGCCGTGGATGATTTTGTTACCACGGCTGAAGAGACTCCGCTCTCCATTGATGTCCTTGGCAACGACACCTCGGCCCAAGGGCAGCAATCGATCACCACGACGTTCGTAACCGCCACGGGACAAGCGGTTCTGGTGTTTGTCGAGTCGGCCGCCGGCGAGAACCGCAATGGCCAAGGCGTAGCCGAATCCGACATTACGTTTGGAACCGATACGATCGAGATTACCAATGTGCCTGGCGCTCCCACGTTATTGGCGGTAGGCACGCCTCAGCACGGTACGGCGGTAATTGCTAACGGCCAAGTTTTGTACACGCCTGAGGATAACTTCGCCGGGACCGACACCTTTACCTACACGATCCGGTACTCCGATGGTCGAACGGACGAAGGCCAAGTAACGGTCCGCGTAACGAATACGCCCGACGCGCCCAATGCGGTGAACGACGGTCCCTTCACCGTGGCTGCGAATGCCGTCCTTACCCGTACCGTCGCGAACGAGGTCCAAACCTTAACGGTTAGCGGCTCTCCCACGGGCGGCACGTTTACCCTCAGCTTTGGCGGCCAGACGACCGCTCCGATTCCCTTCAATGCGAATGCCGCGGCGTTGCGTACTGCGCTGGAGTCGTTGAGCACCATTGGCGCCGGAAACGTCAACGTGACCATTTCGGGCGGCTTGGGGCGTCTGCCGGGCGGCACGGCAACGATTACGTTCCAAGGACAGTTGGCCGGGCAAGACGTGGCGCTTCTGACCGCCGACACCTCGGGACTGACGGGCGGAACCAACCCCGCCATATCAATTGTCGAAACTACCAAGGGAGCCGGCGGCCTGCTTCAGAACGACTCCGATCCCGATATCAACCCAGATCAAGATCCCACCACTCCGCCCGCCGACAGCATTGTGGTTACGGCGGTCGAAGGAATGGACGCCGTTGGGACCGAGATCACCCTTCCCTCGGGCGCCAAGGTCAACGTATCCGCCAATGGCAGCTTTACGTACGATCCTCGTGGATCGGACCAGTTCCGTGCACTGGCGGCTGGCCAAACGGCCAACGACACCTTCACCTACACGATTTCTGACCAGCCGATCATGGGCGTCAGCCGTACGGACACCGCTACGGTGACCGTAACGGTGACGGGCGTGAACGACGCGCCTACCGCGGTTGACGACTCCTACGAAACCGCTGCCGACGAAGCCCTGGTTGTGAATACGCGTGCGGCGGGCGTGCTGGGGAATGACACAGATCCCGATACCGGCGAAACCGCCACTCTGACCGCGACGCTGGTCACTCCCCCGCCGGCCTCCAGCGGGACACTTACCTTGAATCCCAACGGTACCTTTACCTTTACACCCGCTCCGGGATTTGAAGGCGACGTCACCTTCACCTACCGCGCAACGGACGCTGGCGGCCTCAGCGACACCGCCACGGTGACCATCAGCGTGATCGGTCAACCGCTTCGGGCGCGTCCCGACACCGTAAGCGTCGATGAAGGAAGTGTAGACGTCAACATCAACGCCACGCCGCCAGGAATCACGGCCAACGATGAAACCGGCGACGAGGCAAGCGTGCGGTTGATTGAGATTCAAGGCATGCCCGTCGCCAATGGAACGTTTACCACGAACCAGGGCGGCACGATTACCTTCGACCCGTCGCAGACCGACTTCCGGAACTTGGTAATCCTCTACACGCCGCCGCATCCCGACTTTGCTGGCGTTGACACCTTCACCTACACGATCGACGACGACGACCCCGAAAGCCAGCGCACCTCGACCACGACGGTGACAATCAATGTCGTCAACGTGGACAACGATCCTCCGATCGCCGGCGATGTGACGCGTGAACAACCGATCGTGGCCGACGGTCCGTCGAATATCCCCGCGCCGGGCGTGTTGGAAAATTCGAGCGATCCCGATGGCACGCAACCTACGGCGGTTCCCAATAACAACATTGTCACGGATCAAGGCGCCCGGGTCATTATCAACCCCGACGGCAGCTTTACCTACGATCCGACTGACTCCCAGACCATCCTGGCCCTGAAGGAAGGCGAGACCCTGGCCGACTCCTTCGAGTTCATGATTACCGACGGGGTGAACCCGCCGCAAACCGCGCGATACAACCTGACCGTCGTCGGCGTGAACGATCAACCCATCGCAGGCAGCGCTACGCTCAATGCGAACGAAGACCAAGTGTTGACCGGCAATCTCCGCGGCGCGCCGTTCGCAACGGATCCCGATGCAGGAGAAACAGCGACCCTCACGTTTGCTCCGGGCACGTTCCAGACGACCGCCGGCGCCACGGTCACGATCCTCGCCAATGGGCAGTTCACCTACGACCCGACCGGCTCCGCCACACTCCAAGCTCTCGCAATAGGTGAAACCGGCATCGACCGTTTCGAGTACACCGTGCAGGATGCTTCTGGCCAACCGCAAACGGGAACGGTCACCCTGAATGTCGCCGGGGAGAATGACAATCCCGTCGCCATTGACGATGAGTTCACGCTGGATCAAGACAACGTCAATTTCCAGACGTTGGACGTGCTGAATCACGTGACCCCCGACTTCGACATTGACGCCAGCGACACGCTGACCATTGTTGCAGTAACGCAGGGCTCGGCCGGCGGTGAAGTGCAGATCGCCCCCGATGGCCGCACCCTCCTGTATCGCAACGCGCCGGGCTTCGATGGAACGGAAACGTTCACCTACACGATCAGCGACGGCAACGGTGGAACCGACACCGCCGAAGTTACGGTGCACGTGGTGTCGTTCATCCCCAGTACGATTTCTGGCTTTGTCTACCTGGACAAAGATAACGACGCGGTGCGGGACACCTTCGATACGCCATTTGCCGGCGTAACGGTCACCTTGACGGGTGTGGACCAAAACGGCACGACGATCACCCGGACGACCCAAACCGACGAAAACGGCCGGTACGTGTTCAGCAATCTGCCGCCGAGCGACGCCAATGGCTACCGAGTGACCGTCGCTCCGCTGCCGTTCATGGTGGATGGCCCCGAAGTGGCGTCCAACGCTGACGACACAAATGCCGCTGGCAACGCCGCGCCTCCGGTTGGTTATTCGTCGTCGGTGTTATCCGAGAACACCATCCGGGTGATTATCCCCGAGGTGGGCGATGTGGCCTCGATTAACAACAACTTTACGGTTCGCGGGCTGGATCCGCGATTCCTTTCGCTGGGCGACATCGTCCTCCAGACCGGACAATACTCATCCACCGGCTTTGCGGCCTTCAATGGCAATGGCCAATTGGCGTTCAGCGGCGCACCGCTGACGGGCTGGGATGGTTATACCGACGTGACCGTCGAGTTGCTTAATAATGGCACGCAAGCCCGAGTCCATGCGACTCGTACGTCGGACGGTCTGCACGTGATCAGCCGGGTAATTCCCGTCTCGACGACCAATAGCAGTGGCGCCCTGGTCGTCATGGCGGGGCAAGACATCCGGACCGGCGCGAAGTTAATCCGCTTCGGCGGTTCACCGGCGGACTACCAGTTCACGCCGGCGCCTGAAGGCGAAGCGGACGACTACGCCCGCGCCGTCGATGCTATCTTTGCCCAAGGGGTCTAAGCGCAAAAAGGGCAGGCCTTTCGGCGGCTTGATCGCCGAAAGGCGGCGCATGCGGATCACGCTTTGGCGGACCCGCGGGAAAACGTTGAGATAAACGCCGCCTGGCGTTTATCGCCACAAGTAATGTATCGATGTTAAGGGGTTGGGGAGATCGTCGCACGGGGGTTTGCTCCGGTTCCTCGGAGAGCGGCGACAGTCATTCACTGCGACGGCGGGGGGCGGTAGTCTCTCGTCGCAGCACCGGTACTTTCCTAATTCGCAAACGATGAAGCGATCCATCTCAAAACTACGTGGCGGGGCAAACCGGGGCGGATGCAACGGACGCCGTGCGGCGCGGCCCCTGCGCATCACGCGTCGACTCGGGAGCGAGCAACTGGAAGACCGCCGTTTATTGGCCGGCGATTTCCATAACGCCTACTATCCGCCTGACGTTAATCGCGACGGCACGGCCAACATTGTGGACTTGTGGGGCGTGGTCAGCGCGCTGCGAGACGGCGGCGCCCGGCCATTGAACACCCCGGCGCTTCAGGGCGAAAGCGAGCACGGCGGGTCGACCATGGCGGTCGACGTGAACGGCGACGATTTCCTGTCGCTGGTGGACGTGTTGGCCGTAATCTATGAGCTTCGCGGCGAAGGCGAAGCCATGGCGCGTCCCGACATGTTTGACCCCAGCAACCCCAACGATCCCTTCACGGTCCTTTCGAACAGCTCGGGCAACCTGCTGCCCGTTTTGGCCAACGACGCGGGCGCAGGGGACTTAACCATCACGCGCGTAGGTACAATTCAAGGCGGTCTGCAGGGCGCCACCAGCAGCACCGAGTTTGGCGGAACCGTGACCATTCAAGGATCGGGCGCCAACATGGTCGTGGCTTATACGCCCGCCCCCGATTTTTTCGGTCGCGATCGCTTCATTTACGAGATTCGCGATGAAGGCGAAGCCAACCCCGCTCGCCAATTCGATACGGCCATAGTCGAAGTCTTTGTCGAACCGGCGCCGGGCGATATCTTTGTCCGCTTTAGCTACGTGTTTGTTGACCCCGCAAGCGGGAATCCCATCACCGAGGTCGAGCAAGGCGAACAGTTCACGGTACAGGTCTTTGTGGAAGACCTGCGGGCCGACTTTATGCCCGGCCCGCCCGATGAACGCGGCGTAGCGGCGGCGGCGCTTGATGTAACGTACAACTCCAACCTCGCCATGTTGCAGCCGGTCAACCCGGCGACGAATCCTCACGGTTTTAACCGAGCCGTCGAGTTTGGCGAGGAGTACTTGGCCCTCGTCAACATCGACCAGTTTGTGGAATCCGGGGGCATGGGCTTGATCGACGAAGCCAGTGCGGCCCAAACGGCGTTTGAAGATCCCGGCTCGGGCTTGCCCGAACCGCTCGGCCCCGGTCCGTTCCTGTTCTTTGCGGCTACGTTCCAAGCCACATCAACCGGTGCGCTCACGTTGCAAGGCAATCCAGCGGACCGACCGGAAAATCAAATCGTATTCCTTGAGCCAGGTCAACTCGATCCGTTGCCGACAAGCGCCGTTGATTACGGCATGGCGACGCTCAATATTGTCGCCCCGCGAGGCGCGGTGGCCGACTCGTTCACCCGGAACGAGGACCTCACGCCCGGCGCCAATCCGGATCTATCCAACGCCACGTTGGATGTCTTGGCGAACGATACGCCGATCAATGCTCCCACACCGCTGGTGGGAATCGTCGGCTTGGGGCCCAACAACCAGAATTCCATCACGCTGCCAAGCGGTTCGGTCGTAACGATCAACCGCAACGCCCAGAATGTAGGCGTCAGCCTGAACTACGCCCCCGCCCAGAATTTCTTTGGCATCGAAACCTTTACGTACACGGTCGAAGACGCCAATGGCGTTCGCGACACGGCGGCCGTAACGATCATCGTCAACGAGATCAACGACGCTCCTGTCGCTACCCCCGATCAATACACGACAAACCAGAACGCCACGTTGACGGTTCCTGCTCCGGGCGTGCTAACGAACGACGTCGATCCGGACAACACCGATAACTTACCGGGCAACGACGACGTGTTGACGGTCGTCCAAGTCAATGGCTCAACGGCGAATGTGGGCATCCCCACGGCCACCGCCAACGGCACGGTTACCCTCAACGCCGATGGTTCGTTCAGCTACACCCCCAACACCGACTTCACCGGCCTTGACACCTTCGCCTATACGGTGAGCGACGGTCAGGCCACCTCGACGGCGACCGTCACGATCAACGTCGAACGCGTGGATCAGTTGGTGGAGGTCGATATCGTCCTGACGGATTTGAACGGCAATCCGTTGGGCCCCAACCCCACGGTCAATCTCAATCAGCCGTTCCGCGCCGAGGTCTACATTACCGACCTGCGGATGGACGATCCTGAAGCCGACTTGGGCTTGGGCATCTTCGCGGCGTTTGTCGACTTTGTGTACTCGGCGTCGTTGCTGGATCTGGTGGGACCGGTCACCTTTGGCCCAACGTATAACCACCCCGATTTCCGTCGCCCCGGCGATACGTCGGTCGATGGTCTCATCGACGAGGTCGGTTCGTCTCAGACTGATATCTTTGGCGGTCCGCAAGGCGCTGGCCCGCATTTGTTGTTCAGCGTTACCCTCCAGCCGCAACAGTTTGGCACAGCTGAAATCTCGGTTAATCCAGCCGATCAACCTGGGAACGAGATCCAGCTATTCGATCCCCCCACGATCCTGACGCCAGGCGACATTCGGTTCGACACCGAGACAGTCATCATCGTTAACCCGGGTGCGCAAACTCCCACGGCCGTCAACGACTCCTACACGGTCCCCGGCGGCACGACCCTCTCGGTCACCACTCGGCAAGAAGGTGTGCTGGGGAATGACATTGATCCCGGCAACGACAACACCATTCAGGCGTTGCTCGTTCAGAATGTAACCAACGGCACGCTAACCCTTAACCCGGACGGCACCTTTACCTACACGCCGAATCCGGGCTTCGTTGGCGTCGACACCTTCACGTACCAGGCCACCGATGGCGGCATGCCGTCCAACACGGCGACGGTTACGATCACCGTGACCGGCAACGTGCTGAACGACACCTTCACAGGGAATGTGAATCAGGTCGTCACCGGCAACGTATTGGCGAACGACGCTGTACCCGCCGGTGCGCAGGTCACCGCGATCAACGGCAACACGGCGGCGGTCGGCGTTCCGAACTTCCAACTTCCGTCGGGCGCTCGGATCACGTTGAACGCCAACGGCTCGTTCACGTACACGCCGCTCGCCAATCAGGCGTACACTGATACCTTCACGTATACGGTGAATGGCCAGACCGCGACGGTCACCATCCGCATTGGCACGCCCGCGGCGCCCATTAGCGGCTTCGTCTACACCGATGAAGATGCAACCCGCGCCATGGAGCCGGATGAGCGGCGTCTGGGCGGCGTGTTGATCACTCTGCGCAACAACGCGACGGGTGAAGTTCAAACGACGCGAACCGACCACCGCGGCGCCTACGCGTTCGCCGTTGTGCCCCCTGGCCAATACACAATCACCGCCGAGCAACCGGCGTTTATGATCGACGGTTGGGACTCCGTGAACGGCCAGGTGTTCGCGGCCGACAGCATCACGCTGAACGTGACCGGAACTCCGCTGCGTGTCGACTTCGGCGAGCGCGGCCTACGGGCTGAGTTTGTCAGCTTCCAAGACTTCTTCGGGCAGGCGGATCCCAACGGGTTCCAGGTCGCCACCGATGTGGGGAACGCCTTAGGGCAGGAACATTGGTTCTCATTCTTGGATGGCTGGGGCGGCTTCACCAAGGCCGAGGCCTCCGTAAGCGCCGATGGAACCCTGGCGACAATCCGCGTCACGCGCGCCGACGGCCAGGTCTTCACGCTGAACAATATCAATATTGCTTCCGACCCGCGCGTGCGGTTGATGGGTCGACTTGGCGATGGTGTGGTATTGCGGTTTGAAGGCCTCCCCTCGGCGTTCACCGGAGCCGCAGCATTATTTGCCGAAGGCGAAGCCAGCTACGAGGATGCAGTGGACGGGGTCTTCGCGCAAGGCTGGAACGACTAAGTGATTGCACCACTTACCGGGGGCAAGCGGATCAAAGCTCCGTTTTCGCCGGCCGAAGCGGTATAATGAGCTGCTCGGTAACTGCGATTTTGGAACCTTGAACCGCTTGCCCCCGTTTGTCTTTACTCCCTCCCTTAGACAAGATCGGCGTCGTCATTGTTGATCACGGCTCGCGCCGAGCCGAAAGCAACGCAGCCCTGCTGGACGTGGTTGAACGTTTCCGGCAACACACCGGCTACGCGATCGTGGAGCCGGCTCACATGGAGTTAGCCGAGCCCTCGCTTGCCGTGGCGTTTGATCGCTGCGTGGCCCGGGGGGCTCAACTGGTGATTGTCCATCCATTCTTTCTCTTGCCGGGAAAGCACTGGACCGACGATATTCCCGCTCTCACGGCTGCTGCGGCTCAGCGTCATCCAGGCATCCCCTATCGAATTACAGAGCCGGTCGGGCTTCACCCTCTTATGGCGGAAATCATGCGGCAGTGTGTAGAAGCCAGCCGAGCGCGGTGAACCAACCGCTCTTGACGACCTCGTTTAACGTTTCTAATCTTCCGATCCGCTAAAACAGGTGGGTTGCGCCGGATTTACTGAAGTTTCCGATTCTGACGCTCCGATTCTAACGGGGAAGCGCCGCCGCGCCGGCGGAGCGGAGAGGTTCAGGGCGGTCGAGCAGTTCGTTCCTGAAAGGAAACGATCGGTATGCATTCTGCGCTCAAGCACGTTCTTTCGGACGAGACTATGTCATCGACGCCATCGGAAGCGCCGCTGGGCCGAACCGCCATGCCCATTGTGGCCGTCGAAGTGCGCGGCCCCGAGGAAATCAACATTGGGGGAGTCGCCGCGTATACCGTAATCGTCGCCAACCTGGGCGAAACCGTTGTTGACCACGTGCAGCTTAAGGTGACGCTTCCCGCCGGTGCCGTAGCCACGCAGGTTCAGCCGCGTCCCACTTCTCGGCAAGGCGAATGTCTGCGATTTGATGTAGGGCGCATGGCGCCGAAGTCGCGTCAGAGCGTACAAATTGAACTCTTGGCGCACGAGCAGGGATACATGGACTTGCAGGCCGAGGTTGCCTTTGCCGCCACGGCCCAAGCACAAACCAAGGTTTGCCGACCGGAATTGGCCCTTACCGTAACCGGACCGCAAACGGTCGTGGTGGGCGACGCCACAACGTTCCGCGTCGTCGTCGAGAACCTTGGCGACGGTCCGGCCGAAAATGTGTCGGTGTCGCAGCGCACGTCCGATGATCCATTGGCTGTCGCCGGCGCCGCGAACCTTGGGCGTTTAGCGCCGGGGCAATCGCGCGAGATTTACCTTTCGGCGGTTGCACAGGAACCAGGCACATTCCATGCGCAGTTTGTCGCCACCGCATGGGGCGGCATTGAAGTTGAGGCAGAAGCAGAAGTGCGCGTAGCGCGCCCCATGTTGGCGCTCGAAGTAGGTGGTCCGCGCGTTTGCGCCGTCCACTCGCCCGAAGTCTTTTCGCTGACGCTCGCTAATCCCGGCGACGCCCCAGCCAGCAATATCGAGGCGGTCGCCGCGATTCCGCCGAGCGTCCAGGCGGTCGCCTTTGATCGCCCTGTGCAGTTCGATGCGGCGCGAAGAATCGTGCGCTGGCGCGTTCCCTTATTGGGCCCCGGAGCACGTGAGGTCTTGCGGGTCAAAGTCGCCGCCCTTCAGCCCGAACGTTTCTTCCTACAGGTTGCTGCGGCCGCCGACTATGGCCTGCGAGCCGAAACGCAACACGTTTGCGAAGCCGCAACATTCCACCGCCGCGCTGCGTAAGCCTTCTCGCCGTCTCACACGCAGCGGCGTCATCAACGCCCTATCGCGCGCCCAGCACTGCGTCGCCAGCTTCTGAACCGCGCCCTGGCTGTGGGAGCGAGGGTTGTTCCTTACGCCCCCAACAACCGTGCGGAGCATAGGCGCGCTCCGCTATGCCGGGGAGCCACCA
>CAYWIS010000006.1:25939-69578 GCA_964458385.1 uncultured Pirellulaceae bacterium
TCACTTCCCCGGTAAAGCATCGCTCGTTGTGGTGATTCAGACGCGGATGGATTTCCAACCGCCTTGCAAGAAGCGAGCCAGCACCAACATGCTACGGGCGACGACGTCGGCAATCATGGCGTACCAGGCTCCGATTACCCCCAGGCCGTAGCCATTCAATGTAAGACCGAGCCACCCAAGGGGCACTTCGTCCCACGCCAGAATGTACGCCAAGGGGATACGTACTCCCAAGAATCCCAGGAACGTGAACACGAGCGGCCAGCGCGTATCGCCGGCGCCGCGCAGAGCCCCGCTCAACACCATAGTAATCGCCAGCGAAGGTTGCGCAAGCGCAACGATCTTCAAGAGCGGGATTGTCAAAACCGCCGTCTCGGCCGAGGCGGGCCCAAGAAATATTTCCGTGAGCCAATGACCGCCAAAAAAGAACAACAGTCCGGCTCCGCTCATCGTTCCTCCGGCAACGAAACAGGCCGTTACGACGCTTCGGGTAGCCCGGCGATAATCGCCAGCTCCCAAATACTGCCCGGCTAGTGTGGCGGCGGCCACCTGAAACGCCGTCCCCGGAAGATAGCCCAGCGACTCGATGCGCACTCCCAAGCCATGCGCTGCGGCCGCCAGCACACCCAGACTGTTAATGATGGACAAAAACCACAGGTGGCATGTGACGATGGCGACCATATCCACACCGCCGGGCAGCCCAATCCGAAGAATGCGGCGGATCAAATCGCGGTTGGGGGCCAGCCCCTTCCACGACAGCCGCAGCCCCGCGCGGCCACGGATGAGCATCGTCAAGATGAACGCTCCGGCAACGAAGTAACCGCATGCGGTTCCCACCGCCAGTCCCATCCAACCCAGGTGCGGAAACGGCCCCCAGCCGGTAACTAACCCGGTGCTCAACGTGACGTTCACAACATTAACGGCCGTCATCGCAAAAAAGCCGCTTACGGTGTCACCCGCTCCGCGCAAGCAGGCAATGCCCACCTGCTCAATCATCATCGCCGGAATAATCGGCGTGAGAATCCAAAGGTAAAACGACGCCAGGCGAGCCGCCTCGGCGGGAAGTTGCAACGCAGCGACGAACTGGTGGCCAAATACCCCAAAGAAGAGCGTGGTAGCCGTCGCCACGCCCGCACCAAGAACAAAGGACTGGTGCGTTACCCGGATTGCCATTTTCCGGTCGCCTGCGCCGACAAACCGGGCGACCATTGCCGTCGCGCCAATAGCGACCGCCCCGAAGATGCAGGGAATGAGCCAGAGGATGTAGGAAACCAGCCCAATTGCCGCCAAGTGTTCGGAGCCGAGGAAGTTGCCGGTCAGCCAAGTATCCACAAAGCCGACAAGCATTACCAGCAACTGCTCCAGCAGCACCGGCACAGCCAGGCGAAGCATGGGGCGGAGCACGCCCGAAGAAGAAGGAATTGCGACGTTCACCGCCTTACGCTGCCATCCTGAACCCAAGGATGATTCCGGCCAATCGGCAATACGCCGCCGTCATCGTCTCCACCGTCATCCAGCACTTTGGAAGGTTTCTCACCGCTTCGCCTGAAGTGTGGCTCACACCGCGGGCCGGGCATTGCCCCGCAAAGTCTACCAACTCTCCATTCTTATCGTTTGCGTCCTATGAGCACAGCACGCTGCGTCTACTCTTCCGATTGCGGTTCGCTGCGAGACTCGGGCCGATGGCGGACGATCCGCCCCTCCACCACGTAGATAACGTCTTCGGCAATGTTCACCGCGTGATCCGCTATGCGTTCCAAGTGACGCGAAGTATTCAGTAATTCAATAAACCGTCCGCTTTCCAGCGGGTTCTGGCGAATCGCCTCTTTGATCTTGCGATACATCTCGCGGTGAATGCGGTCCACGCGGTCGTCGGCGCGCAATACCTTGCGTGCAAGGGTTGTATCTCGGTGGCCCAGGGCATCAAGACAATCCTTGAGCATTTGTCGTACCTGTTGACCTTCGTCCACCAATTCGAACGGAGCTTGCTGGATAGGCGGATCGTTGGCCAAAAATTTGGTTTCTTCGGCAAGACTCACCGCCAGATCGCCGACGCGCTCCAAATCCTTATTGATGGTGAGCACCGCCACCACATACCGCACGTCCGACGCGACCGGATTGTACAACGCGAGTGTGTTCAGGCATTCCTCTTCAATCTTGACCTCCATGGCGTCGATTTCGTCATCCTGTCTGATCACCTGTTCGGCCAGTTCGACATTCCGCGATTCCATGGCGCGAATCGCCTCGCCGACGCTTTTCTCCACCAGGCCGCCTAGCGTCAGAAGCATTTCCTTCAAATGAGCAATCTGACGCTCAATGTTTTTGGTCATTCGTTAATCACAACGAGTCAAAATGAAGAGGGACCGCACGGTTACGGTGAGGCGTGGTAGGCGGCAAACGCCATACCCTTGGGCAGCGCTATCGCCGCTGGTTTGACCGCAAGGAGCCCCCCATTGGCGAATTACGTTGGAGCGACTGGTCCAGGATTCCAGTACACGCCCTCTCCTGCGCAACTCCTCGGACTGCGCAGCCGGCATAAGCGGCTCCGCAAGCGCCGATGACCCGTTGTCGCTCGCTGACGCGGCTTCCCGCGCCGCGAGCGAGGGCGTTGTCAATTTCATCGCCAAGGACGCGGGCTACGCCATCGACGCCGCTTCCAAGGTCGGAGAGCCAGGTCTTGCAGCATGCGGACCACGACGGCAAGGCGCTCCTAACCACTCCTGTTCAGCGTAGGGCTGGCTTCCCCCCGAATCAAGCGGCTGAGGCCGACGATTCCGCATCCTCGTTTCTTCCAACCCACGCCTATGGTTGGATCAGCGCTTCGGTCAGTACGCGACCATCCGCTTGGAAGTTATCGAGTCCCAAAAGTCGGGCGGCCGTGGGAGCAATGTCAATGTTTTCCGCCTGCGAAATACGCACTCCCTGGCGAATACCAGCCCCATGAAGAACGCACAACGCGTTCATCTTAGCCATCGTTGAGATAAATCCGTGTGCGCCCAACGATACGCCGGCCTCGGTATTGGGACAAACGAACGTGTCGCCTTGCGCCGAGCCCGATACACCGTAGCCATCGGCCGCCACCAAGACCAAGTCGGGCGCTTGCTCGTATTCGCGCGGGTGGGGCATCCCATACTGGGCGAACTGTTCGGGCGAGAGCACGTCGGCCACGCCTTCCTGTCCCTGCAGAAGTTCCTTCACTTGTTGCCGCACCGCTTCGTCGCCGGGCGTCGTGCAGTACACCAGTCCGATGCCGCCCTCAGGAACGACGTGTGCCTGCGCTTCCTCAATCTTGCCATTAGCGCCGGTCTTAAGCAGCCCCTTTTGACGCAACAAAACGTTGGGCCGAATCGCCTTGGGTGTCCGGGTGAACCCGTGATCGGAAACGACAATAAGAGTGGTTTTCTCGCGAATTCCCGCCTCCTCAATGGCCGCCACAATCCTTGCCAGGCAAGCGTCCGCGTAGGCGTTGGAGGTGTAACCCGCCTGCGACTGCGCCCCTTCGGCATGGTGGGTCGCATCGACGTTCAGCAAGTGGACCAACAGAAGGTTCGGTTGGCGTTTGCGAATCAAATGACATGCGGTTTCGGTCCAAACGTAATCCCGCCCGACAATGCTCCCCGCAAGGAAACTCTTATCGGTTGCGTCTGCCAGCAGACCAAGTTCGATCAGTTCCTCTCGCAGCCGCGGCGTCGTATGCATTACCGCGTCGGGAACATCGGGGAAGCTGTCGTCCAACGATTGAGCGCCGCGCGTGCACGGCCAGTTCACATCGCCCGTCGTCAGTCCCGCAGCGTGCGCGGCTTCGTCCAACGTCCCGACTCGCACCAGGTCGCGCCGGTCACGACGGGGATCAACCGTCACCGGCACACCAGGACCGCGCCGCACAAGAACGCCATTCGCCAAGACACCATGCTTTTCGGGACGCACGCCCGTCACAAGCGAAGTATGGTTAGGCCAAGTGACCGACGGGTTGGAAACACGCATGCCGCCTTCAACAACGGCGCCTTCGCGCGCCAGTCGGCGCAGGGTGGGCAGCACCGCCTTGGGATCATCCAGTAGATAGGCCGCCAACCCATCTATACTGACGATCACCACATGCCTGTCCGGGGTCGCCGCGCTGGCCGAAGGGGCCCACGCGGTCAAAAACCCTAAGACAGCGATAATCGACAAAAAGCCAATCCATGACGCGATTCGCGCCAAACGCGGCGCACGTTGGGGGGGTGCGGATACCATACGTGTTCGAAGACCTCCGACCAAATGACTGAGCCTTAGCAGAAAACAAACCACGGAAAACCAAGGTTTCCGCACCGTCTTACCAGCGCCGTAACGCCCAAGCAACTATACCGGCCGCCCGAGGCGCCCCGCTCGATGGAGAGCAGAGCTTTTCGCGTTCAGCAAGGGTCGGACGTTCAAAAAGGAGGCTCGCTCGACACGCATGCCCCAACGTAAGCCCGATCACCGCTCCCCGCCAAAACATGGGACCCCAATGCACCCGTTAAGGGCAAGACCTTTCGTTAGGCCAGGGCATGTGCTAAACCACTGTATTCCCCCCACACACACCTTCCTGTTTCCTTTTCCGACCTAGGATGCCGCGATATGGCTCTTACTGAAGAGTTTGAAGCAATTTATCAAGAAGTTGTGCGCCGCAACCCAGGCGAGGCCGAGTTCCATCAGGCCGTGCGCGAAGTGATGGAGTCCTTGGGCCCCGTCATGGCGAAGCACCCTGAGTTTGCCGAAGCGAAGATCATTGAGCGTGTTTGCGAGCCCGAGCGTCAATTGATCTTCCGCGTACCGTGGCAAGACGACCGCGGCGAGATTCATATCAATCGTGGTTTCCGGGTTCAGTTCAATAGTGCACTTGGCCCGTATAAGGGAGGCATCCGCTTTCACCCATCTGTTTACTTAGGGATTGTCAAATTCCTGGGGTTTGAGCAGATCTTCAAGAATTCGTTAACGGGCCTGCCGATCGGCGGCGCCAAGGGCGGCTCCGACTTTGACCCCAAGGGCAAGTCCGACGGCGAGATCATGCGGTTCTGCCAATCGTTCATGACCGAACTCTGGCGAATTATCGGCGAGCACACCGACGTTCCAGCCGGCGATATCGGCGTGGGAGGCCGCGAGATTGGTTACCTTTTCGGCCAGTACAAACGATTGACCAACAAGTTCGAAGCCGGCGTATTGACGGGCAAAGGCCTGGTGTATGGCGGCAGCCAAGTTCGTAAAGAGGCTACCGGCTACGGCTGCACTTACTTTGTGGAGGAGATGCTGGCCACCCGCAAAGACAGCTTGGATGGCAAACGTGTCGTGATTTCCGGCTCGGGCAACGTCGCCTTGTACGCTCTGGAAAAGGTGGTGGAGCTGGGCGGACGTGTGGTGGCGATGAGCGATTCAGACGGCGTCATTGTCGATGAGTCGGGAATCGACCCCGACACAATGAAACAGATCAAAGAAGTCGAGCGGCGTCGAATTCGCGTATACGCCGAGTTGCGCTCTTCGGCGCGCTATATTCCCGGCGGCAATATCTGGGAAACGCCCTGCGACGTAGCAATGCCGTCGGCGACGCAAAACGAGTTGACCAGCAAAGACGCCGCCCTGTTGATCAAGAATGGCGTCCGCGCGGTGGGCGAAGGCGCTAACATGCCGTGCACGCCCAGCGCCGTGCAACTCTTCCAGTCGGCCGATGTATTGTTTGGGCCGGGCAAAGCGGCGAACGCAGGCGGTGTCGCCACGTCGGCGCTCGAAATGCAGCAAAACGCCTCTCGCGAGGCGTGGACCTTCGAGGAAACCGACGCCAAGCTCCGCCAAATCATGCGTTCCATTCACACCACCTGCGCCCAAGCCGCCGAAGAATACGGTTGTCCTGGCAACCTCGTCCGCGGCGCCAACATTGCAGGCTTCCTCAAGGTGGCGCACGCGATGGTCGCCCAAGGCCTGGTGTAAACCCGCCTTAGGGTTACCTATTGAAATTGACGTATCCACGCGGTGAGAATGAGTGTCTTGCCGCGGAAAACGCGCATGTCGACACGAGCACCGCAGGCCGCGTTCGCTGGGATTCGCGGCCTTCTTTCTTGCCTTCAACCCTCAGATTTCTATGGACCCGTTCATGACGGCGGCGATCGCCGAAGCCGAAGCTGGTTTGTCCGAAGGCGGAATCCCTATCGGGTCGGTGTTGGTGCATCAAGGGAAGATCATCGGGCGCGGGCACAATCGTCGTGTGCAGCGAGGCAGCGCTATCTTGCACGGCGAAATGGACGCGCTGGAAAACGCTGGCCGGCTGCCCGCGTCGGTCTACGCCGACAGCGTGCTCTACACCACGCTTTCGCCTTGTGCGATGTGTTCTGGGGCGATCCTGCTGTATGGAATTCCGCGAGTCGTCGTCGGTGAGAACCGCACCTTCTTAGGTGAAGAAGAATTGCTTCGCAGCCGTGGCGTAACGGTCGAAGTGCTGCAAGATGAGCGGTGCATTGAGCTAATGCGGCAGTTCATCGAGAAGAACCCCGAGCTTTGGAATGAGGACATCGGCAAGTAGTCGTTTCCACCGCGAGATCTCGGAGAAGCATTTACGAACCGGCTCGCCAACCGGTTAAACCAATGGTGCGAGCCGATAGCACAACGTTGTGCATCCCCTGTGGAATACACTGCGGCCCGACAAGTTCTCAGCAAACCGTTAAACAAAGCGAAAGAGCTTCGCTGCATTCCCTCCAAGCACCTGAGCCTGTTCCTTGGCCGAGAGGTCGGTCAGGTAAGAAGCGGCCCGGTCAAAGGCGGCGCGGTAGCTTTCAGGCGTTGCCTGCGCGCTGAAGCCGCCGCCATAGATGAGACGGTCCGCCCCGTAGGCGTTGACTAATTGCTTGATGACCGGGCCGATGTCGCGATGCGGGTAAGATGTGGTCAACGGCAGCGATGATAGTTTCATTACCACGTTAGGGAACCGCGCCCAGCGAATCACCCGAGCATGCTCCTCGGGTGTGCCTTGAAACGGCCGGCCGAGATGATCGACGATCACGCGCGTTTCGTAAAATTCACGAATGAGCGGCTCAAATCCCGCCGCCCACCGCGGCTCGAAATGTAACTGCATCGCCAACCCCGCCTCGGTAGCCCGCTTCCAATACTCACGTAGTTCGGGCGTTCCAAAAGGAGGCAATCGTTCCGGCGCGTAGGCATGAATGCGTGCGGCGACCACATCCAGCCGCTGGGCAAGGTCAGGAAGCATGGCAACGGAGCCAGGACGATCGGCGAACAACAACAGCGTTCCTTTAAGTCGCCCGGCGCCTACGCGCAGGCAGTGCTCCAAATAACGGTGATCATCCTGATACGGTTCGGGATGCACCACCACAGCAAAGTCAACTCCCGCGCCGTCCATGCACCGCAACAAATGCTCGGGCGTGGCGGCCTCGTCGGGGCGGTACGGCGCTCGCGGGTGATAGGGAAATCGGGGATCGTCGTTTCCTGCAAAACAATGGAGGTGCGAGTCAACACGCACCGGTCGCTCGTCGGCGGCCAAGACTTTCGTCGTGGCAGTTAGCGACGCTGTCGCAGCAGCGAGGTTAAACGTTCGGCGATTCAGCATGTGGCTCATGATGATGCGTCTTCGCAAAGAGGCGCCAACACTGTCGATTTCCTTGCCGGCACGATAACGAAAATAACCGATTGCGGAAACGGCTCCGGTCGCCTTCCGGCAATAGGGCTTGCTACCGAGCGCAAACACACGCAGCCGGCGAGACTCTCCGCGTCTGGCCGCTTAAAGGCTCACGGGGTATCTTGGCGGAAAAGGTAATGGAGGAGCAATCATGTCGGAAGATCGCATCGCTACGGTCCGCCCCGTCGCCGAGCAAGACGCGACGGGCAAAGTCGCCCAGATTTACGCCGATATTCGCCAAACGAAAGGCATTGATTTTGTCCCGGCGTTTTGGCGTACGCTGGCGACGAACCCCACGCAGCTTGAACTGGTCTGGACCACGCTGAAGCGGCTCATGCACCCCGAAGCCACCGGCGCAACGTCACGACTTGATCCGCGCACGCGTGAGATCATCGCTCTTGCCGTGTCGGCCACCAATGGTTGTTCCTATTGCGTGAACTCCCATACCGCAGCGTTGCGAAAGTTGGGCGTCGATGACGAAACGTTAGGCGAAGTCATGGCGATTGTCGGCCTATTTAACATGACCAACAAGCTCGCCGATGGCTACCAGATCCAACCCGATGTCCTTCCGCCCTTGCCAGAAGCGGAAACCGCATGATCGGCGCTCGCCCTCAATCCCACCACCAGCGGGCGTCGTCAGGCCGCGTTAATTCCCTGTGACGCGTCTTCAGAGAGCCATCTTCGTCTTGCAGCAAACGCGAGTCCTCCAGCGCCAGGTCGGCCTGAATCGACACGCCGCCCCCGGCAGGCGTCAGCAGGCGATTGCCTTTCCAATGTGAGTTCGCCACGCAGGGCGCCTGCTTGGGTGTACGGTGAGTTTGCACCGGCAGCGTCGCTTCGTCGAGGAACATGTTTGGCGTCCACCCGGCGCGTCCGTAAAAGTCCTGTTGCCGAAGAAACGCGGCCGCCACAAGCAAATCAATACAATTGCGCATCTGCGCGTAGACAGGACTGCGGGCGGCAATCTCGGGATACTTTTCGGTAAAGCTGGTGGTGAACGCTTTACTGGCGGGGCCCGGTGGAGCGCCAGCCCCCAAGACTCCCTGGGGACCGACTGCCTGATCCTCGGCCAAGAGTTGCACCCCCTGGCCAACCAGCTCCATCGCCAACCGATCGGGCGTGACGCGCACGCAATCATAATTGGGCGTGAACCACCAACGGGCCAGCACCGACTCGCGCGGAGCATTCAGCGCACTGACGAACGTGGTCATCTTTACCGGCGGCGGTTCGCGCCCGATGCCGATCAACTTCATCCGGTAATCGGCCTCAATCAACACCGCGGCAAAGTGCGTTTGCGGCGAGATGGTAAACACACGCACTTCAGCTAGTCCCAGGCTTTGCTCCATGCCTTGCTGAATGTGCGCGGCCATTTGAGCGCGACGCGCCGCGGGAATCACCTTGGGCGTCGATTGTTGAAACTCGCGCAGGCGAGCAAGGCCCTCCTGGGGTGGATCAATCGAGCAACCAATAAACGGCTTGTGGCGAGAGCCCGGCGGATAGGCGCGCAGGGCGACCACCAGGTCCTCCAGTTCCAATACCGGCCGTCCCGTGGTAAGACCGACGGGCCGTCCCATCGCATCGGGCGCCCAACCTTCCGCCGGCCCCGCGATGACGATATCGCGGGAGTCAGGAAGGTAGAACACATATTGAAGCCGCTGCAATCCGGCCAAACGCCGCATTGTGTCGTCTGGCTGACGTCCGGCGTCAAGCTCTCGGCGAACCGCCTGCTCCAATCGTACCAGCGAGACTTTCCGGAACTCCGACGGTGCGGCCACATCGGCCGGTAGCGCCGCCTTGGCCGCCGCCACGCGTTCCGCGTGCAGTCGCCCCGTTGGGTCTTCCACCGCCCGAAACTCCAGCACCCCCTCGGCATCGACCGCCACACCAAAAGTCGGCAACTGCACGGTCGTCGCCGCCTGCTGCGCGACGACTAAAGGCGTTGCGGCCAGTAACAGCAAAAGGAGCGTCAAAAGTTCAAGGCGCCGCCCACCGAAATCGGACGGCCACCATCGCCGCCGAACTCCCGTTTGACGTAGGCGATCGCCGGCTTGGTTGCGATGGATCGTTTGCATGAGTTGTTGTGCCTCGGTTCCTACCAAAGCGCCGTTGAGTGAGGCTTTCTTCCTCCAGTGTACTGACGCTGAAATTCAAACGTCCATCATTCGCCAAGCGCATTCTCGATTTCTCGCAGTACGTTCGGATCCTCCTCCACTTCTCGGCGCTGGCGCAGCGCCGTCTTCGCCGCAGCCCAGGGGTACTTTCCTAAGGCCCAAGCACACGCGGCTCGCACAAGCGGTTCCGGATCATCCAGACCACGCATAAGTGCAGGAAGGGCGCACTCGGTGGGCCGATTCCCCAACGCAATAGCGGCATTCCGAAGCAGCCCGCGCCGTTTCGGCCGCCAGAGCGGCGTGCGCCGAAACCGAGCCCGGAATGCCGCTTCGTCGAGTTCGAATAACGCCGTAAGCTCGAGCGGATCCAAGTCACTGCGCGGTTGAAATGCCGGCTCGGCGGTCTGGGGAGCTCGGCGATTCCAAGGGCACACCTCTTGGCATACGTCGCAGCCGAAGATCCACTCGCCCATCCTCTCGCGCAGTTCCGGCGGTGGTAACTCGCGGAGTTCGATCGTCAGATAGCTGATGCACCGCCGGGCGTCGAGCACATAGGGTTGCGGGAATGCCTGCGTGGGGCACGCATCCAAGCAAGCCGTGCACGTGCCGCAATGGCTGGCATGGTGCGGCTCGTCGTACTCCAGCACAACATCCGTCAGCAGCGCCGCAAGGAAGAAGTAACTGCCCGCGCGTTTATTGAGCAGCAGTGTGTTCTTTCCGATCCATCCTAGCCCGGCCAGTTGTGCAAACTCGCGTTCTAAGAGCGGCGCCGTATCGACAACGCCCCGGGCTTTGGCGCCAGGCGCTTGTTCTCGAAGAAAAGCCGCCAGTTGCTTCAAACGATCATGGATCAGGTCGTGATAGTCCTGTTCGCCCCAGGCGTAACGAGAAACGCGTCCAAACCCCGCCATGCTTGGTTGTGGCGGCGTGGCGGCGTAATTCATGCCGAGCATCAGAATGCTGCGCACGCCCTCGAGCACCGAGCGGGGATGTTGGTAGGCCTCGCGCCGGTCGGGAAGGTAATGCATCTGACCCGCGTACCCCGCTTCCAGCCATTCGGCAAAGCGAGTTATCCCCAGCGGCGTTACCGCAGCGCATGCGCCAGCCAGCGAAAACCCCAAACAACGGGCTTGATCCTTGAGCGCCGAAGTAAGCGAAGCAGCATCCACACCGTTCAATTGACCCGCTGGCCGGCCAAGCGCCAAGGGTGCGGCTTTAGAGCTTCGCGAACGCGTCAAGGGCTTGCTCTAGATGCTCCGGCTCCAACGAGGCGGAAACCTGAACGCGGAGCCGCGCCTTCCCTTTGGGCACCACGGGATAGCCAAAACCGATAACCATGACCCCCAGTTCCAAGAGACGATTACTCTTGGCGATCGTCTCGGCCTCATCGCCAATCATGATAGGAATAATCGCCGTGGGCGAGGGGTGGCACTCAAACCCCAGCCGCGCCAGACCTTCACGCATCGTTGCAACATTGGCGTGGAGCTTCGCGACGCGCTGTGGCTCGCTTCCCACCAATTCCAACGCGCGCCGCGCACTGCACGCCACCGTAGCGGGAAGGGCGTTGGAGAATAAACTTGGGCGGCTCCGCTGTTCAAGCACTTCGATAACATGCCTTGCCGCCGCAACATACCCACCCGCAGCGCCGCCGAGCGCTTTGCCCAGCGTGCCCGTCAGCACGTCGACTTCGCCAAAGCGGTCGAAATGTTCAGGCGTGCCGCGGCCCCCTTGTCCCAACACCCCAACCCCATGCGAATCGTCTACGACCAGGTACGCCTCATACTGACGGCACAAGTCAAGCAACACGGGGAGTGGGGCCACATCGCCTTCCATGCTGAACACGCCATCGGTCACAACCCAGCGACACTCTTTGTCGGCGTGCTCCTTCAACTGCCGCTCCAGGTCCGCCATATCGGAATGTTTATAGACGCTGCGCGGCGTGATCCGTCCGGCCAGACGGCAACTGTCGATAATGCTGGCGTGGTTCAGTTCGTCCGAAAGAATGATATCGTCGGGACCGCAGAGGGTGGGAAACACCGCCTCGTTCGCGTTCCAGCAACTGACATAGGTCAGGGCGGCTTCGGTTCCCACAAACCAAGCGATTGTCTCCTCCAAGGCCCGATGACAAGCGAACGATCCACAAATGAACCGCACCGAGGCGGTCCCGGCGCCGTACCGCTGCAATCCGTCGATACCCGCGCGCACGACTTCCGGATGATTCGCCAGTCCCAGGTAATCGTTGGAGCAAAGGACGATCACCTCGCCCACCCCCTCGACGAATACCTTGGGTCCCATCGGACCAGCAAGATAATAGAACCGCTTTTTCTGGCGAGTTTCTTCTAAGGTAGCGAGCAACTGACGGCAGCGGTCGTCGAAGCGGGCGTTAGGCATGACAACGAACCTTCTTGGGGTACAGCCAGAACAACTTTGATCGCCTCGCCAGACTGCATGAGTCGAAAACCTTTTTCAAACTCGTGCAGATCCAGTTGATGCGTGATAATCGGAGCGAGATTAAGCCGGCCCGAGAGCACAAAGTCTTCAACTTGATACCACGTTTCGAACATCCGCCGCCCATTGATGCCCAAAACCGTAGCGCCTTTGAAGATAATATCGTTCGCTAAATCTAATACAACGCGGTCCGAGGGCAAACCCAAGAGAGCCGCAACCCCGCCGCTAGCCAGCGCCGAGAAGCCTTGCTGAATGGCCCGCGGATGGCCGCTCATCTCCAGCAGCACGTCGGCTCCGCGCTGGTGGGTCGCGTGGGCGACGCGGTCAGGCCATTCCTCATCGCGGGCATCATACGCTTCGTCAGCGCCTAACCGCCGCGCAATTTCCAACCGGCGGGGATCAACATCGGAAACGAATATCCGGCCCGCCCCAGCAGCCCGCGCCACGGTAACCGCCATGAGGCCAATGATGCCAACGCCCGTAATCAACACGCTCTTCCCGCTAACGCCCGCCGCCATGACCGTGTGCACGGCATTCCCCAGCGGATCGAACACCGCCGCGATAGGATCTGGAATCCGTGCATCGATCGGCCAGATATTTTCCTCGGGTACGGCAACATATTGGGCGAAGCACCCATCGCGATCGATTCCGAGAATCTCGACGTGTTCACAAATATGTCCGTTGCCGGTGCGACAAGCGCGACATCGGCCGCATCCCACGTGTCCTTCGGCGCTTACACGCTCCCCCACGCGCGTACGCGTCACCGCCTCTCCGGTTTGCACCACCCGCCCCACGAACTCATGGCCCGTGGTGGTTCCCAACCGCACACGGTTGCGGCTCCAGGCGTCCCATTCGAAAATGTGACGGTCCGTACCACAGATGCCAGCGTGCGTTACCGCAACCAGTACATCACGTGGTCCGAGGGTGGGAACGGGCGCGTCGTCTGTCCACCATAATCCGGGACGGTCATGAAGTTTTTTTAGGGCGAACATAGGTGTCTCCGGCGAACGATCCGTTCGCAACTAAGGTCCCGCAATTGTTGATCCGAAATTTCCTAATTTCCCGACATCCGGCTTGGCCGGCTTTGGGAGATTCCGACCAACGCCCCTCAATTCTTTTATTTCGGATTACCTGTCCAGTATAATACACAACAAATTCCTCTTTGCAAGACACAAGTTCAATATTTCGGAAATCAGTTCCCACAAGCAGTAACCACCGATGAGTGACGAGCAGGCTGACGACGCGGTCATTGAACCGGTCCATCAACGGGTATGCGAGCGCGTACGCGAGATGCGCAAAAAGAAAAACTGGACGCTGCAACAACTTGCGTCCGTCAGCGGGGTAAGCCGTTCCATGCTCAGCCAGATTGAGCGGGGCGAAGCGAACCCCACGTTGGCGGTCGCCTACCGAATTGCGCAAGCGTTTGGAATGACTCTGGGCGAACTAGCCGATGTGCCTGCGCCGCAGCCTCGTATTGACGTTGTCCGGCATGATGACAGCGCCTATTTGTTCCGCGACGATGCGGTTTGCCGCATAAGAACCTTATCGCCCCTGCATTTAGAGAAGGATGTCGAGGCATACGAACTGACGCTTCATCCTCACGGCGCGTTAACAAGTTCACCCCATTACCGGGGAGCGCGCGAGGTATTGAGCATTCAACGGGGAACAGTCCGAGTGACGGCAGGAGGCGAAACCTGTGAACTGCGTCAGGGGGATTCCGCCCATTATCCGGCCGATGTTCCTCATGCGATTGAAAATCTGACGGGTGAAGACGCTTTGGCGTTTCTCGTCGTCATCTATCACGAGGGGGCAGGGAAATGAACACACCCTTCTAGCTGGCGCCTGGTTTGCTGTTTGCTTTAAGACCTTGCGCGGTGGGAGGCGGTCCGCGTCGTCCCTTGCGGGTTGGTCAGGCATGGGTACGAGCGCAGGTTAGAGCCCTAATCGTCGTGCGTCCTCCTGTCAAACACCGGCGGTCCAATCGGCGCCCTTGGTAACAGGCTTCTAGGAACCAGGCCCGCGGAATACGATGGAAATGAAACCAGCGGGAAAGCAGGAACGCACAGATACCCATCCCACCGCAATGGCGCGTGCCAGGCGGCGGGTGACGCAACCGCGAGGGTTGGTCCGTGAAAAGGCGCAGCCCTTGGCGCCTGCTCGCCGCCAAGACCGTGACGATATGGGCGCCGTTGTAGCAAGCCGGAACCGCGACCGAAACGCGATATCCTCCGTCCGTGCGCTCGCCAATCAGGCCTTTTCGCGTGCGGCCGGCGCGCCGCTCATTGAAGGGAATGCAATTCGACTTCTCAAAGACGCCCAGGAAAACTATCCGGCCTGGCTCGAGGCGATTTGCGCAGCAAAGCATCATATTCACTTTGAGAATTACATCGTCTACGAAGACGATGTAGGCCGAATGTTTGCCGACGCCCTGATCGAGAAAGCGCAACAGGGCGTGCGCGTTCGTCTCATCTACGATTGGCTCGGAGGGCTGGGTAAGGCATCGCGTTCCTTTTGGCGACGGTTACGCGCGGCGGGGGTTGAGGTTCGCTGCTTTAACCCGCCTCGCTGGCATTCCCCCTTGCACTGGCTCAGCCGTGACCACCGCAAGATGATCGCTGTCGACGGCGAAGTGGGCTTCGTCACGGGCTTGTGCGTCGGCCGAATGTGGGTGGGTATTCCCGAGAAGAAACTCGATCCCTGGCGCGATACAGGAGTCGAAGTGCGTGGTCCGTCGGTCGCCGACATTGAGCAAGCCTTTGCCGACGTGTGGGCAATGATGGGCGCCCCCATTCCTGAAGGCGAGCTAGTCCGTCGCGAAGATATCGCCCCCCAAGGCGAGGCCGCCCTGCGCGTTGTCGCGAGTGTGCCCGCCACGGCGGGACTCTTGCGCGTCGACCAGCTTGTCGCGGCGCTAGCGCGCGATCGCCTTTGGCTTACCGACGCCTATTACGCGGGCACAACCTCTTACGCTCAGGCGCTGTGCGCCGCAGCGCAAGACGGCGTCGATGTTCGCTTGCTCGTTCCTAATGCAACCGACCTGCCGCTGCTTAAGCCTCTCTCACGGGCAGGCTATCGTCCGTTGTTGGAAGCGGGCGTGCGTATCTTTGAATGGAACGGAACCATGCTGCACGCCAAGACCGCCGTCGCCGATGGGCGGTGGGCGCGGGTCGGATCGACCAACCTAAATATCGCCAGTTGGTTCGGAAATTGCGAAATGGATGTGGTGGTTGAGGATGAGCCCTTTGCCCGGCTCATGGAGGAGACCTACCTGGAGGACTTAGAGAACGCAACCGAGATTGTGCTTGACGACCGGCAGAAGTTGCGAGCGACGAATCAGCCGCGCCACACGCATCGGGTGTTGACCAGCGGCGGAGGAAGCGGCGGCCGCGCCGCTGCTGGCGCCCTGCGGATTGGAAACGCTGTGGGCGCCGTGATCAAAAATCGGCGGGTGCTGGAACCGGTGGAAGCGCGCATCGCAGCGACAGTCGGCGTTGGGCTTTTGGCGTTGGCGGTCCTCTTTGCGTTGTTTCCGCGTTTATTGGCTTATCCCCTGGCGTTGGTTTGTGCCTGGCTCGGCTGTGCGCTCTTGTATAGCGGTTACCGGTTACATCGTGTCAAGACGCGCCGAAAGCGAGCCGCAAAAAGCTCCTCAAAAGCACAAAGTGTCGAACGCCACAAGTAAGAAGGTTTCCGATTCCCGGCAAGCGTGGCGCCTATTGACCGCGTCCCCAGGCGGCGTAGAACGAAAGAAACACGGCGTCGGCCGTCGGCGCCCGTAGGTGAGTTATCTTCACAACCCTTGCACGAAGGAGCCAGCGATGCAACGCAAAGGTTCAGCGGAATGGAAAGGCGGGTTAAAAGACGGCCATGGAACGCTCACAACCGGCAGCGGTGTCCTCTCGGCAACCCAGTACTCTTTTGGGACCCGGTTTGAGCATGGCGCCGGCACGAACCCTGAAGAACTGATCGCCGCCGCGCATGCGGGCTGTTTCTCGATGGCGTTATCGGCCCAATTGGGCAACATCGGTCTGACCGCGGAAAGCATTCGCACTACGGCGACCGTCACGCTAGAGAAATCGGACGATGGCTTTGCCATTACCGCAGTTCACTTGGATGTAACCGCCAAGGCGCCCGGCGCCGATCCACAAGCTTTTGAAACCGTGGCGAACAACGCCAAGGCTGGCTGCCCCGTTTCGAAGGTGCTCAACGCCAAAATCACCATGGACGCCAAACTCGAAAGTTAAGTCGCCCGACGCCGAGCTTAGATCCCAGCGCAGCGTCAGCAACCGCCACGCGAATGTGACGGGCGGGGAAGGCGTAGCCGATGACGTCGCCGCTTGGAGGACGTTTTGCACAAGGAGGAAACTCATGGCGCACGAAACTGCCACTTCGCTTCCCCGGCCCACCGCCCGGCGCACCGCTTTCCTCTTCGACCTAGACGGCACGTTAATCGACAGCGTGTATCACCACGTACTGGCTTGGCGCGAAGCGATGGCGGAAGTCGGCATCGACCTGACGGTGTGGACCATTCATCGCCGGATAGGTATGAGCGGCGGCCTCATGGCCAACGCAATCCTTCGCGAAACCGGCTACACGGTTACCGCCGAGCAATCGGAGCGTTTGCTGCGGTTGCACGCCGAAGCCTACGCCCGATTAGCCAAGACCATCCGCCCGCTTCCCGGCGCGCGAGACCTCTTGTCCTACCTGACGCAGGCGGGCGTGCCTTGGGCCATCGCCACGAGTAGCCGCTTGGAAAGCGCTCGGCCCACGTTAGAAGCGCTAGGGGTCCCTCCCGGCACGCCGATCGTCACGCGCGACCAAGTGGCGCACGCCAAGCCCGACCCCGACTTGTTCCTGGCGGCCGCCGAGCGATTGGATGTCCCCATCGCCGATTCCGTTGTCGTTGGCGACAGCGTTTGGGACCTCTTGGCGGCGCGGCGAGCTCGGGCGTTGGGCGTCGGTTTGCTTTCGGGCGGCTACGGACAAGAAGAACTCGAACGAGCAGGCGCCTATCGCGTCTACAACGATCCGGCCGATCTACTGCGGCATTTGGACGAAGTCGGCGTACGGGCGACCGTGTAATCCAACACGTTTCAATCGGCGGTGGTTGAGGCGGAAGACGCAGGCGCGGTTTCTCCTGCCTCGGCCCGAATGAATTCAACGGGCCGCGGAACTTCGAGATTAAGCCGCGCATCGCCCGTGATGAGCCGCGCGTCGCGAGCATTGAGTAGCCAGTTCCAGAACCAACTCAATAGGACCTGCACGCGATTGCGGAAACCAATGAGAAAGGCAATGTGAACGCCGCCCCAGAGAAGCCAAGCGAAGAATCCGCCCCATTTGCGTTCGCCAATCACCGCGACGGCCTTGGCTTTTCCGATGACCGCCATAGAGCCTTTGTCGCGATAGACAAAGGGCTTGCGATCGGCAGGCGTAGATTTCCCCGTCACCTCGGCGGCAATGATTCGGCCGACATACCGGCCCATTTGAATGCCGCCTTGTGCGACGCCAGGAACCGGTTTCCCCGTATCAGCCGATTTGGCCGCCGCCATGTCGCCGATAACAAAGACTTCCGGATGACCAGGAATTGTCAAGTCGGGCCCCACAATCACGCGTCCCGCACGGTCCAAAGGAACCCCTAAAGACTTGCCGAGCGGGTTCGCCTTCACACCGGCCGCCCAAAACACGTTGCGCACAGGAATGAACTCCTCGCCAACGTAGATTCCTTGCGGCGTAATGTTGGTAACGACCGAGTTTAAACGAATCTCAACGCCCATTCGTTCCAGGTCACGGTGGGCCCGCTCGCTTAACTCCGGAGGGAACGAAGGCAAGACGCGGTCTGCCCCCTCAAAAAGAATGACGCGCGTGGTCCGCGTGTCGATATGCTTATAGTCTTGCGGAAGCGTCTTCCCCGCTATCTCCTTAATCGCACCGGCAAGCTCCACACCCGTCGGCCCAGCCCCGACAATGCCGAACGTAAGTGCGGCCCGGCGCGCCTCTTCGCTCCCTTCGTATTCGGCCGACTCGAACGCCAACAAAATTCGCCGGCGTATTTCCGTGGCGTCCTCAATGCTTTTTAGACCGGGGGCGATGTCGGCCCACTCCTCATGTCCAAAGTAAGAATGCGTAGCGCCGGCTGCGAGTATGAGATAGTCGTAGTGCACGTGCCCTCCTTGAAACTCTAGCCGCCGCCGGGCAGGGTCGACGCCTGTCACCTCGCCCAAAACAATTTGGCAATTCTTTTGACCGCGGAGCACCGTACGAATCGGTGCGCTAATATCGGCCGGCGACAACGCGGCTGTGGCCACCTGATACAGCAACGGCTGAAAGACGTGATGATTGCGGCGATCAATCAGCGTCACTTCGACAGGGGCGTTGGCCAGCGCCTTAGCAGCGGCAAGTCCTCCAAAACCGCCGCCGACAATGTACACCTTGGGAAGCGTTTTTGATTCCATGCCTTGCCTCATGCAGAATTCGAAGGGCGCCGCGTGATTTCACACCAAAGATAAACAAGTGGTGCTACCCCTGCATGCAAGCGCTGCGCCAAAGCGATTGGAGCTTTGCTCGCCGGGCTCAATCTCATTCGCTTGCGGTGTGATTTACAGAGAAATGACGTGTCAGCAAGCGTCTCCCCCTGCAATATCGTCGGCTACCTGTGGCGGCTTTCGACCTTCCAGTCGTTGCCGCGGCGAGTCAAGGCGGCCAATCGGTTATCGCTATGCCGATGGGTCGGCGGCTGGCGAATTGCGACCGTCCTTTGAATTGGGCCGCGGCGTTTGTCGCTCACCGAATAGGTTCGTCGCCCACTGAATCACCACGAAGAACACGGGCACAAAGAAGATCGCCAGGAACGTGGCGGCAAGCATACCGCCAATCACGCCCGTGCCAATCGACCTGCGTCCGGCAGCGCCCGCCCCCGTGGCAATGGCCAAAGGCGTCACGCCCAAAATAAAGGCCAACGAAGTCATCATGATCGGCCGGAAGCGAAGCTTGGCCGCTTCAATCGCCGATTCCACCACACCTTTTCCTTCGGCGTAAAGCGCAACACAAAACTCGACAATCAGAATCGCGTTCTTCGCCGAGAGCCCCACCAACGTCAGTAACCCGATTTGAAAGTAAATGTCTTGCGTAAACCCGCGCAAGTAGACCGCCACCAACGCTCCCAAAACAGCCAACGGCGTCGCCAAGAGCACCGCAACGGGCAGCGACCATCGCTCATACTGGGCGGCCAGAACCAGAAACACCACCACAAGGCCAAACGCCAGCACAATCGGCGCTTGGTTGCCTGCCTTGATCTCTTGATACGAAGCGCCGCTCCATTCAATGCCATAGCCCGGCGGCAATGTCTCTGCCGCTAACTGACGGATCGCAGCAATGGCCTCCCCGCTGCTCCGCCCTTCGGCAGGAGCCCCCGTAATCTCAATCGCCGGGTACCCGTTGTACCGCGTCACCACGTTCGGCCCAGAGCGGAATTGGGTCGTAACGACCGCCGAAAGCGGGATCATCTCGCCCCGGTTATTGCGAACGTAGATCCGTTCAATATCTTGCGGTGTGCTGCGAAATTCCGATTCGGCCTGCAACTGCACTCGCCAGATGCGGCCAAAACGATTGAAGTCGTTCACATAAAGCGAGCCAAAGTACGCCTGCATGGGCTCAAACACGTCGGCCAGCCGCACGCCCATCATTTGCGTCTTTTCGCGATGAAGATCCACAAACACCTGAGGGAGCGAAACCCGCAAGGTGGCGTTCAAGCCCGTCAGGCCCGGGTGCTCGTTGGCGGCAAGCAGAAACCGATTTCCGACCTCGGCAAGCTCTTCTACCGTGCCGCCGCCGCGCTGTTCCAATTCGACCGTGAATCCCGAGCGAGTTCCCAAGCCCTGAATGGCGGGAGGGTTAAGCGTCAGAATCATGCCATCGGTCACCGTAGCAAAAAGCGACTGGCTGGCGGCGATCACCGCGTTGGCGCTTAGTTCCGGTTTTGTGCGCTCCTGGAAAGGCTTGAGCGAAACGAACAGAACGCCTGCGTTCGTACTGGCCGCTCCGCCGGTCAGAATATCGTATCCCGTAAGGGCCACCACATTCGAAACAGCGGGATGTTTGCTGAAGAACTTTTCTGCGTGCCGAACGACGGCCTCGGTTCGATCGAGCGAAGCGCCCTCGGGCAACAGCACCACGCTCATCACGTAGCCCTGGTCTTCATCGGGCAGAAATCCGCCGGGCGTCACCGTAAACAAGTAATAGGTGGCGAAGCAAAGCAGGCCGAACACCACCAGCGTTACCGGAGCAGCGCGAATCGCCACGCGCACTCCGCCCACATAACTCGAAGTAAGCCAGCCCAAACCTCGATCAAAGGCGCGGAACAACACGTTCTTGCGCCCATGGCTTGGCCGGAGTAACAAGCGGCACAGCGCCGGACTGAGCGTCAGCGCAACCAAGCCCGAGATGGCGACCGAAATGGCAATGGTCACGGCAAACTGCTTATACATTTGCCCGGTGAATCCCCCCAAGAACGTCACCGGCACAAAGACGGCCGACAGCACCAGAACCACCGCAATCACAGGGCCCGTCACTTGCTCCATCGCCTTGACCGTCGCTTCATACGGCGGCAGCCCCTCTTCGTCCATAATGCGTTCAACGTTTTCAACCACGATGATCGCATCGTCCACCACAATGCCGATCGCCAGCACCAGGCCAAAAAGCGTCAAGGTGTTGATCGAGAACCCCAGCGAAAGCATCCCTGCGAAAGTCCCCACAATCGCCACAGGAACCACTAACAACGGAATCAGCGTGGCGCGCCAGGACTGCAAGAAGACGAAGACCACCAACACCACCAGGACCACCGCTTCCAGCAGCGTATGAACGACTTCTTCGATCGACTCTTCCACGAACGCAGTCGTATCGAAGGGAACGGTCCAGGTCATCCCCTCGGGAAACGATTCGGCAGCCGCTTCCATCTCGGCCCGCACAGCTTTCATGGTGTTTAGCGCGTTCGCCCCCACTTGCAGATTGACCATGATGAGCGTGGTCGGTCGGCCATTGAGGCGGCCGACCATGTTGTAACTTTCCGCTCCCAACTCAACACGGGCAACGTCCTTAAGTCGCACAAGAGCGCCTTCGGGCGTGGCGCGGAGCACAATGTTTTCGTAGTCCGTCGGCTCACTCAGGCGCCCACGAGTCAGCACGGGAAGGGTCAGATCGACTTCCTTTTCTGTGGGCCGCTGCCCCACGGTCCCTGCCGGGAATACAGCGTTCTGATCGCGCAGGGCCATGGCGACATCGGACACCGTCATGCCCTTCAAGGCCAAGCGATTCGGATCGAGCCAGATCCGCATCGCGTAATCCTTATTGCCAAACACCATCGCGTCGCCAACGCCTGGCGCCCGCTTGATACGGTCCAGCAGGTTAATCGTGGCGTAGTTGCTTAGATAGAGTTCGTCGTATCGGCCATCGGGAGATTCCAGAGCCACCACCGCCAAAATATTGGTCGACGCTTTCACCACGGTGATGCCTTGCCGCATGACCTCTTGCGGCAACTGGGGTTCAGCAATCGCCAGCCGGTTCTGTACTTCGACCGCCGCCAGGTCTTGATCGGCGCCGATCTCAAAGGTGACAGTGATATTGCAAGAGCCGTCATTGCCGCTTTGCGAGCTGAAGTAGATCAGGTTGGGGATACCGCTTAATTGTTGCTCAATCGGGGCCGCTACCGACTCAGCCACCGTTTGCGCATCGGCGCCAGGATAGATGGCCGTAATCCGAATCTGGGGCGGTGTAATCTCTGGATACCGCGCAATCGGCAGCACGTAGATCGCCACACCGCCGGCAATGAGGATCAGCAGGGAGATGACAATCGAGAAGACCGGCCGGTCAATGAAGAACCGAGAAAGCATGGCGAAATTAGTTCCCCCCAGAAGGCGACGACAATTCGCTGGCAGTCATAGCCGTTGTCTCGCCGCTGGCGACGACTTCTCCTGAAGGACGCGCGTGGGCCACCGTTACCAACATTCCCGGCCGGACCGTCATCAGCCGGTCGATAATCACGCGATCGCCCGGCTCCAACCCCTGTTCGACAATCCAGTGGTCCGTTCCTGACCATTCGCCAAGTATGACCGGGCGCGTCTCGACCTGGTTCTGATCGTTCACCACATAGACGCTCGCTCCAGTCGGTGATTGATTGACCGCTTTTTGAGGAACGCGCACGACGTTGACGCGCTGGATGCCCAACACGCTGGCGTAAATGAACTGCCCCGGGCGTAAACGGCCGTCGGGGTTGGGCGCCTCGCCCCGGACGATCGAAGTGCCGGTTGTCTCGTCGACTTTCACATCCAGAAAGTTGATCCGGCCGCGATACGGATAAATCGTGCCGTCAGAGAGCGTAATTTCGAGTTCAAGTTCGTCGATCTCGGGGACGGAAAGCTTTCCTTCGGCGGTCTGGCGCTGAAAGCGAAGGATTTCCGTTTCCGTTACGGCGTAGCGGACGTAAATCGGATCGATCTGCTGAACGACCGCCAGCAACCCGTTTTGGCCAGCGTCAACGTAACTGCCGGTATCCTTGAGCGCTTGACCAATGACGCCATCGATCGGCGCTTCAATGCTGGTGTAGCTCAGTTGGAGTTCAGCGGCGGCAATTCTCGCCCGTTGTTCGGCCACCGCCGCCGCGGCGATGCGTTCTTGTGCTTGGGCTTCTTCGATTTGCTCCTGGGCCACCGCTTGCCGCGAACTGAGCGTCTGAAGCCGCCGCAATTGTTGCTGGGCGCGCTGAAGGGCGGCTTCGGCGCTGGCAAGTCCGGCTTCAGCCTGCGCTAACTCAACCTGAAAGGGGCGAGGGTCGATTTGAAACAACTTTTGCCCCTTTTTTACCGGCTCCCCTTCGGTAAACAGCCGCGGCTGCAAATAACCGGCGACCCGTGCGCGAATCTCAACCACTTGCGCCGCCTCGGTCCGCCCCAAAAACCGCATCCGAACCGGCGCTGTCTCGGTCTGAATCACCACGACGTTCACGGGAACCGGTTTTTGCGGAACCGGAGCCGTTTCGGGGCGCGGCGAGTGGTCCCGATCGCGCCAAAACAAGTAGACCCCCAACAGTCCAACCAGCAGAATGGTGAGCGGAATGGCGCGTCGTAAGAACTGCACCACAAATCGATATCGCCGCCGCTCGGCATGAAGACGGGAGTCGCTCATCATCCGCGTTCCAGATGGATCTGCGTGCGTCGCCCAAGCAATTCGCCCGCTGACGTTGGCGTCCAACGGCAAGCTGGGCGCACGCAAATCATGTGCCAGCCCTCGCTTTGGCTGTCCAAGCTGGGACGATTACACTTGCCAACGGCAAGACGACTCCCAAACGACCGAAGACAAGCAATTGGGCGGCAGTGGTCTACGCCAAAACGATGTGACCTGCCCCTAGGGCAAGCGAGGCGGACGTTGAATCAACAACGCCGATGACCAACGGATCTGTCGTAGCGAGTTCCCGGACGTACCCGGTTGCCTTACCCCCAAGCCTCCAAGTAGAGCAGCTCGACCAGGACTCGAACCTGGAACGTCTCGTTCGAAGCGAGATATGATCTCCTTTTCACCATCGAGCCGAAATCGCCAGCGTGCAGGACGCGCCGCTTACCGTTCCTGAAGCGTCCCCGATGGGATTTGAACCCACGATCTCTGCCGTGACAGGGCAGCGAGCACTCCTGGCTGCTCCACGAGGACAGTTTGTCTCTCTCACCATCAAAGATGACACGCCACAGTCAACATCCCACACCATCGCGCAAGTAGTCCTGGAGGGACTCGAACCCCCGATCCGCTCGTTGTAAGCGAGCCGCCTTTGCCGCTAGGCCACAGGACTCTTTTGGGGACTAACGGCGCGGTAAACTTACTGCGTTGTTGGCCAAGTGGACCCACCCGGATTTGCACCGGGATTTCCGGCGTGCGGAGCCGGCGTCTTCCTATTGGACCATGAGCCCGAATCCATCGGGGGCGAGGCCCGCCGCAAGCATGCCTTCGCCCTCCTGTGCAAGCTTCATCTCAGCGGAAGCCGTGGGACTCGAACCCACAAACGGCGCAACGCCGGCACCTGTTTTCAAGACCGGCTCCTGATCCAGCCGGTTGACTTCCACGGCTTGCCGTCGGCGCTTCGCTGGTCGCCGCACAGCAAGGAGCGCCCAGCGGGAATCGAACCCGCACTTCCGCCATGGCAAGGCAGTAGGCTGCCGTTACATCATGAGCGCTGGTTGTCTCGGCAAGAGGAGAATTCCGCCGCGGTTACAAGAGTAGACCACCGTATCGAAGAAAGGTTCGCAAATCGCGGCATTCCGACGCCTTGTAAGACAAGGGGTTAGCCAATGCCCGCTTTTTTCGCTCGCTGAAAACTTGGAGACGCTTCGAACAACCACAGCAAGCCCCTCTGCTGCCGATGCGTGAGAAGTCATCAATGGTCCGCCATTCGTTTGGCGGCTGAGGGCGCCTTCGAGCAACTGTCCACTTACCAAGAGCTGCGGCCGGCAGCTAACGTCTTGCCGCTTGCTTGCGTCGGTGATAGGCACGTTCGCCGCGGGTGACACGCGTCTGCGCGGCGACAATCCCACTCGTTCTGCATCGCTCCACGGCTAAGTGTTCTGCAGATGCTTGGCGAACACCTCCTGGACGCGCCGCCACATATTCTCCGAAAGCACATGGCCGGCGCCTTCCTCAATGTACCATGTGAAAGCATCGGCGGCGCCAGCGGCCTCATACGCGGCGGCAATGGTCTTTATCGCCTGGCGCACCTCTTCGATGGGCGAGCCGCCATCTTTTTCTCCGAAGTTCAGGTGCAGCGCGCGGGGAGCAATCAACGCCGCCACATCAGGAGTATCGCCGAAAGCAAACAACCCGGGAATAAAGTTCGGAAAGCAGTGCAGGAGCTTCGTGCGATGAATGGCCGCATAGGACGGCAAGCAACAGTTGCCGACAATGCACTTCAGGCGAGGCTCCCACGGGCCGACCATCCAGGCGTGAGTTGAGCCCATGGAATGGCCATAGCAGCCCAAAGCGTCAGCCTTAACTTCGGGTCGCGTTACCAGGTAGTCAATCGCTCGCCGCATGTCGAGAATGTTCTTCCACGCCATGCACCGACCGGCCACCACCGCCCGCAGGAATTCAAATCGCTCGTAATCGCCTCCTTTGAGCTTTCCTTCCGGGTCTTGCCGATCCTCAAAACAAAGGGCGTCGGGACAAAGCACCACATAGCCCAACTTCGCCAGCGCTACGCCCGTGTGGTGCATCGGATCGCCGGCCAGCCCCGCCGGTTCGCTCTTACCCAGATGCCATTGCCCGTTGTGCTGATGCCAAACCGCCACCGCCGGCGCCGGAGCACTGGCCGAGACGCCCTCGGGCACAAGCACCATCGCCGGTACACGTTCGCCTGGCTCTACCTCGTAGGTCACCCGCTCTAGTCGGTATCCATCCTTCTGCCAGGTCTGCTCTACCCGGGGGCGCAAGTCGCCTCCCTCGGGCCAAGGTCCACCTAAGCACTCCAACAGCCGCTCACGAAACGACTTGGCGCCTTGATCTTGCGACGGCGACGCCTTGGCGGGCTCACTCATGACCGACGCCCCCGTCAACGCGGCCGCAAGAGCAGACGAAGTTTTGAGAAACGATCGACGGTCCGAGGGGAACATGCGCATGACGCTCCAAGTAAGAAGACAGTAGAAGGTCCCGACGTAGCTTTCGATGTCCAAGCGGTTCCATTAACGGGCGATTCTCCTTGCGCCACCCACCAAGGCATGCGAAGCCCAAGCTAACCACGAGACGGCACGCCATCCGTCACCACCATGCTGATGGTTACCTTAGGCGTGCGTTTCGGCCAATGCAAGCGACAACGGCAGCACGGCACTTCGTTTCGCACTGGTTCGCCGCTCGGCCTCGGTGTGCTTCGATGACCTTGGGTAGGCGTATGCGCCCAAGAAAAAGCTGCCGGCGGAATTCTACTTGCAGATGGCGACGCCAAAGCGCCACGGATCGTTGGCGCCTTAGATCGTGTGAACCACAACGGCGTACCCCAGTTCACACAACGGCGCGCCCAGGCGCGGTCGTAGCGGCTCCCCTTCGCCCCGAAGCGCTAGCCGCGCGATTCCTCTCCGAGCAAGCCAGAGCTAACAGCAATTTCATGGGGAGAAGCGACAACTGCCGATGATTTTCCTAAAAATTTCGGGTACCCTGTAGCAATTCCTGCGTTGGGACTGGAGAGAAATGCGGAGAGAAAGAAAGGAGCCCCCATGCCCGACGCCGCCCGTCACCCGCCGCCATCGCCTACGGCGGACCCACGTGCGCTGGTGCGCCAGCGCCTGGAGCGAGAATACGCTAACCTGCGCACCGCCGTGCATGCTGTAGGTCTGCGGCGGGGTCTGCGCGACCCGGCCGCACGCGACGACCTGCTGAGCGAAGTGATCCGGCAGGTGTTAGAAAAGGCTCATAAATACGACCCGGCGCGCAGTATTGTGCCTTGGGTCATGGGCTTCGTGCCCTTCGTTCTGGCTCAACGCACCGCCGCCGAGCAACGTCAACTACGCGTGGCGCCGGTAACCAACTTGGGCCCCGAGTGCGACGAGGCGCTCTTCGACGCTCTGGACCGCGCCAGCCGCGCTCCAGGACAATATTCCGAAGTGCACGAATGGCTAGAGCAACTTAGTCCGACCGATCAAGAGATCCTGCGGCGCCGGTACTTTGACGGTCTTTCGGGCGCAGCGCTCGCCACGGCGGTCGGCGCTAGCGTCGCCGCGAGTCGCGCCCGGTTATCCCGCGCCTTGCAGCGGCTGCGCACGATCGCTTACGCCGAAGGAGGCGAGCCATGAACGAACGCGCTAACGGGAACCTTGATCGCCTACTTCTTCAATATGTCGACGCCTTGGACACCGAGGACTGGTCGACCTACGCCGCCATTTGGCGTCAGGCCGAAACCGACCGAGAGCTGGAAGCAGCGCTGTACGAGTTGCACCAGGGGTTTGTGGAAGAGTACGCAGGCGATGCGGGCCGCGCCAACGACGCCGACACCGTGCGTCGACTTTTGGAAGAGCACTTTGCCGAACGTCCCCCCGAAGACGATGCCGACCGGCCGTTGACCGTGGGCGACGTAGCCGCCCGGCTCCAGGCTGATTGGACGGCAGGCTCGGTGCGCATGACCGAGGCCGATCGGGTCGCCAACGAGCAGTTGATTGGCAGTACGGAGCCGCTTCCTGAACAACTCAAGCAATCGGTGTTAGATACCTGGCGCCACCGCCTGAGCATATCGGCCAGCAAGGAATACTGGCGCCAGTTTCGCCAAGCGGCGATTCGCCTAATGATGGCGCGCTCGCACCAACAAACGCGTTTGGCCGCCGCTCGCGAGCAAACGCCGCGCAAGAAAAAGGAGGATCGCCGTGAGTGACAGTTCCGACCGCATCGCTGCGGCGCTCGCGCGGGCATTCGCCGAAGCGAACCTCACTTGGCCGCCAGAACACGACGGCCCCACGCCGCTCAACGCCATTATCGGCGACTTGCAGCTTTACCACGAGGAAGTTCCCGAGCTGACCCGCACGCGCGCTGTCGAGCGGATGCTGGCCACCGGGCTGCCACATCCTGATGTATCGCCCGACGAAACGCCCCTGGCAGGCTTCATCGTGGTCATGGGAGCCATGGGGGCGGTATTCGTGCGGCGTGAAGACAATCTCGCCCGCCGCCGCTTCTCGGCGGCGCACGAGTTAGGGCACTTCCTGCTGCACGTGGCGCCCGAAGAGCCCGAGTTCGTAATGCAAGACACAACGGCGGCGATCACGGAGCCCCATGTCGACGACGACTGGCAAGAGCTAGCCGCCCGCGAACGCGAGGCGAACCGCTTCGCCGCCGAGCTATTGATGCCCGAACCCGTAGTGCGCCGGCTTTGCGCGCGTTACGCACGGCGCCAGCGTCCGACCGAGCAATTCCTGGTCAATCATTTGGCCAGCGATCTGCTGGTCAGTCGCGAAGCCGCCCGCTGGCGATTGCGCGAGTTGGGATTACCCACTCTCGAATAACTCCACGGCAGCCGCCGTAGAAACCCCGGCGCGTGCATACTCACCCGCGTTTTGCGTCGAGCGGCGGCAAGCTCGTGGCGGCGGGCGATAACGTCATTCGAAGAGGCCATCCCCAACACGAAGGCCGCAAGACTCGTTCGGCGTTTTTCCCCTGCTGGCGCGGGTTACGAGGACGACGGCGTTTGCTGCAACACGCCAGCGTATTTTGAGACGCGGTTGCGGCGTTCACCGGTAATACGACAACTTCTTTTGGTTCAACACGCTTTGTTGCATGGGCCTGGAATTTCTTCGTGAGCATCAAGGACGACGGCTGCGTAGCGCGCTGCCGCCGGTTGATTTGAGCGACGATCTCGCCGCCGAAGGTAAGGAGCCGCCCAACCTTGACCTGGAAATGCCCCGCGAGCAGTGGCGGCCGATTGACGCGCTGCGCGGCGCCGGGGCCAACCACTTGTTGCCGATCCGCTTTATCGACGGCTGCCATCGCGGCCAGACGGTGGCGTGGGTGCAAGACGCCGAGGGCTATCCCGTGCCGGTTATGCTCGCCGAAATTGGCGGCGTGTGTATGGGCCAACAAGGCTCGTTACTGCGCCGAGAGTTCGAAATTGTCGAACGCGTGGTCACGATGATCGTCGACCCGTTTCCATGGCACGAGATCGAAGACTTCGCCGTTGCGCTTCAGGCGATCGGATTGCGATTGTTGCCCGCTGAGCCGCCCGAGGACGACTTGGGCCAGAAGCGGCCGTCGTTTGATTTTGAACTTATGCGCCGGCGCACCCACAACCGCTCGAACTACGAAATGGCCACGCTGGAAGAGCTGGCGTTAAATCAGGATCGTCATCGCCCCAGCCTGATCGACGGTGTCTTGGAGCCGCGCGTGCGCGGGCCGGAACTCCGCGCTTCACCGATCGTGGGTTTGATCAAGACGCACCGCGAAAACTACCTCCACCCGCACGGCTGGCGCACCTTCTACGACCTGACGCCAGGCCAGCGCACCCCCTCTTTCCTTCTGCCAAGCCCGAACCTGCCGGTCGTCTCTTGGTATCTGCGCCTGACGGCTGGCGATGCAGAAGGCCCCACCTGGGGCGTGGTGCGGGTAGAAATCTCCCAGGACTTCTTTCGCACACTGCCCGACCCATTCGCTTATATCGATGCGCTCTCGGCGTGGCTTGTCGAATTGCGTTGCCGCCGGCCCGACTACGACCGGTCCGCCATCTCTCTGGAGCCGATCGTTCAGGCCGAAGAGAGCCTGCGCGCGCTGTTCACCCCGCCCGACCAACTCAAGTGGTGGTTTTACCATGCAACCGGGTTGTAAGCGCAACACGCCAATCTAGATAGGACGCAATTTGCCGTGAATTTAGGAGGTTGAACTGATGAATCACCCGGGGATTTTCCGTGCGCCGGCCGCACTGTCGACGCCGCCAATCACACCCGACATTGTCGGTAAGGTCGCTTCGCCGCCGCAGAAGGAATCGACCAGCGAGGAGTTCCACTTCTGGATTCGTGACGATGTGCTCGTTGAGCGCGGCCAGATTGTGCGCACTCAGATCACCCACGGCGGCGAATTGATCCGCTTCTACGCCGTGGTGCGAGAAGTCTACCGGCAAAGCCGCCGCAGCAGCCTGGCCGAAGAGCGCGACCGCTACGACGGCGACACCGGCTACCGCCCGCCCTACGAAACGCCCGGCGTGAACTTCGCCGTCGCCACCATTTTGCGCACCATTCCCGACGTCGCGTGCGCTCCCTTTGACGGCGCCGATGTGCAACTGGGCGATGCCGAAGACGCCGCCGCGGCCTATGGCGCCGACGAAATCGAAAACCCGCTGGCCGTCGGACTAATCAAGAACGGCGGCCGCCGCACGGTGGGGCCAGGCTCCATCGACTTGGATTACGTGCTGGGCGCCAACGGCGGCCATGTGAACGTGACGGGCGTCGCCGGCCGAGGCACCAAGTCCAGCTTTCTGCTCCACCTGAACTACCTGCTCTTGCGCGAAGCCCGCCGCCAACAGCAAGAGCGCCCCTCCGACCCCGACCGGCTCAAAGTCGTGCCGATTATTCTGAACGTCAAGAACTTTGACCTGTTCCACATCGACCGCAAAAGCCGCCGTTTCAATCTCGCCAAGCACGGAGCCGACTGGCGGGAACTAGGAGTGGACGACCCCGCTCCCTTCCAACAGGCGCGGTTCCTCGCGCCGCAGCAAGCGAGCGGACAAAATCCCATTGATACCGGGCGCACCTCCGACGTCGCCGCGTATAGCTACAGCCTGGCGAACGTGATCGAGCAGGGGCTGTTTTCATATCTCTTCGCCGAAGAAGACGTGCAAGACGTCAACTTCGGCGCCCTCGCACTCGCGCTGGAAAACTATTTGACCCAAGAAAGCCTCACGCGCGATGGTCAGCCCCAACTGAAGCTGCGCGAGAACGGTCCGCAAACCTTCGACGAACTACTCGAATTCATCGAGCAAGAGGCTGAAGCCGGCAAAAACAACTCGCAGTTGGGCCAAAGTCACCATACGGCCACCATCCGCAAGCTCCATCGCCGCCTACTGAAGATGACGCTGGAAGGGCAAGGCGTTCTTCGTCGCAGAGATATGACCGGCAAGCCGTTGCAGTTGACTTCGCGCGAAACGACGGCCCCCACGGTCGTTGATCTGTCTTCACTGGCGCGCGTGCCGGCGCTGCAGCGGTTTGTCGCGGCGGCGATCTTCCGGCAACTGGTGGACGACCGCACCGGCTCGCGGGCGGCTTCGGGTTTGGTCTACCTGGTCACGCTCGACGAGCTGAACCGCTTCGCACCCCGCGGCGCCAGGGACCCCATCACCCGGCTCATCGAGAATGTAGCCGCCGAGATGCGTTCGCAAGGCATCATCCTGTTGGGAGCGCAGCAGCAAGCCTCGCTGGTGTCGGCGCGAGTGATCGAAAACGCCGGCCTGCGCGTCTTGGGCAAAACCGGTTCGCTCGAGCTAAGCGAGAAGGTATGGCGATTCCTCAGCACATCGGCCCGCAGCCGCGCCGCGCAGCTTTCCGCCGACGAAAAGCTCCTCATCCAAGACGGCTTCCGTGAACCAATGCACGTCAAGATTCCCTTCCCCCCATGGGCGCTCCGCAAGCAAGAGGCCGTTATCCCTTCGCCACCCACCAACGCATTCGACGACCCTTAAGCCCTCATTCCCCGGCGCTGCCGAAGAAGACGCAGCGCACAAGGCTCCGCGCCGTCGCCAACCGCCTTTGCGCAACAGACCATTTTTTCTCACCCCGTGTAACAAATCGCCGCCGCCGGCAGGAAAAGATTCCGGCCGGCGTTTTCCTTTCACCTTTCATTCCGATCATGCGAATCCTCCACACCGCCGATTGGCACTTAGCAGACCGCCTGGGACGAATCGACCGCACGGAAGACTTGCGCCGCGCGGTCGAGCGCATTGCCGAACTCTGCACAGCGACCGAGGCCGACGTGCTGGTGATCGCCGGCGATCTGTTCAGCGACCGCGCTCGGCCCGAGGCCTTGCAAGAGACCATGCGCCATTTGAACGAATCCTTCCGCCCGTTCTTAACGGCCGGCGGCGCCATCGTGGCCATTACCGGCAACCACGACAACGAAATCTTCTGCCGCACCCTACAAGAAGCATTTCGCCTAGCCTCGCCGGGGCGCACTCGGCCAGGCGACGTGCTCGCTTCGGGGCGCCTGCATCTGGCGACCGGCCCCACGCACTTCCGCCTGGCCGACCGCCAAGGTCAACAGGTCCAGTTTGTGTGTCTCCCTTATCCCACCGGGCAGCGTTATCTGGACGAGTCGCGGCAGAACTTCACCGGCGCCGACGAGCGTCACCGCGCCCTGCGCGACGCTCTCGAGGAACGTCTGCTCCAAATGCAACAACAACTCGATCCGCATCTCCCCAGCGTCTTGACGGCCCACTTGTGCGTCGCCGGTACGGCGGTCCGGGGCCTGTTCCGCCTGTCGGAGCAAGAAGACGTAATGTTCACCGAGCAATCGCTTGCCACGGGCTGGTCCTATGTGGCGCTGGGGCACATCCATCAGCCGCAAGAGGTAGCCCGCTTGCCGCATGTGCGTTACGCCGGAAGCATTGAGCGTCTCGATCAAGGTGAGCGAGAAGACCAGAAATCGGTGGTGCTGGTGGAGATCGGCCCGACCGGCATGGTCGGCCAGCCCGAACTCCTGCCGCTCGAAGCGACGCCGTTCTACGACGTAGTAATCACCGACCCGCAAAGCGAACTGCCGCAGCTTCCCGACCGCTACCCCAAGGCCGATATAGCCCTGACCCGCATCGACGTCACCTACCGCACGGGTGAAGACAACATTCTAGAGATTCGCAAAACGCTCGACCGCCTGTTCCCTCGCTGGTACGCCCGCTCCGACCGCGCCTTCCAACCGGCCGACAGCGCCGCAAGCGTCACGACCGTGGAACACACCGATTTGAGCCGCCCCGGCGAAATCATCCGCCGCTATCTGGAGCAAACGCTCCCCGACAACGATCCCGACCGCCAAGATCTGCTGGCCCTGGCGGACGAACTCCTCCACGGCTCGCAGGTTGGCGCGTCGTTTCAAGAGTAAACCCCACGTGTCTTCACCGTCTCGGCGTTCCACGCCGCTTTAAACTCCCTTTGGCAAACGGCCATCGGCACTCCCATGACTCCCCAGCGCATCTACGTTTCTGGTTTCCTTTGCTATCGCGAACCGGCAGAAGCATGCTTTGACGGCCAATCGTTGTGGATGCTGGCCGGGCCCAACGGCAGCGGTAAATCGTCGTTATTCGACGCCATCACCTTCGCCTTGTACGGATTTCATCGGGGCGGAATCCAAAACGCCACCGCCCTGATCAACACCCGCTGCGATGGGTTCGTGGTGGAGTTTGACTTTCTGCTAGACGGCCAGCTCTACCGCGCCCGGCGCACGTATCACCGGCAAGCCCGCTCCACCCGCGCTATCCTCCGTTGGCGTCCAAGTTCGGCTCAAGGCGGCGGCCAGGCAACCGAGGGACAATGGCAGGAAGTGGCCGACACCTCCTCGCAAGCCGGCTTTGACCGCTGGGTGCGAGAGAACGTAGGGCTGACCGAAAGCACGTTTCGCGCCTCGATGATGCTCCGCCAAGGCGAGGCCGATCGGCTACTCACGCTCAAACCCGCCGAGCGATTGCGGTTCCTGGGAGAAATCGTCGGCCTGGAGCAATACGAACGGCTGCACAAACAGGCCGAAGAAAACTTCAAACAAGCCCGCACCGAGGCAACCCACCTTGCCCAGCGACTGGCCGCACTTCTCGAAGTAACGCCCGACATGCTCGCCGCGGCCGAGGCAACGCAAGCCGCAGCCGACCAGGCCCTTCACAACGCCACCGCCCGCGTGCAAGAGCTTGTGCGTCTGGCCGCGCAAGCGCAAGTGTGGCGCGGGTGTGAGGACCGCCGCCAAGAATCCCAGCGCCGCCTGCAACAGCTCGCCACGGTGCTGCGCGACCGAGACGCCATCCAAGCCCAGGCCGACCGGCTGGCGTTCCTCGATCGGCATCTGACCGACTTGGCCCAATATGTCGACACCGCACGCCGCCTACAAACCGCAGAGCACAACCAGGCCTCAGCCCAAAAGCAAGCCCAAGCGCTGGACGAGCGCCGCCGTCATCTCGAACAAGCCGTGGCCGAGCAAGCCGCCGCCCTCGCCCGCGCCGAAGCGGAGCGAGAGGAGCTGCACGCCACACGGCAACAGCGCAGCGCCACGCAGCACGAACTGCACGTCGCCAGTCCTTGGCTAGAGACGCTTTGCCGCCGCCAGAAAGAGCTTCGCCAGGCACAGCAAGCGGCAGCCGAAGCCGAGCAAGACCTGACGCGTCTCGAAACCGAGCGGCAAACCGCCGCAGTGCAAGAACCGTCGCCCGAAGCTCTGAACGATGCCGAACAAGCCCTCAGCGACGCTCAAGCGCAACTCGCCCAGGCGGCCGCCTGGCGGCAGACCGCCGTGGAAAACGTGCAGCGGTTCCACCAGGTCAAAGATCAGCGTTCGTGTCCCTACTGCCGTCAGAACCTGCCTCATGAACATGTAGAGCAGGAATCGGTCCGGCTAGAGAGGCAACGTCTAGAAGCCGAACAAGCCCTTTCCGCCGCGAACGAGCGAACCGCCGCAGCTCGCCGCACCTTGGACGACCTTCGCCGCCGCGCCCAACAGGCGCGCGCCGCCCTCGACCAGATCGACCGCCAGATCCAAGACCGCCGCCGCGTCCGCGAATCGGCCGAACAACGGCAACGCGACGCCCTGCAAGCCTGCGACGAAGCCCGCAGCCGCCTCCCTGCTACGCTCCGCGAGCGTGTCGAAGCGGATCCCGCCTACCCCGCCTGCGCCGACGTGCAGCAACTGCGCAACGAAGCCGACTCGCTAGCCGCCCAGGTCGCCGAACTCGACCGCCGCCTGGTCCGTCTTGGCGAAGCTCTCCAGCGCGGCCGACAAACGCTTGCCCAACACCAAGCCAATCTTCAATCACTCGACCAGCAAGTGCAGCAGTGTGTCCGGGAACTGGCCGCGCGCAACGCCGAAGTGCGTCTCAACCAAGAAGCGCTTGCCTCTTACCAGGCCGCCCTTCCCGAACCCTGGCAAGGCTGGTCCCACGCCGAAGCCGCGCGACAGTTCGTCGCCCTGCAGGCGGAACAACGCCAGCTCACGGCGGCGAACGTGCGCCAGCAAAGCGAAACGCTCCAGGCCGCTCAGCAAGAGCACGATGGCCTGCTCAACACCCTCGCCGAGATCGAACGCCAGATTGCCGACATCCCTCCGGCCGCTCGCCGTGCTCCGGCCGAACTGGAAGCCGAGCTCAACCGAGCCCGGCAAGAAGAAACCGCCTGCCGCCAGCAACAACTCGATGCGAATCGTCACCTGGCCGACCTTCGCCGTCACAGCCAGGAACGCAGGGAGTTGGCCGAACAGTTCCGGCAAGCCGACCGGCGGCGTCACCTATGGCGAAGACTAGCCGACTTGCTGGGCCGGCAAGGACTTCAGCGCAACTTGGTGCGAACGTCCGAGCGGCAGATCGTGGAATACGCCGACGCCATCCTGGACCGTCTTTCCAACGGCACGCTGCACCTGGAGCTGCGCGTCCCCGCCGACGAGGCGACCGAACGCGCCCTGGATTTGGCCGCCCACACCGACACTTCGCCCACGCCCATCGACGCCACGTTTCTCAGCGGCAGCCAACGATTCCGCGTCGCCGTGGCCCTCTCGCTCGCCATCGGCCAATACGCCAGCCACCACCACCGCCCCGTGCGCAGCGTCATCATCGACGAAGGCTTCGGCTGCCTCGACCCCGACAACCGTCAAACCATGATCCAAGAACTCCACAACCTCCGCGCCCACCTGGACCGAATCATCCTCGTCACCCATCAAGACGACATCGCCCAAGCCTTCCCCCACGGCTACCACTGCCACCCCCATGACGGCTCCACCCGCCTTATCCCATTCCATAGGTAAGCAGGCAATGCACTGTCGGAGCGCACACCCCACCTACTGAAGAGACAAAACCAACAAAAAAGAGAGAAAACACAACGAGCCACTGAACAATATTAGTGCTCTGATGTACACAAAAAACACCACTACACGTGTCCAAAGGCCGAGAACGTCAAAAAACCACCTTTGAGCCATGTAATAGCAGCATGAATGCCACCAAAGAGAAGGCTCGTTTCTCTGAGTTTTTTCGCATTGCCAACGGTTTCAAGCCCGACGACGAAAGTTTCGCTCCTTATCCTTATCAAATTTGCCTCGCGCTCAACGAGCATCTTCCGCAATTGCTTAATGTTCCCACGGGCCTAGGTAAAACCGCCGCCGTAATCCTTGCTTGGCTGTGGCGTCGCCGGTACGCGGCCCAAGCCGTTCGCAACGCCACCCCACGTCGCCTTATTTATTGCCTGCCTATGCGGTCGCTTGTGGACCAGACCGAAAGCGCTGCCCGGCATTGGTTAACCAATCTTAGGCTTGAGAAAGACGTCGGCGTTCACGTCCTCATGGGAGGGCGACAAGCTGACGAGTGGGATACACAGCCGGAGCGCGAGGCCATTCTGATAGGTACGCAGGATATGCTTTTATCCCGCGCGCTCAATCGTGGCTACTCCATGAGCCGCTATCGTTGGCCTATTCACTTTGCACTAGTAAACAACGACTGCCTTTGGGTCGTCGACGAGACACAATTGATGGGCGTCGGATTGACCACAACGGCGCAGCTGCAAGGGCTACGCGCCAAACTTGGCGTCTACGGTGTTGGCCAGACGCTTTGGATGTCGGCAACACTGGAGCGGGAGGCGTTAAGCACGATCGACCATTGTCCGCCCGAAGGCTCCTTTACGCTCGACAGCCTGTCCGACGCCGATTACGGGAATCCCTATGTTGTTCGCCTAATTAATGCGCGGAAACCGTTGCACAAGGCGCCGGTGATGCTTACGGCAGAAACCGAAGTGCCGTACTCTGTTGCACTTGCAAAGGCGATCATCGACAACCATAAGCCAGAGACGTTGACACTGGTCGTGCTCAATCGCGTTGCGCGTGCGCAGGGCGTTTTCAATGAACTTGAAAACGCGGTGAAACAGCTCGAAGCTCAACCTGACATCAGGCTAATTCATTCGCGATTTCGGCCTATTGATCGTGCCCAACATCAGGCTGCCGCCTTCGACGATAAAAACTTGCCACCGGAAGGTCGAATCGTCGTTGCAACTCAGGCCATCGAGGCGGGAGTTGATATGTCGGCGCGAACGTTATTCACCGAATTGGCGCCGTGGGCTTCTTTAGTGCAGCGGTTTGGTCGCTGTAATCGGCGCGGGGAATGGGGCCACGGTGGAGCGCCAGATGCAGCTATTTTTTGGATTGATATCGATCCTGGCGATGACAGGCGTTCCCAAGAACTCGTATTACCGTATGAACTCGAGGAATTGGCGGTCGCTCGGCAATATCTGCAATCGCTTGAAGATGTCGGACCGCAGTCCTTAAAGAAAGTTAACCATGTCCAGTCGCCAAAGATTGTTCATACGTTGCGACGGAAAGACTTGCTCGATTTGTGGGACACCACGCCGGACCTAGCCGGCAACGACCTTGACGTGTCGCGTTATATCCGCGACACCCAGGACAACGATGTCCAATTCTTCTGGCGCACATGGGACGATTTGACTAAGGCGCCGCCAATCGACTCTTCAGTATTCCCCGGTCCAAGCCGCGACGAGCTTTGTTCCGTGTCGATGAGCGGCGCGGTCGCGTTCGTCAAAAAGATGAAGCATGGCGCCGCATGGCGGTGGGATCCATTGGAACGCATGTGGATGCCCGTCGATGCCTCTGCGGTTCGGCCGGGAATGACGCTGCTTCTCCATGCTTCGTCAGGTGGATACGACGATCGCCTTGGATGGACGGGGCAGCCAGACAATCAGCCTACGCTCCACATGCCGCCGTCTGAAGAAGCCGAACACTTAGAAGGAATGGAGGAGGAAAGTCACGGAAAGCCAGTGCCGCTAACTAAGCACCTCATCAACGTTGCGAATGCCGCCGCCACATTGAAACAGCTTTTGAGTGACCTTCCCGCTGAGATCCCATGGGGATGTATCACCACTGCAGCGCGTTGGCACGATGTGGGAAAAGCGCATCCCGCATTTCAGACGATGCTACTCGATGCATTCGATGCGGCGGATCGCGAGCAACGCAAGAAGACGCTTTGGGCCAAGTCGCATATCAAAGCTAGCGAGCGCCCACGTTACCGCATTGAGCGAGATGGTGCGTTCGAATACCGCCGCGGGTTTCGGCACGAATTGGCAAGCGCTATCGCTTGGCTCATGAACAACGTGTCCCACCCCGATGTAGACCTCATCGCATTTCTTATCGCAGCTCATCACGGCAAAGTGCGTGCTAGCATCCGCAGCCTGCCCAATGAAGTCGGGCCGTCTGACTCGGACCGCCCCTTCGCGCGCGGTGTTTGCGACGGCGATATTCTTCCGACCGTCGATTTGGGCAACGGAGATATCGTCCCCGAAACTCGTTTGTCCCTCGACTTCATGCAACTCGGGGAAAGCCAACACGGGCCGAGTTGGGCCGCACGGATCGTATCCCTTCGAGACAGTAAAGCCTACGGACCATTTCGTCTCGCGTACTTGGAAACGTTGGTTCGAATCGCCGACTGGCGCGGCAGTAACCATGGAGTTAGCGATCATGGCCAATAAGTCCCACACTCTCGAACTACGTGGCTGCACGCCGCTCCCTCTGTCTTCGTACCTCAAGTCGCTTGGCGTCCTACGAATCATATCTGAGCAGGCGGATCCCCATGCAAAGGGATGGTGGAACGATGACGTTTTCTTTCTTGAAACAACGCTGGATCGAGAGCAATTGCTTTCTTTCCTTCTCGACGCCTACGAACCGACACCCTTAGTCGGACCTTGGGGGGCCCGGTCCGGCTTTTTTCCAACTTCGTCGGAACGAACTGCCCGTGAGGCGCTCGAGAGAATTGTCAACACTCCCATGAAGCGACTCCAACGCTTCCAGTTGGCAATCGCTACGGTGAGGAACATTCTAAGAACGCTCGGGCTAGAGTCGAAGGCGGACACGCAAGAACAGAAACGGGCGCTCATGATGGCCTGCCGTAATTCTCTGCCAGACGAACTCCTACCGTGGCTAGATGCAACATATTTGTTGCTCGACACAGAAACCAAATATCCACCGCTTCTGGGGACGGGCGGGAACGAGGGCAGCGGAAGTTATATGTCCGGCTTTGCTCAACAAGTTTGCTCGGTTGTAATTGATCGTGAATGGGACCACGCTCTTGCCCCATCGCTTTTTGGGGTTGCTGAGATCAATGTTCTTACGGCGCAAACTCCAGGACAGTTTTCACCGGAAGCTGCAGGTGGACCGAATGCCGGGCAAGGTTTTGATGGAAAGGTCACAACCAACCCTTGGGATTACCTGTTGTTACTCGAAGGCACGCTTGTCTTTGCTGCGGCCGCCGTGAAACGACTGGAGAATAGCGATGGAGGCGCCCTCGGCTATCCGTTTTGCGTCCGTCCGGCCGGCATTGGGTATGGTAGCGCTGCGTTGGCCGACGAAGATTCGTCCCGGGCTGAAATTTGGCTTCCACTTTGGGGCAAGCCCGCGGGTCTTTCCGAACTCCGGCTGCTCTTCTCCGAGGGCCGCGCGACGGTCCATCGTCGCACTGCACGTACCGGAGTGGATTTTGCCCGCGCGGTCGCATCTTTGGGAGTCGATCGTGGAATCGAAGCTTTCGAACGATACGGTTTTCAACAGCGAAATGGGTTGTCAGTCTTCGCTATTCCCCTGGGCCGATTCGCGGTTTCGCGTCAACCGCAGGTCGATCTCATTGCCGAACTGGATACCCACGACTGGCTCGATCGCTTTCGTCGTGCGGCAACATCGAAAAATGCGCCTGCTCGCGCTCGCGTCGCACTGCGTCAGTTAGAAGATGCGATTCTGGACCTTTGTCAGCGAGCCGATCCGTTGCACCTTCAAAAGGTTCTCATTGCCTTAGGTGAAGCGGAAACGGTAATGGCGAACGCGATAAGGTGGCGCGAATCCACGTTTGTTTCCCCAGTTCCACTACTTGGCCCACAATGGCTTGCCAATGCACACGATGGATCAGTGGAATTCCGACTCGCAGCCAGCCTTGCATCCATATACCACGAGGAACTTGGACCGCTGCGAAGACACCTGGAGCCTGTCGAACTTCACCGTAAGGGTGAACGGGTTTGGGCAGCGTGGAGCGAAATGCCGGACGCGCCCGCGATTGTCTGGGGCGAGGGCGGACTTACGCGAAACATGGTCGCTGTGATTCGCCGCCGTATGATTGAAGCGGAGAGCGCGAATAAGAAGGCCGGTGAATCAGAATTCTCCTTCCCCGTCAAGGGAGCGTTTGCGCCCAGCTTCGGTGATATCGCAGCTTTCATCGAAGGCCAGGTTGACGACAGCCGAATTGAAACGCTGCTTAAGGGCTTGATCTTGGTCAATTGGGACCGAGCCCGACAACAAGGAGTTTCAAACCTAATTCCGCAAGGACCGCGAGAACCTTTCCCCGGAGCGGCGTACGCGCTGCTGAAACTCTGTCATCTCCCTCACGCCGTAGATGGGCAAGCCATTCGACTCACACCTCAGATTACACACCGTGCCGCAGCCGGCGATCTCGCGGGCGCAACCGGGCTTGCCGCCAGGCGTCTTCTCGCTTCGGGCTTTCCACCAGCCGTGCGAGCAGTTCCTGGAAGTTACGCCCGTGGACTCCGCACGGCGGCTGCTTTGCTGTTCCCCATTTGGAGCCGCGACACTCAATGGCTGATTGACTCGGTAATCCAGGCAAAGAGTCCTCGTGACGAGTCGGAAGAGCTGAAAACCACCACGACCGAAACGGTCTAACAACTTCTATTCAGGAGCGATATGCAATGACAATTGCCCTTTCCCACTTGAGCAACATTCCTCGTCTACTGATCGAAGTCCCGCTTGAACCAATTCAAGGCACACGGTTCCAACCGACAGGATTCCCAGACTTGGGTGCAGCGACATTCTACGCCGTGCGTCGCGGCGCAAATGGCGAAACGGTGGAAACTGAAGCCTTGCTCGTAGAATCAGCCCAATCGATGGCGAACCGCCTGGAAGCCATTTGTTGGGACGAGGCAGCAGGCGAGTTGGTCGCGCCGCTACAGGGATTGCCCTATGTTCGTTCAACCTTACCGGACAACACTACCACTAACTCAATTCTGGAAGCCCACCGCCTCAACTCCCCTTATATCGTAAATTCGAAGGAATTTGAGACGATCCGTAAGGCAATTGGTTTTGAATCGAATAAGCCCTTCGATCGACGCAAGCTAGCAGCGGCATTGGTTCGGTACGATCCGTCGAGCCTGCTTCATGGGATATTCCTAGAGAAAGTCGGCGGTGTGGTGCGTTTGCCGCGAGTCCTGTCGGCGTTCATCGAAGCCGAGGGCGTGCGTGTGGCGTCTTCAGGCGGTGTAAAGTTCGATCGCGTGCAGCCAGAAACAAGCAGCAATAGCACCCCGTATGGGAAGGCTAAAGACGGTTATGGCAATGTCCCTTACCACCGGGACGAGTACACAGCCGAAAAAATCACAGCATACTTCAACGTCGATTTGGCGCAGTTAAGAGGTTACGGCCTTGGAGAAGCGGCAGAAAACTTGTTGATCGCGCTGGCCTTATTCAAAATTCAAAAATTCTTGCACGAAGGTTTGCGGTTACGCACCGCCTGCGATCTACGCCCCTTGAATGGAATCACGGTCACGTGTCCCGAAGGTTACTCGCTCCCATCGCTTCCGGAGATTACGGACGCCATGCCAGCGTTCATTAATGCGGCGGCGTCGCACTTCGCGGAACCTCGTATCACAGATGTCAAATATAAGAACTCATGATTGCTGTTGAACTGACATTTCCCGCAAAGCGGTTTCACGCTACTCCCTGGGGACGACACGTCAACGAAGGCGCCGTTGAATGGCCGCCATCGCCTTGGCGATTCCTCCGCGCTATGCTAGCCGTGTGGCGGCACAAGCTTCCCAATACGCCCGAGGCGGATATGCGTCGTTTGATATCCGCGCTCACACCGGCGCCGTATTTCCGCCTGCCAGGTGCCCGTCAAGGGCACACACGGCACTTTATGCCAACCGCGAATGACGAGAGAACAAAGGTCTTTGACACGTTTGTCGCTGTCGATAAATCGGATCCGCTCATCATTGCATGGCCGAACGTTTCGCTCGACCAACACCAGCGAGATTTGCTTTCGCAGCTCCTAGGTGCAATGACTTACTTCGGACGCACCGAGTCGTGGGTGATTGCAAAGCTGATCCCCGAATGGGGTGGCGGCTTTGACGCGGTTCCATTGGATGCCCTTGCTTCCCAACCCGTTGACGTCGAATTGGTTCGCGTTCTCGCACCACTCGACGAATATGCGTATTCATCCTGGCGTGCCGGCGTAAGAGAGGACCGCCGCCGTCGCAAGCTACAGCAGTTGCAAGCAAGAGCGGCGGCAAGAGGGAAATCGGTCGATACCGTCAAGCTAACCCGAAAGGATGAGGCAGCAATCGACGCCAATCTTCCGCCGGATATTTTCACCGCTTTAGACGCAAGCACCGACCAACTGCGGAAGGCTGGTTGGAATTTGCCACCAGGAAGCCAGTGGACGATGTATGCCCGTCCAGCCTACGTCTTTGCCTCCAAACCTCGGCGGCAAACCTTGCCTCGCAGAAAGCGATTGTCAACAACCGCGCGTTTTGCTGTCTGCGGCGTTGTGCGTCCTCGGTTGACCAAAGCGCTTTGGATTGGGGAGCGTGTGCGTGAGTTGCTCATGGGATGCTCCAAGTCAATAATGCCCGATAACAATGCTGCGGTCGTGTTTTCCGGCAAATACGCAGATGGGGCGCCACTTACGGACTCCCACAGTCACGCACACTACCTCTGCGAGGCACCCGAGCATGACGGTCGAATAACGCACATAACCGTTTATGCATCCCGAGGATTCACGCAAAAGGACGAGCTAGCGCTGTCACGGCTTCGGCGGATATGGGGATACGGCGGGCACGATATGCAATTGGTGCTTTTGGGAATCGGGGAACCGCATGAATTCGGCGGCTTCAATGAGAAGGCTGGCCAGTCGAGGATTCTCGCTGAGTCAACTGAATGGATATCGCGCACGCCCTTTGTGCTCACGCGCCATCTGAAGTTTTCACGTCGATCAAAGCGCGACATTGCTCTGCGCGACAAGGAACGAAGACAAGGTCTTGAACAAGCTTTACGACTGGAATTGGAACGACGGCCTCAATTCCGCCACTTGGCGGGGGCCGCTCAAATCGTTCCTCTCTTGGAGCCGGAGCAAATGGGTACGACCTTAGGAGGGCGTTTCACACCTTGGCTCCAGTTCCGCCGCACGCGCCACAGCGGAGGAACCACCCCGGCGGATCACCATGGGTACGGTTTTCTAATAAGGTTTTCTGAGCCCGTGCGTGGCCCCATCGCGCTTGGTTACGGCTGCCACTTCGGACTAGGGCAATTTATTCCTGCAGATAGCCGCCTGTCCGAAAAGTTGTAAAGCGGTACAACAATGACGTTGCAAGTTCTTTGGCAATTCGGTTTTCTTATCGCTCCTACCCTTCCACGCTTCCACCAAGTTGAAAAGGTGCGATCGAATTGGGGGGCGTGGGGGTTAGGGCAGGCAATTGCGAGAGGTTCGGCGCCGCATTTTTCCCTGGCAGCGTTCGCAGGTGTAAGTGTCTATGGCGTAAGCCTTTCCAGCAACGCCCCTGCCGCCATGCGGCGGTCTCCCCCAGATTCGCCCATCCCCCTCGAAATCCCGATCCTAACCCAGCAGCCCACAAGACTTTACAACGAGTGAACTTTCCACGGCTAAACAGCCGTGGCCCCATTGAAGCCCGTGTGTAATCTCGACAAGCCACCCGCGAGGAACTACTTTCCACGG
>CAYWIS010000007.1:0-1863 GCA_964458385.1 uncultured Pirellulaceae bacterium
GGCGTTTGTTGAAGAACGCTGGAAACAACGCCTCACTTGGCAGACCGTGGACGTGCGGGCAGCCTCCGCCGACGACTTGCTGCAATCGCCGGTGCTCTTTCTTAGCGGCCGCGACGAGCTGAACCTGACCGACGAGCAAGTAGAGAACCTGCGTACCTACCTGGATCAAGGTGGTTTTCTGTTCGCCGAGGCCGCGTGTGGCGGCGCCGCCTTCGACCAGAAGTTCCGCGCCCTCGCCAAGCGGCTTTACCCCGACAGCCCGCTGCGTCTGTTGCCGCCCGATCATCCGGTGTGGTATGCCGACGGCAAGGTCGACCCCAAATACGTGCGCCCGCTTTTGGGCATCGACGCCTGCTGCCGCACCAACGTGGTCTACTGTCCGCAAGACCTGTCGTGCTATTGGGAGTTGGCCGACAGCCGCCGCATGAAAGAGTATCCCGCCAGCGTGCAGGCTGAGATCGAAGCCTGCCAGCAGATAGGCGCCAACGTGCTGGCGTACGCCACCAATCGCGAGCTGCGCGACAAGCTCGACGCGCCGCAACTCACCTATAGCGACGCCAGCGACCGGCGTCCCGAGCGCGCCACCTTAAGCGTGGCCAAGCTGAGTCACGGCGGCGGCGCCGACGACGCTCCCAACGCCGTGGGCAACTTGCTCCAGATCGTGGAAGACGAATTGGCCATGCCCGTCAACCGTGAACGGCGCTTGCTGGCGCCCACCGATCCACGGTTGCTGGATCATCCGATTTTGTTCATGCACGGCCGGCGCGAGTTTCAATTCTCACCCGCCGAACGTCAGGCGCTGCGCACGCATCTGGAGCGTGGGGGCTTTCTGCTGGCCGACGCCATTTGTGCGGCGCGCCCCTTTGCCGATTCCTTCCGGCGCGAGATGGAGCGGATCTTCCCTGAGGCCCGGCTGCGCCCGCTGCCGCCCGACCATCCGCTGTTTACCTCCACCTATCATGGGTTTGACTTGCACAAAGTGCAGCTTCGCGATCCGAACCTGCGTACGGGTGATGACCCGCTAACGGCTCGGCTGACCGACACGCAACCGTACCTGGAAGCGTTGGAGATCGACGGCCGAGTGGCGGTGATCTTCTCGCCCTACGATCTGAGCTGCGCCTTAGAGAACCACGCTTCGCTGGAGTGCAAAGGCTATACCCGCGATTCAGCCGCCCGCCTGGCGATTAACGTGCTGCTGTACGCGCTGCAACAATAGGCGGCTATTGGAGAACAGGAAACCCGTCCGCAGAGGGACGGTGGCGGCTTTCCCCTGCGGGCTGAAGTCAACTATCATGGGAAGACCGGTAACGGACCTCATCTTCCTTTCTGCTCTCCCGGCCTTTGCTAATGCGCGCATTGCTCACTCTGCTTACCCTTTGCCTTGCGCCGGCGGCGCTCCTGGCTGACCAACCGTCGACCATTCGAGTTCTGTTCCTGGGCGACAACGGCCATCATCGGCCCGCTGAACGGTTCGCCGAATTGGCGCCCGTACTGGCGCAGCGGGGCATTGAATTGACCTACACCGACACCACGGCCGATCTTAACCTGCAAACGCTCGGCCAGTACGACGCTCTGTTGATCTACGCCAACACAACCGAGATTGCCCCCGAACAAGAACAGACGCTCTTGGACTATGTGGCGGGGGGCAAAGGCCTTGTTGCGCTGCACTGTGCTTCGTACTGCTTCTTGAATTCGGCCAAGTACATTGAACTGGTGGGGGCACAGTTTCAGAAGCATGGAACGGGGGTGTTCCGCACGCAACTGGGCCAGGCCGAACATCCCGTCATCCAGGGCTACCGTCCTTTTGAAAGCTGGGACGAAACCTACGTGCATCATCGCCACAACGATGATCGCACGATCTTG
>CAYWIS010000007.1:1873-20025 GCA_964458385.1 uncultured Pirellulaceae bacterium
CGTACCCACGGCCAAGGACGCGTGTTCTACACAGCGTGGGGGCACGACTCGCGCACCTGGGGCAACGCCGGTTTTCAGAATCTTGTGGAGCGCGGCATTCGCTGGGTTGTCGGCGACGATCCTCAAGCGGCGGGCGAGTTCTCGGACCAACCCGCCATGACGGAGTTGCCCAAGGGTGAACCGCCCTTCAAGTACGTCGAAGCCGAAATTCCCTTCTATCCGGCCGGAGAGAGATGGGGCGCCTTAGGCGAGCCGATCCGCAAGATGCAGTTGCCGCTCTCGCCAGCCGAGTCGCAAAAGCGCTACGTGACGCCCGTGGGCTTTGAGCTGCAATTGTTCGCCGCCGAGCCCGACATCGGCAAACCCATCTGCATGAACTGGGACGAGCGAGGCCGCTTGTGGCTGGCCGAAACGGTCGATTACCCCAACGACCTCCAACCCGCCGGGGCCGGCCGCGACCGCATTCGCATTTGCGAAGACACCGACGGCGACGGCCGGGCCGATAAGTTCACGATCTTCGCCGACAAACTCAGCATCCCCACCAGCCTGACTTTTGCGTATGGCGGTGTGGTAGTGCATCAGGCTCCAGCTACACTCTTTCTGAAAGACACCGATGGCGACGACCGCGCCGACGTGCGGCAGGTCTTGTTCACGGGTTGGGCGACCAACGACACCCACGCCGGCCCCAGCAACTTGCAATACGGGCTAGACAACTGGCTGTACGGAATCGTCGGTTACGCGGGTTTCGAAGGCGAAGTAGCCGGCGAGCGGCATTCCTTCCGTACCGGCTTTTATCGCTTTCGACTGGAAGCGGCCTCGCGTGCGCCGAAAGTCGCCAAACTGGAGTTCCTTCGTAACACCAACAATAACTCCTGGGGCGTAGGTTTCAGCGAAGAAGGCGTGCTGTTCGGCTCCACGGCCAACGGCAACCCAAGTGTGCACCTGCCCATTCCCAACCGCTATTACGAACGCGTGCGGGGTTGGTCCTCGTCGGTGCTAGGTTCGATTGCATTAGATAACGAAGTCGATCCGATTACTAAGCAAGTGCGGCAGGTTGATCATCACGGTGGCTTCACAGCCGCTGCGGGGCATGCGCTGTATACTGCCCGCACGTATCCCCGGCAGTATTGGAATCGCACCGCCTTTGTAACCGAGCCGACGGCGCACCTGCTAGCCACCTTCACCTTGCAGCCCGACGGCGCCACATTCTGGGCGCGTAATTCGTGGAATCTGGCGGCCAGCGACGACGAGTGGGCCGCGCCGATCATGGCCGAGGTCGGGCCCGACGGCCATGTGTGGATGATCGACTGGTACAACTACATTGTTCAGCACAACCCCACGCCTCAAGGCTACAAGACCGGCAAGGGAAACGCCTACGAAACCAACCTGCGCGACAAAAAGCATGGCCGCGTGTACCGCATTGTCTACAAGCAAGCCGAGCCGGCCGAACGCATGACGCTAGGCGGGGCGTCGCCGCAAGAACTCGTCGCGGCGTTACGGCATCCGAACTTCTTCTGGCGGCGCCATGCGCAACGGCTGTTGGTCGAACGCGGCCAAACCGACGTTGTGCCGCAACTGGTGGAACTGTTGCGAGATAAAAGCACCGATGAAATCGGCCTGAACGTGGGCGTCATTCACGCCTTGTGGACGCTACACGGTCTGGGAGCGCTCGATGGGTCGAACCGCGAAGTGGTCGATGCGGCGGTGCAAACACTCAAGCACCCGTCGGCCGGCGTGCGGCGAAACGCGGTGCAGGCGCTAACGCAAAATCAGGCCGCCGCTCCTGCAATCGCCGCCAGCGGCCTGCATAACGACGCCAGCGCGCAGGTCCGCCTGGCCGCGTTGTTGGCGCTGGCCGACTTGCCTCCCTCGACGGAAGCCGCAGAGGTTGTGTTCGCCGCGCTGCAAGATGATACGACGCTCCGCGACCGCTGGCTGGCCGACGCCGTCACCAGCGCCGCCGCGATGAACGCTGCCGAAGTGCTGCAATTGGCCGCCCGCAACAATGCAATGGCGCCAGCGCCGCAAACGCGAGAAATCCTCGGTCGCATCGCGGAGCATCTCGCCCGTGGCGGTCAAGAGCAGGCGATTCACGACCTGTTTGTGCTGCTTCCCCAAGCCCACCCTGAGGTTGCAGCGGCCGTTGTCACGGGCGTACAACGCGGCTGGCCGAAGGAGCAAACGCCGCACGTGGACGACAAATTGGATGCGGCTTTGGCGGCGTTGCTGATCAAAAGTCCCCCGGCGTCACGCGGGCAGTTGGCGGCCCTCGCGGCTCGTTGGGGCAGCACAGCGTTAGAAAAGTACGCCAAGGAAATCGCCGCCGCGTATCTGGAAAAGTCGCAAGACTCCACCGCATCGGAAACGGAGCGTTTGGCCGCTGCCCGGCAACTGATCGAGTTCCGAAAGACCGACGCCGCCGCGGCAGAGGCGTTGATTCAACTCATCACGCCTCAGACCTCGCCTGAACTGGCCGTGGGAATACTCGACGCCATCGCCAAGAGTGAAGCGACCGCCACAGCCGGCGCCCTGCTCAAGCGACTGCCCAACTTCACACCCGCTGCCCGACAAGCGGCGCTCCGCGTGTTATTAAGCCGGGCGGATTGGACAGCGTCGCTCTTGGACGCCGCCGAGCAAGGCCAAGCGCGCCTGGCGGAGCTACCCCTGGACCAGCAGCAGCACCTGGCGGCCCATCCCAACAAGCAACTTGCCGAGCGTGCTCAGAAATTACTGGCGCAAGGCGGCGGTTTGCCGAACCCAGACCGGCAAAAGGTGCTGGACGAGCTTATGCCGCTCACGCAAGTCATTGGCGATCCCCTAGCCGGCAAAGAAGTGTTCAAGAAGCAATGCGCCAAATGCCACGTTCATAACGGCGAGGGAACGCGCATTGGCCCCGACCTGACCGGCATGGCGGTGCATCCCAAGCACGAACTGCTTACGCACATTATTGATCCTAGCCGCAGTGTCGAAGGCAACTTCCGCGTCTATACCGTAGTAACCGCCGACGGCCTGATCTTAAGCGGCCTGCTGGCGTCGGAAACCAAGACGTCGCTGGAGCTGTTCGACGCCGAGGGCAAGAAGCAAGTGTTGCTGCGCGAAGATGTGGAGGAGATTTCCGCTTCGCCCAAGTCGCTTATGCCCGAAGGGTTCGAGAAACAAATCTCGCCTTCCGAGATGGCGAACTTGTTGGAGTTCCTCACGCAGAAAGGACGCTTCGTACCACTCTCCCTAGAGAAAGTGGCAACGGCCGTCAGCACCCGCGGCATGTTCTACAGCGAAGACGCCCAAGCCGAGCGGCTGATCTTCCGAGATTGGTCGCCAAAGGAATTCGCAGGCGTTCCTTTCCACCTGGTTGATCCCAACGGCGAAAGTCGCCCCAACGTGATTCTGTTGCATGGTCCGCTGGGCAAGCTGCCGCCGCAAATGCCGCGGTCGGTGTCGCTTCCGCTCAATGCGCCCGCCAAGGCGATTCACCTGTTGAGCGGCGTGAGCGGCTGGGGTTTCCCGGCCAGCGAAAAGGGGACCGTATCGCTCATCGTCCGTTTGCACTACGCCGACGGCGCCATTGAAGACCACCCCCTGCGCAACGGCGAGCACTTTGCCGACTACATCCGCCGCGTGGATGTGCCCGAGTCGCAATTCGCCTTCGCTCTGCGCAGCCAGCAGGTCCGCTACCTGGCGGTGCGTCCCGAGCGCAATACGGCGATCACAAGCATCGAATTCGTCAAAGGCCCAGACAACACCGCCCCCATCATCATGGCCGCCACCGCCGAATTACCCCAGTAGGCGCTGTAGCGCGTCAACCGCCGGCAGGCGCGCCCCTGCCGGCGATTGGGCTTACGTTCAACCGGTAAGAATTCCTCGGAAAGCCGTGGCAGGTCGAACCCGCCACGCCAGCCGGAAATGCGCGTTAGATGTCGTTTTCTGATGGGAGGACGAAGGGGGCGCGGTACTCGCGGGCGAGCAGGGAGTCGGCTTCGGGATTGTCTACAAAGGCTTCGCGATCGGGGGCCACGTGGAGAAGCGTTCCTAGTGTGAGCGGCGACTTGGCCAGATCGACATTGTTTTCTTCCAGGTGCCGGCAAGTGCGGTCGAAAGTTTCTCGCGCCTCGTCGGGAGCGCGGGTTTGCTCCAACTGTGTTCGAATCTCTTGAGGCGAGGCGGCGCGGCCCAGCCGATAGGAAATGTTGCCAAGGTGACACAGCGCGGTCGATTGGTGTCCCTCGAGAATCTCGGCAGTCAGATCCTCCGGTTTGCGGCTGCGCACGGCCTTCAAGAAGTTGGCGAAGTGATTTTCAGATCGTCCCTCAAACTTGCGAACCAAGTTGCCTTGCAGGTCGAACAGCGCGCCGCCGGCGATAATTCCTTCGGTTCCGTAGAAGATGCAGCCGCCCGCAAAGTTCGGATGGAATGGCTCCGTCTTTAGGCCGCGCGTTTCGGAGATGATCGTCTTGCCGCCGAAATCAAACACGCAAACCTGGGTATTGGGTGTTTCGCCCGCATCGCGGTAACCCAAGCGGCCACCATAGCTGATCACCGAACGCCCCAGGCCCGTGACACCCAGCCCCCAGCGGCATAGATCCATATAGTGGATATTGTTGTTCCCCAGTTCGCCATTGCCGGTATTCCAAACCCAATGCCAGTCGTAGTGGAACTTCGCCCGTGTGAGCGGCAGCACAGCCGCCGGCCCAAGCCACAGGTTGTAATCGACGCTGGCGGGAATTTCGCACTTGCCCGGCCCGCCAATCGAGCCACGGCGGCCATAGTGGATGCAGCGGGCGAGTTTCACCTCGCCGAGCTTGCCTTCCCGAATGTACTCCATAGCGCTCATCCAGGCGCCGCTGGAGCGGTTTTGAGTTCCGCCCTGGCAGATGCGGCCTAGCTTGCGAGCGGCCTGAACCATGCGGCGGCCTTCCACGACATTGTGGCTGACGGGCTTCTCTACGTAGACGTCTTTCCCGGCTTGCATCGTCCACACCGCCGCAAGAGCATGCCAATGATTGGGCGCCGCAATGAAGACGACATCGACGGTCTTATCGTCGAGAATCTTGCGCAGGTCCTGTGTTTCTTTCGGCGCCCGGCGCCCCTTTTCCACCAGCAGCGCAGCGACTTCGGCCGCGCGGTCACGGTCGGGATCGCAAACGTAGGCGATGTCGCACTCGGCCAGGCGAGCTAACTCGCTGGCGTGCTGCTTGCCACGAATGCCACAGCCAATGATGGCCGCAGTGATCTTTTCATTAGGGCCGACGCTAGCGGCTTGTTCAGCCGCAACCAACGCCTTGGGCGCGACCGCAGCAGCGGCCGCCGCCGTAGCAAGGAGAGAATCTTCCAAAAACCGGCGGCGTGTGAGTTGAAACATCGGTTGTTCCCGGGAAAGACGGCCAACGAATGAGTTACTTGGAATTGGAGGATGACACGGGCAAGCCCGACCGAGCTAGTTTTTAGTCCATGCTCCTAGCAGGGGCAAGCGAAACCTGCGGTCAAAAGAGGCGCGCCGCCGGATTCATCATGCATTCTCCCAATGCCTTAGCCGCATAACGGCAGACTATTGCATGTCTTTGAGATCTACTCATCGTTCGCGGGCGCAGTGGGCTGCGATAGCGTCTGATTAAAAGCTAACAACCCAAAAGACGACCATGCACCTTCTGCAACGGTTGCCCACCATCATAGTGGTATGCCAGGCAGCCGGCGCATTGCCGCCCCCACCGTAGCCGATGAGCCGGCGGCGCAGCGCATAGCCGAAGCCATCCACCGCGAAGCCTTGCTGCCGCCCCAAGGACCGCAAGGGCGCGCCCTTTGCATTGGAGTAAGGCGTCAGAGCCTCCCGACGTGGTTAACCTTCAGCATAAGGAGCGTGCTATGAGAAGATTGTTTCTCTGGGGTTTGGGAGTCGTGCTGCTAAGCGGAGCGTTGGTCGCCCCGGCGACGGCGCGCGGGCAAGTCGGTGAACGAATCGGTGAGCGGGTAGAGCGTGGCCTGCGCCAGTTGAGCAGCGAGCTGCGCGAAGAATGGGCCGATATCCGCAAGTCGGTGGAACGTATGAGCGTTCACGGCCGGGTTTACAGTCGCCTGCGCTGGGATAAGCACATCGACACCACCACCATTGACATCGAAGTACGTGACAACGACGTTGTGGTGCTTCGCGGGAGCGTTCCTACGGTCGCCGCTAAACAAAAGGCCGTTCAACTCACGCGCGATACCGTCGGCGTCGCCTCGGTGGTTGACGAACTGACAGTCGCCGCCACAGAACAACCACCCCGCTAACCGGAACCACGATCCCCAAGCCGAGATCCAAGGGAACGCCTACCGCTTCCGCCGCTCGCATACCTTATGGTGGGCGGCGGAAATTGCGCAGATGCGACTCCCCGTAGTTTCCTCCCTGCTTGCGGGCGTGTTAGAATTTGGCCGGTTTCCGCGTCGCCCGGCGGCGTGGCCTTTGGTCTACTGACCAAGGCGATGAGATGTGCGGTGGTTTTGATTCTTCTCCCGACGGTCGATCGTTACTCGCTATCGGCCGCCAGCCAACTGCCCTGCCATGACTCAGCAACTGCAAGACAGCGATCTGTCCGCCCTTCAACGCTGTAAAGAAGCGTATGACCGTATCCGGAAAGAGCTTTCCAAGGTGATTGTCGGTCAGGATGAGCCGGTGGAGCAGGTGCTTACGGCAATGCTGGCGGGCGGCCATGCGCTGTTGGAAGGTGTACCGGGATTGGCCAAGACGCTGTTGATCAGCTCAATCGCCAAGTCGTTGCATCTGTCATTCAAGCGAATTCAATTCACGCCCGACCTAATGCCCAGCGACGTGACCGGCGCCGAGGTGATTCAGGAAGACCCCGAGACGCGCCAGCGGGTGTACAAGTTCTTGCCGGGACCGCTATTCGCCAACATGATCCTGGCCGACGAGATTAACCGCACACCGCCCAAGACACAGGCCGCCATGCTGGAAGCGATGCAGGAACGGCAAGTGAGCGCCGGCGGGGTAATGCACTCGCTGCCGCGACCATTCTTCGTACTCGCAACGCAAAACCCCTTGGAGCAAGAAGGCACCTACCCACTGCCTGAAGCGCAGCTTGACCGGTTCCTGCTGTACATCAAGGTAGATTACCCCAATGGGGCCGAAGAATGGGAAATTGCGCGCCGCGTGACGAGCGGTCAGATGGGCGAAATCGAACCGATCATGAGCGGCGAAGAAATCATCGAAATGCAGAAGCTGGTGTCTCGCATACCGGTGAGCGATCAAGTACTGGGTTACGCTTGGGCGTTAGTCCGCGCCAGCCGGCCCAACACTCCCGAAGCGCCCGAGTTTGTGAACAAATGGCTCCAGTGGGGCGCCGGGCCGCGTGGCTTGTTGACCCTCATTAGTTGCGCCAAAGCCCGAGCCATGCTGCACGGCCGCGAACACGCGAGCGCCGCCGACGTACAGGCGGTGGCTAAACCAGCGCTACGTCATCGCATTGCAGGCAATTACGCCGCCCAGGCCAACAACTTCGACAACGAGCAGTTGATCGAAATGCTGATGGAAGCCGTTCCTGCCGATCGCGTGTACGAGAAACCCGCCGCCTAACATGGGAGTGCAAGGATCCTCGCTGCTTTTCCGTCTTTTCACTCGCACCTTGTGCTGGCCGGCCATGGTAGGCAAAAGCGGAAATAATGAGGAATGGGCGACGTGCTGTGGAGTTGCCCCCGGAACGGGAGTGCGTGAGTGTTCGGCTCGTCACCAGCAAGGTTCGTCAAAAAAAACCGGGCTACATCTTACGGTGGATTCCGGAACTTTGAGCCAACTTCACAAGCCATCGTCCGCACTCTCTTTTTCCGCGCTTCCCAAAGTTTCGTCACGCGTTATGGCTCTTCCACCGACTGGCCGGCTCGCGGGCATCGACTACGGCGAAAAACGCATCGGTATCGCAATTTGCGACGGCGATCGAATGATCGCTAGCCCGCTAGAAATTTACCACCGCCGGAATGATGCGCTTGACCGGGCGTATTTTCAGCGTCTGGTCAAGGATTACGATCTGGTCGGAATCGTCGTTGGTTTGCCAGTCCATGCAAGCGGCGAGGAAAGCGTTTCTTCGCAGCAGGCCCGCCGTTTTGGCGCATGGCTGAACGAAGTTACGGGCTTGCCCGTCGCGTTCATTGACGAGCGATACACGTCGGCTCAGGCCGATACTCTGATGGCCGGTATCGGCTTCTCTCGGAAACAAAAGAAAGATCGCCGCGACATGCTCGCCGCGCAGGTAATCTTGGCTACTTACCTGCAATCGCCCCACGCAGCCGACGAACCGCCCGCCGCGTTGGAAGGATAACTCAGCAGCACGATCACCACCTGGGGAATACGTCCAACGCGAGCGCGAGATGACGTAGTCTTGGCTCCGTCAGCAGTGGAAGAACTGCGCACGCAACTCTTCAAGGGCTTCTTCCGACAACGGCGATATGTCACCCAGCGGGCGGGCGTTGATGATCGCTTCGGCGGTCGATTCCAAAACTTCTAAGCGGTCGAACGCATTGAGCACTCCAGAGCCCGTGACCAGCACGCCGTCGTTCTCCAAGAGAGCAATGGGTTGTTGCAGCGAGACACACTCGGCCAGGGCGGCGCTATCTTGAAATTGGACGCCGTAGGGCACGCGCACCACGTCGCGCAGGAACAGATAGCTTTCAGGAATCATGCGCGAATCGAGCGCTGCGCCTGTCACGCTAAACGCGGTGGCGTTCACAGTGTAGGCGTTGACAATTGCCCCGATCGACGGATGCCGTAGGTAAATCTCGCGGTGGTTCCGCGAGGCGCGGCTGGCGATCTTACCTCGTTCAGCCGCTCCTCCAGAAACCAAGACCAAGTCGTCCAACTCCAGCGAGCTACGGTCAACGCGGTAAGGCGTGATGAGAAAAGTGTCGGTATCCAAGCGAGCCGAGAAGCTGCCTTCGGTGCTAATGAGCAGGCGTTGCCGATAGCCACGCTGCACAAACTCGCGCAGTTGGCGGCGTAACTCTTTCTCACGGCTATCGGGCGGCGGCGGATCGAACGACGGCAACGGTTCGGCCATGCGGCGTGGCAATTCGATCTGCTCATCCGTCAAATACCGCACTTCGCCCAACATGCGGGCCTTGATGATCGTCTTCGCGGTGAATTCCAATGTTTCGAAACGCTGAAACGCCTCTTGCAGCGAACTGCCCCCCACCACCACGCCATGATTCTCCAGAATTACGCAGGAATAGCCTTCCGCGAACACTTCGGCAATGCGTTCGCCCAAGAGGCGGCTGCCAGGGTGCGCATAGGGCGCAAAGCCTACCTCGCCGCACACATGGCGGGCCTGATGAAACAGGCGCGTGTTGGGCGTTTGCCCTACCAGGCTGAACGCCACAAGCGCCACCGGGTGCGCATGCACAATGCCTCGGATATCGGGGCGGGCGTCATAAATCGCCTGATGGAACGGCAGTTCCGATGAAGGACGGTGCCGCCCTTCAATCGCTCCGCCGTACTTGAGACAAACAACGTCTTCGCGGGTCAGACATCCCTTATCGATGGCTGCAGGACTGATCCAGATGTCGCCAGCTTCGTCGCGGATCGAAAGGTTCCCGCCCGACGTCGTCGTCATGCGATACCGATAGATCCGCTCCATCGTCTGCATGATCTCATCGCGCGGATGCAACAAGTGGCGTTGGGATTTCATAACAGCACGCCTGCCAATCCATGAAAAGAAAACCAGAAATGTGCGCCGCTCTGGCCGCAAGCGGCGGAACGTCTTTCGTTTTACCCCGAAACACCTCTCGTAGCATCCCTGCTTTACCGCGAACATAGAGAGTCGCCACTTTTCGACGAAGGGCCACGTTACGAACACCATCGTCGTGTTCCCGGTCAGGGACGGGTTCGGCAACAGGAAAAGCGTCTACGCCGTTATGTGCAGACCTATTCTCGACTTACGAACACCGGCCAACAGTGGCGGCCTAATTTTCGGGCAGTAGAAGGAAATCTTCAGAACCTAATTACAATGGGAGGAAATCCCTGGAACTGAGGAGTGCGTAATGGTCGTTGGTGCGCGACGGTTTCTTTCTTTGCGAGACAGAAAACGCCCAGCCGCGTTGCGGCGGCGCTTGAACCGCCTAGAAGTCCTGGAGCGTCGCGAGTTACTCGCTGGGTTTCTTGCGGCGCTTCCCGAAGGATTTGTCGCCGCGGCGGTGGCTCAAGATGGCCCTGGATCGTACGTGGTGGCAGGACAAGCCGAGGGCCGGCCTGCTGTGGTGCGCGTGATCCAGCAAGGCGCCAACGTGCAAACCACACTCGAGATGCTTAACGGCCTTCCCACCGGCGACGGTCGTGGCGCTGTGGGCGCTTTGACTTCCGACGCTCAGACGCTTGTCGGCGCCACCCAGTCGGATCGTTCCGATTCGGCCGGTTTTGGCGAAGCGACCATCTGGAACGCGGCGGGTGAGCCTACCCCCGCTGATCTCTCCGACGCCCCAGGCGTGGACGACCAATTGCTGGGAATTTCTGAAAACGGCGTGGCCGTGGGCGAAAGGTTTGGCGAACCGATCGTTGTGACCGCCGACCACGGCCTGACAATCCTGCATCCACGTCCCGGCCGCGTCGATGCGGTGAGCGACGACGGCGCACTCTTGGCCGGGGTGTTGGAAGGAGCCACGGTTTTCTGGACCGCCGATACGGTTGGGGAGCGCTACACCGTTGGCACGCTGGAGTTGCCGCGTCAAGCCTTGCCGCTGACCACCACCGCCGATGTGTCGTCGGATGGAAGCTGGATAGCGGGGGCGTTCTTCTCAGCCGAAAAGGCCGATATAGCGCCTGCCTTATGGGACTCCCAAGGAAAGCTACTACGCGTATTTGCTTCGCCGATCGACAATGTCGGAATTGTGGTCGATAACAACGTGGCGCTGGTGAATGGGGTCGTTGATCGCATTAACTTTACGCCCACAACGCGTATCTACTGGAATGGCGGCGATGGGACCGTCGACTTGCTGCCATGGCTTGCCCAACAAGACGTGGGGACGGAACTATTTGACCAACTGAACATCACTCGCGATGTCGTCTACCGCGCCGCAGGCGATGACCTGTTGATCGTTGGTCAGGGCGTCAGCCAAGGGCAAGAGCGATCGTTCCTGGCAGTCGTGGAGGATTTCGTGATTCCTCCTCCGAGTGTGGGCGCCATCATCGGCCGCGTATGGAGCGATATCGATGGCAATGGCCGCCAGGACGTGGACGAAACGGGCGGCGTGTCGGGCGTGCTGGTGGAACTGCGTGGACCGGCCGGATCGGTGGTCGCCTCGACTACCACCGACGACCTGGGACTGTATGAATTTCGCGGCATAGCGCCCGGTAGCTACCGTGTGCGATTCTACGCGCCCGAAGGGCAATTCTTCTCTCCGAGCGATGTCGACGACGACGTCGGCGACAGCGACGCCAACCGCTTCTCGGGCGAGACGTCCCAATTCACGCTAGCCGCCGGTCAACTTTTGGATTGGGATGCAGGTTTGACGAGCGAGGCCTTTATTCCTCCGTGGCAGAATCCGGAGAACCGGTACGACGTAGACGGTTCGGGCGACGTGTCGATCAGCGACTTGCTGGCCTTGGTGCGGGACCTACGTGATAAGCAAATTCGCGAGCTTCCGCCCCCCGGCGACGAGCAGCCGCCTCCTTACGTCGATGTAGACGGCGACAACTTCGTCACCTTGAACGACTTACGGGAAGTTGTCTCGATCCTGCGAGCCGCCAATGAAAATGTCGCAGGCGAAAGCGAGGCCGCCGCTATCGACCATTTTTGGGGCCAGATTGGCAACGACCGCGAGGAAGAATGGTGGCGCCTTGGCTAACCGCCCCGGCTATGGCGGCAATGGCGTAAGATTTGCTCCCTTTTCGATGCAGTTTCCAGCAACGAAGAGCGCTACTTTGTAGCGCCGGAGTCTTTGGAAATTTGCTTGGGAAAGGTAAGCATGCCGTCGCGGATCGAAGATTACGCGCTCATTGGCGATTGCCAAACAGCGGGGCTGGTGGCGAAGGATGGATCGTTCGACTGGCTCTGCTTCCCACGATTCGACTCGCCTGCCTGCTTTGCCGCGCTGCTGGGAACCCCCGAACATGGGCGCTGGCGGATCTCGCCCGCGGGCGAGGTGCGCAGCGTTCGGCGCCGCTACTACGAGGGAACGCTGATCCTGGAAACCGAACACACCACCGATACCGGCGTGGTGGCGGTGATCGACTTTATGCCCATTCGCACCGACGCTCCCGACGTGGTGCGGATCATCGAAGGCCGGCGCGGCAAGGTCCCGATGCACATGGACTTGGCCATCCGGTTCGACTACGGCTCGATTGTGCCCTGGGTGCGACATACGCCGCGAGGCATTCGCGCTGTAGCCGGGCCCGATACGCTCTACGTCCGCTCAGATGTAGAGATGCACGGCGAAAACCTGCACACGGTGGCCGATTTCACCGTAGCCGAAGGACAACGGCTGGCGTTTCTGATGACTTGGGCCTCCACCTATCAGCCGGAGTCACCCGAGCGCGACCCCGAGCAAAGCCTACGCGAGACGGAAGCCTGGTGGCGCGCCTGGTCGCAGCGCTGCACCTATCGTGGCCCCTGGCGTGAGGCGGTGGTGCGGTCGTTGATCACGCTCAAGGCCCTCACGTACGCAAAGTCCGGCGGCATCGTCGCAGCGCCGACCACTTCGCTTCCCGAACATATCGGCGGCGTGCGGAACTGGGATTACCGTTACTGCTGGTTGCGGGACGCCACCTTCACGCTTTACGCCCTGATGAACGCCGGCTATATCGACGAAGCCTGCGCTTGGCGCGAGTGGCTGGTGAACTCCGTAGCCGGCAATCCTGCCGAGTTGCAAATCATGTATGGCCTGATGGGCGAGCGCCGGCTGGTGGAGTTAACGCTCGACTGGCTGCCTGGCTACGAAAACTCGTTGCCGGTGCGCACCGGCAACGCCGCCTATCGCCAGCATCAACTGGACGTCTACGGCGAAGTGATGGACACCCTCTATGTAGCCCGCCGCAAGGGCTTGGGGCCTAACGAAGACGCCTGGCGCATCCAGCGACAAATGATGCGTTTTCTGGAAACCAACTGGAATCATCCCGACGAAGGCATTTGGGAAATTCGCGGCCCCCGGCGGCATTTCACCCATTCGAAAGTGATGGCCTGGGTGGCGGTAGACCGGGCAATCAAAGCCGCTACCGAGTTCGGTCTGCCAGGCGACGTGGACAAGTGGCGCCGCCTGCGCGAAACGATTCATCGCGAGGTATGCCGGTACGGCTTTGACCCTGAACTTAATTCGTTTGTGCAGTACTACGGCTCGAAGGATCCTGACGCCAGTTTGCTTATGCTCCCACTGGTTGGTTTCTTGCCAGCAACCGACCCGCGCATTGTTGGCACTGTGGAGTACATTCAACGACGTTTAATGCGAGATGGCTTTGTCGACCGTTACCCCACGCATTCCGACGTTGATGGGCTTCCACCGGGCGAAGGCGCCTTTCTGATTTGCACCTTCTGGCTTGCCGATAACTTGGCGATTCAAGGCCGAACGAGTGAGGCCCGTGAGCTCTTTGAGCGGCTGCTTGACTTGTGCAACGATGTAGGTCTGCTCTCGGAAGAGTACGATCCCGAAGCACGGCGGCTGTTGGGCAACTTTCCACAAGCCTTTTCGCACGTAGGCCTGATCAACACGGCCACAAACCTCAGCCGTCGGCATGGGCCGGCCGAAGATCGTCCCAGCCATTAGCCCCTCGTCTCCGATTCGCAAGGAGAAAACGTCATGCAAACGCCGACACCCAGCGCCGCCTCAGGAATCGCGAGCGGACTTATGGGGACTGCCGCCATGACGGCGGCCATGCACGAGCTGGAGCGGCTCTTACCAGCCGGCGAACATGAGCCGGCCGAGCCGCGGCAGATTCTCGACGTGTTGTTAGAGCGCTGCGGCCTAGCGGATTCGCTGGCCGACGAGCAGAAGGCGCGCCTGGCGCTGGTTTCTCACTTCGGCTATGGGGCGGCCATGGGCGCACTTTATGGCTTTTTGGGACGGCGATTGCCGTTTCCCCGCGCGGCTCGCGGCGCAGCGTTCGGTCTGGCCGTGTGGGCTGCAAGCTACCTGGGATGGTTACCAGCGCTAAGGATTCTTCCTCCGCCGCACAACCGGCCGACAGGACGCAACGGCTTGCTGATCGCCACGCACCTGATCTGGGGCGCAACGACAGCGCTAGCAGCAGACGCGGCGCGTGCCCATCCCGTAGCCACATCCGACCGTCAGCGACGCAGCGTAATCCCGCGACGCGGTGGTTCAGGATTAGCGGCCGGCCGAGGCGGAAACGGCTCTTCCAACGGTGTTCCAAATGGGGTAACGCCCTCACTGATGGCCCGTTGAACAACTTCCGAAGCGCTACGTTCCATTGCCAAGGGATCGACCTCACGCAGTGCAGCGCGGTGACTGATAGCTACCGCAAGCTCGCCAAACTGACGTCGCACGGCAGGATCGACTCGCTCCAGATGCTCGGCTAGACGCTGCACGCCGGGGCCGTTCTGCTCGGCCGCCTGCGACAACTTGCCGAGAAACGCCGCCGACTCAACAAAGTTCGAATCGGCCGACTTGCCCAAAAGCGGGCTAAGCGTCTTGGCCAGCAGATCTACGCCCACGTTTTCGACCTTTACGAATACGTCGAGGTACGTGGTGATAATCATCTCGTCGCCTTGATTAGGCGTGTAGACGCTGCGCAGCAATAACACGCAGGAGCCGTTCAGGCGGTTCTTGAATAAGTTTCCTTCGTAGTATCCCTCGGCGTAGATCACGTGCACGTCGCGGCTACTGTATACCGTCTGGGCCAAGCAGTGCGTGCCGCCGCCGTCGGAGGCTCTGACCGTTTCGGGCCCCACACGCTCCATGGAAACCTGGGTAATGCCCATGAGGTCCCAGATGTTGACCACCACCTCGGGATAACGCAGCAGAAACAGATACAGCTCAGGATCGCAGGTAATGGCCTTGGGCGGCATCCGGCGATAGAGGCTGGGGTTGGCCACCACGTCCCAGACTTTGGCCTGAGCGGCGGGACTCAACTGCGCAAAAGGTATGGCGCGGGCGGCTTCATCGCGCCAGGCCCGATGAGCGCCCCCTTCCTGGGCCACGGCCGAGCTGGCCGCCATCAGCAGGCACGCCGCCCAGGCGCCTCCCCAAAGGAAGACGCCGACCCCGCGGGAGCGCGCAAGGCGCGCGGCGTTCGCCCTAGGTCGGCGCCGCCCAAGGCAGGCCGAACCGGGCCGGTAATAGCTGAGCATAATCCCCCCCAGGATGCACAACGATCGCAATAGCGGATCGCACTGATCCTAGGGAATATTCGGCTTTTAAGCCCGGCCGCCGATAAAGTTTTTTTCGTGGGCGCTCCACGAACGAGGGGGAAGACACCCAGGGGCGCCGCCGGTCAAGCAACAGTCCGAGCCGTTATACCGTAGGACGACGACGGATTAGACTCCGATAATCCCCTTCGGCAGCCAAGACGTACAGCATGCCATTCGCCGTCCAGGCGCCCATCTTCCACCCACCGCTGGCCTCGGGGAAGGGAGTGCGGGGCGGAGCAGCGCCAACCGCGCCTGGCGCCGTGTGGGCCCGAAGTACAAACAGATACGCCGACTGCCCGTTCCGCAGCGATAACCGGTAGACCATCGCCCGGCGGTCCAGGTCGGTCGTAATGCGGCGCACTTGCGTCGGCCCCACCGTGAGCATCGCGGCGGGAAACGCCGCCAATTCTTCTTGCGTAGCCGGCGCCCAGGCCGAAGGATTGCCAAAATCGCGATCATTCAGCCAGGCTTGCGCCTGCACCATTAATTGGGCGCGTGTGACTTCCTCTTCTTCGGCCAGATACCAATATCCCACGCCGCCCAGCGCCACCAGCGCCACGGTTGCGGCAAGGGCGACACCTAGGCCGCGGCGCGTGATGGGCCATTCGCGCCGATCTGCAGGCGCTACCGCAGCCGGAGCCGATGTTTCCTCTTGGGATTCCGCGCCAGCGGCGCCAACCGCCGCCAAGAGCCGTTCCTCCAGGCCCGCCGGCACGGGCACATCGCGAAAGGCGGCGACCAAGGCAGCATCCAAGCGCTGGCTGCGCTCGAACTGGGCGCGGACCGCCGGATCGTGCGCCACACGCTCGGCCAGCGCCGCCATGTCGGGATGGCGCAGGTCCTCGCTGCCTGGACGGCACGCGTCGATCAACTTGCCCAATTGCTGCTGGTCCATAGAAGCTCCTCGGTTTTCGCGGATCCCTGCAAAACCGCTGGCGTTTCCTCGCGGGGAACGCCAATACGTTACTGCATAACTTGGTTTACACAAACACGTTTGTCATCGGGGGACGCGTTGTTGGCGGACGCTCCTGAGAAGACTCCAGCAACGCTCGCAACCGGCCCTTGGCCCGCGCCAACCGACTCATCACGGTGCCGACCGCCACGTCAAGGCGATCGGCGATCTCCTTGTACGACAACTCCTCAAAGTAGAACATCAAGAGCACCACCTTATGCTCATCCGAAAGCTGGTCGAGCGCCGCTTGCAACCACTGGCGATCGATCCAGTCGGCTTCGCTTCCGGCGGGGGGAACGGTGTCGTCGGCAATTTGCTCGACGGGCGTTTCGCTCTCTTGGGCCGCCAGAGACGCTAACCGGCGCCGCTGCTTGAGATAACAATTCCGCGTTACGGTCAGCAGCCACGACCGGGCCTTGGCCTGATCGCGCACCTGGTGGAGTTTCTGTTGAGCGATCAAAAAGGTTTGTTGCGTCAGATCTTCCGCGTCGACCTGTGTTCCCGTAAGCCGAAAGGCGTAGCGGTACACATCGGCATGGTGATCGCGGATGAGCTGGACCAGATCCAAGGCGCAATCCCTTCCTGACCCCTCGGCATTAGGGGGCGCGTGGTCCTCGTCAGGTTTGTTTGACACAGGATCGGCCACCTTCCTCGCCGCTACTAAGTAAGAGCCCTACCGCTGCACGTTTATTCCCGCACGGCCGGAATCTGCGAATTAAAAAAATTTACCACAGCCGGGAATATTTGCCCAACTACGGGATCTATGTTTGTGTGCGGAGCAGGAAGGTCCTGCAAAATCAAATTCCCCTTGTGGAGTATTGTGCGATGAAGAAGCTGTCCCTCCTGATGGTGGTCTTCAGCCTTGGTTTGTTTGCTCTTGGTTGCGAACCGGCAGCCGACACCGATACGGGCGCCGATGCGACTCCGGACGCTACCGCCCCGGCCACCCCGGACGCCACCGAGGAAGGCGACATTGAGGCGGATGTCGAGACCGAAACCGACGTAGACGCCACCGCTCCGGCCGTTCCCGAAAGTGAAGCTCCTGCCGAGCCGGCGGCCGAGGAACCTGCTCCTGAAGACGCTGCCCCGGCCGAAGAAAGCGTTGAAGACGCTGCGGCTCCCGCCGAAGAAAGCCAAGAGTAGTCGCCTACATTTGTGCGGTCTTACGCACACCCTAATCGCATGTTCCGTCTAAGCCCACGGATCGTCGCCATCTGTGGGCTTAGCTGTTTTGACGTTTGTATTCTTTTTCACCTTTTCGCAGGAAAGAAAATCTCATGCGTTGGTTTTCGTTGTTTTTGCTGACGGTGAGCTTGGCCGTCTTCGCCACCGGTTGCAGCAAGTCCGACAGCCCCGCTCCCACGACCGATGGCGCCAACACCACCACCCCGGTGGAAGACGGTCATGATCACGAAGGGCACGATCATGAAGGTGGAGTCGAGGTCGAAGAGGGCGTAGAAGCTCCTCCGTCGGACGAGTTTGGCGCTCCTCCCGCTGAGTCGGAAACCAGCGAGCCGGAAATCTCGCTCGACCCGGCGGTTGAAGATTCGCAAGAGTAAAACATATCGAACACGCAATCTAGCCGTTAGTCGCTCGCACTCACGTGGGCGGCTGGCGGCTTTTCTATTGCGCTGCGCGACGACGCCCAAGGCAACGCACTTCCCATTCGCCGGTGAGGCAACCGGCGCCCGGCAATACCGCCAGCGTCATCAAAGAAAAATGGCGATTCGCCACGCCCTAACAAGTCACGAAGCCGCCGGCTCAAGCCAGGCGGCTGCGGTCTTTTGCGGTGGGGAAAGCTTGGGAATAAGGCGAACTTTCGATCTAAGAGCGATTGCCTCTTGTATTAATGCTGGAACAGGAACTCA
>CAYWIS010000007.1:20035-25221 GCA_964458385.1 uncultured Pirellulaceae bacterium
ATTGGTATTGAGAATCGCCCAGCAAATGTCCTCCAGCGCTTCCACGCGCTGGTCGGGCTTAGAGGCGATATGAGCCAGGCTGGCCGATAGCTCCGCCTCACTGGGCGGGCGACACACGGCCGTCAGATAAAGAGTGCGAATGATCTCCTCGTCGGTTCGGCCTTCGTTCATCAGGCGGCGGAAGCGATTTCCCTCATTCCGCAACTTGCCGTGAACCAACGGTCCGTTGAAAAGTTGCAGCGCCTGCCCCAGGTTGGAGTCGTCGCTCCGTTCACATTCGCACACGGTTTGCCGTTCAGGCTGGCCGAAGATCTTGAGGAACTCATTCTCGGCCATGTCGGGCGCGGGGAGTTGCGTCGCCTTGGTTTCCGGCGGCAATGAGCCAAATTTCTCGGATACGCCCGTCACATGACAAATGGCGTCTAGCAACTGCTCGGCCGAAAGCAGCCGGGGCTGATAATGCGAAAAGTACTTTACGTCATCCTGGTTGAACTCGTTCGGCCGGGCGCTCGCCTGGTAGGTTCGACTATTCAAGATCAAGCGGATCAACTGCTTGCGGTCGAAGCCGTACTCAGCGAAGCTGCGCGCCAACTCGTCTAACAGCGCCGCATTCGAGGGGGGATTGGAATCGCGGAAATCGTCGGGCGGGTCGACAATCCCACGTCCGAATAAGTGAGCCCAAATGCGGTTCGCCTCGACCCGCGCAAAGAACGCGTTGTCTTTCTGAGTCAACCATTGGGCAAACGCGATGCGTCGGTCCATATCGGCGGGAACGTCCGTTTCGCCCACCGATGGCAGCCACGGCTTCATGGTTTTTCCGGTGCGCGGCTGCGTAACTTCGCCCGAGCGAGACGTGAAAATGAGCAGGTCATCTGGCCGCGGTCCTGGCTTGCGTTGCACACGATTAAAGAACGCCGCCATGCCATAGTAGTTATCCTGCGTCCAACGCTCGAAGGGATGGTTGTGACACTTGGCGCACTGGAGCCGCGCGCCGAGAAACACCTGGGCCACACTCTCGACGCAATCGTTAACATCGGTAGTCGTTCGGTAAAAATTGGCGGCGGGATGAGTTAAGGTGCTGCCGGCGGCGGTTAGCACCTCGCGGGCGAATTCGTCGTAGGGCTGGTTCTTTTCAAACGATCGCAGCAACCACTGGTGGTACTTGTGAACCCCCGGTTCGCCAACCGCCTTTTTGGTCATTCGCAAAAGATCGCCCCACTTTAGCGCCCAGAAGCGAGCATACTCGGGCCGCTCCAAAAGGGCGTCGATCACCTTACTGCGTTTGTCGGGCGAGGTGTCGCTTAGAAAAGCTTCCGTCTCTTCCAAGGTGGGAAGTACGCCGATCGTGTCCAAGTACACGCGGCGCAAAAACTCGTCGTCGGTGCAGAGTTCAGAAGGCAAAAACTGCAATTGCCGAAGCTTGGCGTAAACCAGGTCGTCGATCACGTTGTTCGCGGGCGGATCGTTCCAGACGAAGCCCGGCACATCGCGCACGAAGGTCAGGTAAACCGACTCAACGAACTCCAGGTAACGCACCATGATTGCGCTTTCACCGCGGTCATGGCCGATCACTAGGCCCGCGGTGGTGACTTCGGCCACCTTCTCATCGCTACTGGAATAAACCGCGATGGGAGTTACGTCATGCACCGAGCCATCGTCAAAATGGGCCAGCACACACAACTGCTGGGTATGCGCCGGGTGATGCAGCACTCGCCCCGATGGCGGATACACCTCGATCCGAACGCATCGCGGAGCATCGGGCGGGTCGATGCGGCAACCTTCGGCAATCCAGTCACGCAGTAAGGCGTACGCGGGATCGCGACGTGTAATTTTCAACCCGCCGCCGTGCGGCACTTTCATCAATGGCTTCAAGAGCAATAAGCTGGCCTCTGGCGCGTGGGGATTCGTGCGCCGCCCGTACTCCTCGCGAATGAGCGTGAACTTGTCCAGTTCCGGATCGAATGCCCCAAGCGATAACCGAAACCCGCCCTTGCCGCTGGGCGAGCCGTGACACGCTCCCATATTGCATCCTTGCTTCGTCAAAGCCGCCAAGGCGCCATGATAGAACGGAACGGGCGAAGGTTCGCCATAGGCAGTGACTTCAACGGGAACCATCACAGCCGCTCCGCCGGCAGACACCGTGATTTCGGCCTTGCCGTCGCCACGCGGGAGAATCACCCCGTTTTCGACCACCGCCACTTGAGGATCACTCGTGGTATAGGCGGCAGCGCGGGTAATATCTTGCTGGCGGTCGCCCTCATAAACCGCGGTTACCACCAACTGCATTTGCCGCCGCGGACCGACCAGACGCGCCGCCGTGGGAAAAACTTCTAAACGCGCCGGCGAGCCTATTTCGATCGGCTCCAGGCCAGAAGTCTCCGCCGACAAGGAGCCAACCAGAGCGACAGCCAAGAACAACGCCAATAGCGGAACGCGAGCGACGCGCAGGAGGTACGAGGTAGCTTGCATGGGTGCGCCTTGCGGAAGGGTGCGTTACTCGACCTTGAGTTGAGCTTCCAGAACTTGCTTAATTCCACGCTGATTCAAATCGCCATACGCCAGGACTTGAATTGTGTGCTCGCCCGCCGGAACGTCTTGTCCCGAGAACGTCACTTCCAACCGTTCGTCCTGGTCCTGGCCTTCCTTTTTGACCGCCGCGGTCACACCCGGCGGCAACCCCTCAAACAATAGTAATGGATCCTGTTTGTAGTCCTTATGTTTGCGCTCAAGTGGAAGCGTCAAACGAGCCTCGTTCTTTTCACGATTCCAGACTGCAAGCGGCTCTTTCAGCGTGAGAGCGAAGAAAGCTTCGGGCGGAGATCCGATCGCCGTGAACACCACGCCGTCCAACCATCCAGGCACAGAGAGCAATTCGGGACGCTTGGTCTTGAGAAGCGGTGCGGTGGTCAAAGGCGCCCGCGCGTCGCCTTCAACGGCTTCGCCGGTCACTCGCAATGCGAACAACTGTCCCTCTTGGAGTTCCGAGGGCGCTAGCACGATCAGCCGTGCGTCCTTAGCGCCCGCAGGAATTACGTCGGGCCGCACTTGGAACGAAGCGCCCGAAGCGTCGCTCACAATAACACGAATAGGGCCGTTGTAGCCTTGCCGTTCAATTTGCACATCGAGCGCCAGCGCCCCATCGGCGTGGGTCAGGAATTTGTGCGGCGTGTTCTTGTCGTTTTTCAACAAGAGTCGGAACCGCGGTTGGTCGGGTTCCACTTCGATCCGGTACGCGTATCCAGGCCCCCCGCCGCCAAGCAACTCTTCGACCGACACCCGATACCCACCATCGGCCGGCGGCGTGAAGACGAGCGTTTCCACATCATTGGCGGCGCCCGCCTCGGCTAGTTGGGCGCCTTTCTCATCGAACACGCGTAAGAGCAAGTAGCTGGGCGAGCCCAAGGTGCGGCTTAGACCACGGATCAGCAGCTTCTCATCTTTCTTGGCGGTAAACCGGTAATGATCGCGGTCGCCGGTACTGAGGAACTGCCCGTTGATCGCCATGGGCGGCGTGAACTCCTGAGCCGCTTCGGGTTGGTCGTTCGGTTCGACCTCGAGCAAATTCGGTAGTGCGCTCGCCACCATGGCGGCCATGCCCGACGACTGCCCGCCCGGCAATCGTGCTGAGATAGGAACGGCGCCTGCCGCATCGGCAGGCACTGTGCACGTAGCCGGGGCCGCCGCATCTCCGTCGGGACCGGCAAAACGAAATTCAGTGGAGACTCCGCGAGGAGCGCCTAGCGGAAATGTGGCGTGAACCAACGGGAAGTCGCCTACCCGCAGTCGATAGCGTCCTCCCGCTCGGTATTGCACGTCGCGCACTTCCAGCACCACCGCCCCGTCTTGCACAAACGTGTGCGTTAGCCGGCAATCGGCTCCGAGGGCCGGATCGTCGTCAACAAACTGCAGCTCCTGGCCTCGTTCGTCCAAGAGTCGCAGCACCGGGTCCAGGGGCGATCCAAACCGCTGCGCAACCACCTCGATCGCCACGCGCTGGCCGGCCTTGCCCGGTATGCGGTAATAGTCGAACGTTGCTCCATTGGCGATAGCGTCGACCGCGGCCAGCGCGGGAATTTCCTGCGCGGTTGCGGGCGACTGGTTATTGCTGGCCTCGTCCACCGTGGGCAAGTCATCTACCAACAGCAGCACTGGCTCCGACACGCCAGCTTTGTTCCCCACCGTCACACCGCCGACAGAGACCGCAACGTCGGCCGCCAGAGTCAAACGCACACGGAGCGTCTTGGGGTCGGGGTTCGGCTTGGGTTGGCCAGCTTCGTCCAATTCACGGACCACTTCCACCTGCGCGGGAAAGCTGGTCCATACCGAGAGCGGCTCTTCGAGCTTATCGCCGTGCAGCACAATTTCCGTGGTCGCCCCTGGCTGCACGGCGTGCGGCCGAGTGAAAGACAGCGTCGGCTGCGCCTGCGCGGAAGACGCCACACAAGCGCATCCGAGAACAATCAGCCAAGAGAAGCGCGTCATCGCACGACACAAAGAGGCAAGGAAGGAACGCACAAGGGCGGGAAACGGCGTCGAGCCTATCATTAGGCGGGCAAGCTCGGAACCGATCAATGTGGGTTTATTGTGCCGCGACGATCAGTCCAGGTCAATGTTTCTCGCCTTCCAAAAGTCCAATTCCGCCGCCAGGGCCGGCGGCCGGTCGTGCAAGTGGGCCACCTCGCCTTTAGTTCGACGGGAATTCCGGTTACGTTGGCTGTTTCTCCTGGTGATTTGTGTTTGCGGCCAGACCGCCCCACTTTTTGCATGCCCTTGCACTTGCTGTTTCCGCTGGCCTCCAGCGTGTTGTTCGTTTTTGGAATGATGTTCGCCAAGAAGGCGATCTCGGGTGGAGCGAGTCCCTGGACCAATACGGTCTTATCGAACGCTTGCTTAGCGATCCCCTGGGCCGTGTTCGGCGCGATCCAAAGCGATTCGTTGCCCTTGGCTCTCTGGTGGCGGGCGGCGCTGGTAGGTTTGGCGTTCGTCGCCGGTCAGCTTTTTACCTATCTTGCCTACCAATATGGCGATGTGTCGGTGGCGACGCCCATCTTAGGCGTCAAAGTGGTGGTCGTCGCCATTCTCGTCTCCTTATTAGCCCGCGAGCGGGTCGAGCTTCGCGTCTGGTGGGGAGCCATCCTGGCCTTCTTGGGCGTCGCCGTGGTGCAAGCAGGCGCTGGCGAGCATTC
>CAYWIS010000007.1:25231-63236 GCA_964458385.1 uncultured Pirellulaceae bacterium
GCGCGGAATGCCGCGTTGACGGTGCTGCTGGCCCTTCTGGCCTCCCTGTCGTTCTCGCTATTCGACATTGGCTTGCAGATGTGGGGGCGGCAATCGGGGGTCGAGAAGTTCTTGGCGGCGGTGTTCGCTTCGACCGGAGTGTTCTCGTGCGCGTTTCTCCCTTGGGTCGATCGACCATCGCAGTTGTTGCGTTTGGGCGTGATGCGGCCGATGATCATCGGTAGCTGCCTGATGGCCGTGCAGGCGATTAGCATTTCTTACGCCCTGGGGCAGTTTGGCGACGCCGCGCGCATCAATATCGTGTATGCGCTGCGCGGGTTGTGGGCGGTCGTTCTCGCCTGGCTGCTTGCACGCGTCTTTGGCGGCGCCGAGGCCCGCCATTCAAGCTCCCTGATGTTGCTCCGTCTTGCCGGCGCAGCGCTGCTTACGTTGTCGGTGATTGTCGCGCTGAGCAGTGGATAAGCCGCCGCGAAAGCGCGGGAACAGGGCGTTTCTGTCGAGCGCCACCGTCCTATGGCTTGTGCTCAACGTAACGGCCTACGTTCCGCAGAACGTGCGATAGTTGGACTCGTCGGGCGGCGGCTCCATGTAGTACGCTTGGTCTGCCCCCGCCTCAAAGGGCGAGGCCAGCGCCGCCAACAGCCGATGTAAGGGCGAAAAATCGTCGTATTCTGCGGCAGCCGAAAGAGCTTCCTCAACCCGGTGGTTACGCGGAATGATTGCAGGATTCACGGTTTGCATAAGAGCGCAAGCCGCGGCATGGGGCTGGCCCTCGTCATCCAGGCGATTCCGCCATTGGGCATACCACGCCTGAAAGTCGGGATCCTGATAGCGGCCGCCCAACGGCAGCGTTGCGGAAGACAGATCGCGGAAGGTGTTCGTAAAATCCGCTTGAGATTTCTCCATCCACGCGAGCAGCGACTGAATCAACTTGGCGTCTTCCGCTTGCTCCGTCAGAAGGCCCAGCTTCTTTCGCATCCCGGCCAGCCAATAGCGTTCATAGAGATCAGGAAACTCGTTCAGCGCTTCGGTCGCTACGGCAATCGCCTTTTCCTGATCGGCGTCGAAGAGCGGCAGCAGAGCTTCGGCAAGACGAGCCAGATTCCACTGCGCGATGAGAGGCTGATTGCCATAAGCGTAGCGGCCGTCGTAGTCGATCGAGCTATACACCGTATCGAGGCTATAGGCATTCATAAACGCGCACGGCCCATAGTCGATCGTCTCGCCCGAGATCGCCATATTGTCGGTGTTCATCACTCCATGAATGAACCCCACCAGTTGCCAACGAGCGACCAGCGCGGCCTGACGGTCCATCACTGTGCGGAAGAACTCCAGATACTTCTGGGGCGACTGGGCGAGTTCGGGATCGTGGCGGTCAATCGCGTAGTCGGCCAGCGTCCGCAGATTCGCAAGGTCCCGCCGCGCTGCCGCGTATTCGAAGGTGCCGACCCGCAGATGACTCGCGGCCACACGGGTCAGAATCGCCCCGCGCAGCACAGACTGCCGGTAGACCGGCTCGCCGGTAAGCACAACCGCCAAACTGCGCGTGGTGGGAATGCCCAGCGCGGCCATGGCCTCGCTGATCACATACTCGCGAAGCATGGGCCCAAGAGCCGCTCGACCGTCTCCGCGGCGTGAAAACAGCGTCTGCCCTGCCCCTTTGAGTTGAATATCGACAAGCCGGCCCGAAGGTGTACGATGTTCCCCCAGCAGGATCGCGCGGCCGTCGCCAAGCATGGTGAAACTGCCGAATTGGTGACCGGCGTACGCTTGCGCAATGGGTTCAGCGCCAGCAGGCAATTGCTGCCCTGCGAGTTGCGCTGCAATAACCTCGGCCGGCGCCGCACCCAGGTCAAGCCCCAATTCCTCCGCTAGTCGGTAGTTCAGAATCGCTACTTGCGGCGCCCGCACCCGGGCCGGCGTCGCGGGAGCGAAAAACACTTCCGGTAAACGCGAGTACGTATTATCGAACCGCCAGCCGAAGGCATTCTCGTTTGCAAGGGATTGGGTCAGATGGACCATCCTTTCTCCCAGCGGATATTCGTGAACCTTTTATTATAGGCATTCCCCGCCGTCTGACGATGTTCGTCTCTCGTCTCGCGTCGGAAGAGACGCCGCTGCGTAAGCGGCTAGAACCCACCCTCTAGGTATCTGGCCCACCAACCCAAGCAACCAAAAGCGCCAAGGCGCTCCCCCCCACACTCCGAGCTACGAGGTCTTATCAACATTTGCGCAGCAGCGCAAGTGACTTGCCCAAGAACAAAGGGGAAACAGAAAGCGCGAATGCGCAAGAAACCTCATTGCACCTGAGGGTCTGGTACATACCCGCTACCAACCGCTTCCCCTTTCCTAAGCGGAATTAGCCGGTACTCAAAGCCCAAAGAAACCAAAGCGTTCTTCAGGGGCACAAAGCTATCGAACGAGTCCTCCCAGACAATAACCGCCAGATAAACCTCGTCGGGGTCGAGCCCCCAAAGTTTCGCTCGCAGACGAGACTCAAACTCCGACGCGTTGGCGACCGGCAGGCCGGCGTAGGGTTTGGGGGTAATCGTCAGAGTGTCGCCATCCTGCTCGGTGATAACGAAGTCATCGCGGTTAAGCCGCTCGCCTCGCGGTGAGTCAAACCCCTGACAGAGAACGTAGAATCGGTCGTAACGCAGCGCGGCGACCGCTTCCATCTTGCGGGTGGAGCGCAACCGTGGCAGCCTTGCCGTCTGCTGACGCGACGCCACTTCGGCACGAAGCGCGGCTTGTTCATTCGCAAGGCGTTCACGCGCCTCGTGCAGCGCTGCGGTCAGGTTAGCGGGCATGGCTTCGGCCTCGGCAACGGCTACTTGCGCCGCCTTGATTCCTCGCTGGGCGTCGGTGATTCGCGTTTGCAATGCTTCGCGCTGGGAACGCAACTGTTCCGCTTTGTCGAGCAGAGCGCGGGCGGCCTCGGGCGAAAGACGCTCTAAGAGTCGCTGCTGCGATTCCAGCGTTTTTCGTTGCAGTTGGATTTGCGTTCGAAGCTGCGCTAAACGTTCGGGCTGCGGGGGCGTCTCCAACGTGCTTTCGGATTGAAGACGATTGCGATTCAGTTGCAAGAGCAAGGTAACGAGAATCGCCATGAACAGAATGCCGCCGAAGGCGTTAGTGATTGTGTCGAGCAACAACTCGAGACTGTCAGGCAGCGCAGCGCGGCGACGTCGCATAGTTAGAACCCCGCTCCCTGTTGCGGATCAACAACGGTCACATCGGCCCCAAGCAAATCGATCCCCAAGTCGAACCGCGCGTCTTTAAGCCGCTCTTGCACCTTTCTGAATATTTCGATTGCGTCGGGCCGCACAAGGAGCACAAAGTAGTCGGTTCGTGGATCACGCCTTTTAAGCCAACGTTCAAACTCGGGCATCCGTCCCAAGGTGGACGGGGGCGTGAATCGTTCGGGCGGCGCCTTGCGCCCAAGTTGCGCCACGAGCATGCGTTCGGCGGAAAGATCAATAAGCCAGGCGGTCTTGTTTGATCCCACCGCAGGATTGTAGATCAGCCGGTTCGCCTTGCGCAGCGACTCGATTTTGGCGCGTGTTGCGGCGGCGTCGCGACGCAATTGTGCGAGTTCTTCTCGCTGCGGCTCCAACTTCTGGTTTTCTAGTTGTAGCTTCTCCTTCTCCGTTTGAATGGCTTGCTCTTGCGCCGTCAAACGCGACCAGGTCTTCTGCAGCCGTTCAACCTCTTGCTCCAGGGCCTCCACGGTCGTTTCGATTCCTCCGGCGGCCACCGTTTCCAAATCTTCCAGTCGGCGCTGGTTGCGCTGGAGTTCCTGAGTCAGCTGCCGAAGTTCTTGCTCGGCGGCTTCGATTTCTCGTTCTATCGAAGCGTCAACTTGCGGCGCGGACGTTGGCGCCGTAAGGGCTTGCTGCACTAATGAGAGCGTCAGCAGCAAGGTAGTCAACAGAATGACGCCCGTAACCGAGGTAATAATGTCCTGAAACGAGAACAAGGAGAACACCGGGCGATGCGGCTTGCGGCGCGCCATGGGCTAGCTCGCCTCCGTATCAAATGGCGTCATGCGTAGGCGGTTCACCACATGCACCTGGCAGTACTCGGCGCACTCATCCAGAAACTCCTCTTCCGACTTGCGAAGGAACGTGAAGAGGATCTGAATGGCCAGCGCCGCGACTAGCGCTTCAAGTGTGGTTTCGAATGCTGTTGCTAACCCGCCTGTGACGGTTCGCAGCGAATTGGCGATCTGGGAAATGTCATGACTTTCGCCAAGCACGGCGCCAAATCCGCCGATCGCCTCCGATAGGCCCAACACCGTGCCGATGAAACCGAGCACCGGAATCGCCCAGATGAAGCCGACCAACAGAGAGTAGCTAGTCTCCATGGTCGATTCGTCATGCTCGGCCTGTGAACGCAAGATCTCGTCCACATCCGACACCCGGCCTAAGTTCCGCAGGTTAGACAGCGCAATGACAATGCGGTTAAAGAGCACGAACTGCGAAGGCTCATCCACCGTCTGGTACATGCGGTCAAAGACCTGGTCGACGGTCTTGGCCGAAAGTACAAACCCGTGGTCCGCCGGCACAACACGATAAGCCAGACTGCGCCGCTGTAGCGCCAACTTGCGCCATTTGATCAAGAGAATGGCCAAGGCCCACAGGGAGAAAAACACAATAAAGTACGGCGTGATCCCGCGCTCGGTGAACATCGCGGCGAAGCGCGTTCCAGCCAGCGGCAAAAGCGCGGCGTAGAACGCTACCGTGGCCGCGGCTCCCAGCAGAAACGTCAAACGGTTGTTGACGCGCGTGAACCGCGCGCCGCGGAGCCCCAAACGCTGCTCAATATCATCGCGCGACCAGGACAACGGGGTCGACGAAGCCAGGTCGGCGCCGGCTGCGGCGCTTGGGTCGTAAGAGCTGGGAATCGACATTCGATGCGCCCTCAGCTAGCGGCTTCAAGTGAAAATACCGGCCAATGAGGCGGCGGCCGAAAAAACGAAGATGGCGCCAATAATGATGTTCGCGGTAATCACAATCAGTACAATGCCTGCGAATACCCAGAACGAACGCAAACGCCGCATCGCCAAATCCAACTGTTTCTCAGAGCGTGTCTGGATGAATCGGCTCATCGCGTTGTGATACAAACTCAAAAGGACGCTGCCGGTAATCGTCACGCCCGCATAGAGCAACCACATCAGCACCGTGCCGAGGAACCCGGCGTTCAGTTGGTTGTCGGCGATTCCAAGCAGCAATAGCATGCCGCCGAGGATCATCAATCCGGCGTACACGTAACCAAAAACTGCAATGAGCATCACCCAGGCCTGAGCATCGGCGGCGGACCGCGCCAGGTGATCGGTCAGCTTCCCCTCATCGGCGCACTCGTCGTCTACCCGGCGCGTCGATTTTTTCTGGGGCACATCCTCTGAGGAGGTGGATGCTTGCGCGGGCAGCAAGCCCGGCACGCTCTGTGCGGGAGTCCATTCGGCCATTCCCTCGCACCACACGAGATCGCCCGGCGCCAGTTGCCCCAGAGCGGCGAGTTGCTGAAGCTCCACGAACCGCACCGGCCCCTGCTGCGTTCCATTCACGGCGTAATACCATTGCTGTTCAGCCGGCATGGCCGCAGAGGCCGCCGCCGTGGCGCCGCTTTGCTGGTTGCCGTTGTGGGGAGCGCTGGTGGAGACCGGCGCCGCCGCAACGAACAAATCGGGGTAATCGGCCGCCTTGCGCCACGTAGCGCCGTCGGGCGAAACTTCGTGGATTCGGCTCAGTTGGCCGCGCCGCACCAAGAGTTGCAGCTTTTCGCGATCGAACGGCCCTTGCACTCGGCCGCGAACTCGAATGTAAAGCGTCTCGTCCACAAATACACTCTTTCGTATGAGAGCTACCGCGGTATGCCGCCGATCAAGGAGCGATTCCTTCGGCCACCTTCAAGGCATCCTGTTGGACAAACAAAGGACGTCCTTCTTGGAACAAATGCTCCGCGCCTTCGCGCCAAGAGATTTGCCCCTGTTCGATCGAGCCGATGCGCTCGATCAATGCTTGGGACCGCCCGGCGGGTTGATGCACCACCAAGAGATCGCCGCTGGCGGGGGCCGCGCCTGGCGTGAGGCAACGCCACGCCCCGTGACGATCGAGCGCCAACCAGCCAACCCAACGATGCTGCAAAGCGCTAGGCTTGTGTAACACGGCGAGTTTCGCCATCACTTGACGCTGCAACGACTCCAGATCGGGCAGCTCGGCCAGAACGCGTTCGGCTTGCATTCGAGTATCGGCGTCGCCTCCCTCGGGAGCATACCAAGGGCTGACCTTGCAGAAACGCGCGTGCCGCCGCACGTTCGCCAGCGGCGCTTCGTAGACATCCTTCATCGGCTGACTACCAACAAACGCCGCGTCGGCCACGTCACTTAACAGGATGACTTTCAAGACAGGGTCGAGATCTGAATCACGAATGGCCTGCAAGATCGCGCCAAACCCTTCCTCCCAGGGCAAATCCCCGGAACGCAATTTGGCGAACTGCGGCGCAAGCGTCTGCGCCAACTCGCTCTGCGGAGCGCGGCGAGGATTAACAATGCGGTTCTTGAAAAGCCCACGTTTCTTTTCCACGGTCGCACCGGTGTTATTGTCGTAGGCGTAGTAAACAATCACCAATTGCTCGCCTGAGGTGGTAACCTTGTTAGCCGGCGCGTAGTAACGCTCGCCTTCGAAATCGAACATCCACAGGTCCGCGTCAAAAAGCACGCCGCGAAACGCGGCCGCCGCTCGCTCCACCGGCGGCGTTTCGCCCTCCTCACCCAAGCGTGCAACCACCGATTTCAGATAATCCACGCGCTGGGTGAACTCTTCGGCATGAGGCAATTGACCGTACTGGGTTTGAAGTCGTTGTCCTTCGGCCAGGAGCGCCGCTGCACGCTCGGGCGATATCTGGCCCAGCCGCTGAAACTCGGGCTCATCCAGAAGCGCATTCCAACGCTCCATTCCTTCCCACAAAGGCGCTTCGGCGACTGTACGTTGTAGCGCGGCAGCACTGTCGGCCGAAGTTTGCCGTGCAAGTTGTTCCAGCGCGCTGCGAAACTCAATGCTGCGTCCTACGGCCTGCGTAACCACGCTTTCCGCTTCGCGACGTTGCCGGTGCAGGCGCACATCGCGGGCCTCGGCGTCAATCTTCTTCAATAGCCCTTGGCCAAACACCGTCAGCGATGACCGCACACTGGCATTGGCGCCTAGCCACGTTTCCACCCGGATGCGCAGCTCGTTTAGCGCACGCTCCAAACGATCCGGGGAGCCGGCTAGTTCCGTGGTAATTTGCTGGAACTCGCGCTCCAGCGCCTGATGATCCCTGCGAAACTTGTCTTCGCGAACCACCAAGCGGCGACTGCGCACTTCGTCCAGAGCCGCCGTTAAGAGAGCGGCGGCGTCCTTCACCCGAGCCTGCTCGGAATGAGTCTTTGCAAGCGACTTCGCCTCGTTGACCGCTTGTTGCCTTCGCTGAAGGTCCGCTTCATAGCTGGCCAGCGCTGCATCGTCGGTTTCGGTTGTCAGATCATGCACTGGCAACGCCGCGGCGGCCAGCAGCGAAGCGAGTCGCGCAAGCCTTGCTGTTTCTTCCTCCTGACTCTGCTCTAGTTCAGCCCGCGCCGCAGCGATCGCGCCCACTTGCTGCACATCGCGGGGAAGGGACGCAATGAAGTCAAGCGCTTCTTGATACTTTTCCTGACTTCGCAATTTCGCCACGCCTGTTATGGCGCTTTCGATCTCTCGCAGGCGGCGTTGATGTGTTGCGAACCACGCTACCGATGCGCCGATCACCACCAATACCCCCGCGACTGCGGCGACCATCAACATATGGCGACGCCGCGCCGCTAGCTCGAACGAAGCAAGGCGCTGCTGGCAACGTGAAACCAACCGCGGAGGAATTTCATAACCTTCGATGCGGCTTGCAGCATGATAGAGCTTTTCCAATTCTTCCCGCGACGCGTAATGGTCAAGCGCATCTTCCAGGGCCGCAAGAGCAAACTCGAATCGGTGCAGGTTCTCCTCTTGCCGATCTTGCTCCGCAAGCCAGTCCAAAGCGGGCGCCGCCCGTTCGCAAAGGGGCGAACCGGCCGGCAGGCGCGCCAGCGGCAGTGTTTCTTCCCACCGATGCCGCGCCATGCGTCCTGCAAAAACGTCAAATGCTGCGTGGGCGGCGTTGAGTTCGTCGGCAATGAGGGCCAGGTCGCGCCGGGCGGCTTCGGCTGTCACTTCTTGAAAGAGACTGTCGATCCTGGCCGTCAGATCCGCCGGCGGAGGATGAACCCAGCCGCCACGAGAAATCTCTTGAACCAGGTTGCCCAGAGCGGCCCGATCGTCGCGCTTGCGCGCCGCCTGCGCTTCGTCGAGCATCTGCTTGATGCGTGTATGTTCGTAGATCTTCAGATCGTTATCCCAGGTCGCATTCTGCGGATCGAGCTGCCGGATTTGACGCAAGACTGTGATTCGTGCGTCCAACGGGGCCCGGGCGAGCGCCAGCAAGCGATGCTTCTTGAGAAGGCCTTCCAGTGGCTGTTGCTCGGCGTACGCTTCGTTGAGTTGCGCGGCGGTCTCCCAATCCAACGGCGGCGGAGGCGCCATGCCCCAGGATTGCAATAGCTGACAAAGCTGAGGCAGTTCGGGAAAGTCCAGCCCCGCCACTAGCTCCAGAACCGGCGGCTCTTGCTCGGCCGCCTGAATTGCTTCGCTCCGCAGCCCCTTGCGCAGCAACTCACCGACAACGTATAGCCGGCTGTTCGCCTCAACACAGGCCTCGGCATACTCCGCAACCGCATCCCGCAACAAGTCTGGATCGGCATTCTCGGGCGCCGCCACCGCCGCCTGCATCTCCGCAATACACTGTCGATGCCGTGTCATGATCATACTACTGAAGCACCAATGTCGATGATCGTTTATGGGGTTCGAGCGTTCAGCCGCGCGGTGAACGAATTCCTTTTCGCTGCCGGTCATGAACCGCGTCTAGAATTCTCCTGCGGTATAAATCGGCACTCTTTTTTTTGGCTCCCCTGGGAACTGTCGCCAAACGCGAATATGTATGTCAGCATTTCTAAACGTGTCGACCAAAGCAGGAACGTTTCGCCCCCATGGCATATCTTGGTCGAATTTGCGTTTCTTTTCCTCCAATTCATTCTCAAGACGATTTATTTCTTCGCGCAATCTCGCCTTTGTTTCGTCGTCTCTTGCCTCATCGAGTTCCATCTTCTTATTATCAATGTTTTTTTGACAAAGCTCTTCTTTATCCAATTGCTTCTTTATCTCATCGAGCTTGCTAGGCTTGCCACGCGAAGCTTTCAAGTAGTAATCCGGCTTTTTCCCATCAATGAGGATTGACAACTCAAAACGCAAATTGCCCTTGAATTTAAAGAACGCACACTCACACTGGACCCCTGGAGACAAGTCAAACAGAGGAGGGCTACGTTTAGAGTTCGCCAAGTCAACGAATTGTCGCGGACAGGCCGTGATGCTGCCGCCAGACTCGTATGAGACAATGAGCTCCAGCTTCAGTCGCTCATCCAAATATTCATTCCAGCGCAGGTTTTGAAAGTCCTCCCTCAACTCCAAATCTTCTCCAACTTTCTTCGGTTCAGGTGATAGATCCAGCGGATGGAGCGACACGTAATGAGTTTGGCTCGACTTTGTTGAATCAATAGCTTCCACTTCCAAGAAGGACTTTTCCAGATTAGTATATCTAGAATCAGGAACTGACAGATATAGATGCTCATTTTCTAACTTAAGTGTTCCAACTGAATCACTACCATACATAATCTTCCAATGGAGTTCTTTTCCAGAACTTGAATCTAAAACCAGCTTGTAGATAGGATTGCCGTCATTGCCATGGGGCAATCCAAGCAACGTGAACTGTAGGCGATCTTCGACGTTTCCTTGAATCTTTCCCAAAAAAATTGGCTGCGGATCGTTAGCCAAGTCGATGTCCGTAACAAGATCAATTTTCAGCTCTCCATCAGCATGAGATGATTTATTAGCGTTGGCGGTAGAACTCTTAGCTGCCGGAGGAGAATCTGGCGTCTTGGGTTTGGCTGAGGGATTCGCAGGGGTACTTGTATCGGCTTCTAAAGAAAGCGAATGGTCGGATCCTGTTTCCGTACGGCTTGCGTCGCGCACGTCGGCGTTGTTCTGTTCGGCCGGTGGTTCTGTTGGGGTGTTCGGCGGAGCCTGGTTGCTCGCACTGTCCGCCGCGTTCGCTGAAGGCGCTATTGAACTGGGATCGACATTCGCGTTTAAGTCGTGAACCGCGGCGGAGTTGGCTGCACTTGACGCATTGGCGTCTTCCGAATCGTTGCCGGGGTTTTCGGCCCCGGTGTCTATGTTCGCCACTTCTTGTTGAGTTGGCTCAGAAGGTTGTCCCTTGTGGCGGTAATATGCTGAGGCATATCCCAGAAAGAACGAAACTAAGCCAACGCAACTTGCGATCAGAAAGAGCTTGACCCCCGTGCGCGAACCGTTATTCGCGGCGTGACTCGGCGACTCGGATTTGCGCCTACCCGTGGGTCTACGGCCAGACGGTGGAATTAAGGGCGGCGGCGCCAGTCGCAGCTCTGGATCGGACTCCCCGGGCGGAAAGGCCGGGCCGTGACCTGTGACAGGCGATCCATACGGTCGAGCGTTTGGGAGCGAATCCTCAACCACCTCCAAAATTGGCGGTTGCAAGTCCGCAGGCGGAGCGCCCGTACGAGCCGCTTGGACCCAAGGAGTGTCGGGCGCAGAGGCCAGAGGGCGGGTAAGGTCCAGCACGGTCGCGCCGGGAGGGGGGCGCAGCGTCGCCGCTTCGGGCGTGCCTTCGATCAAACAACGCCAGCGGCAGTCCACGCCGGGAGTCGCTTTGGTGTAGTAGGTGCTAAAAGTCGCTTCCCATCGCTTGGCCACCGGCAACAGAGCCTGCGCTTCAACAAGCAAGGGCAACAGGTTCAATCCGGCGGGAACAATCAGGTAAGCTTCGCGACCTTCGGCGGCAGTTTGGGCCAATACGCCACCCCACCCCGCATCGCCCGTCACGCGTTGCCAGGCCGTGCAGACCTGAGGAGCAAGGTCGCCCTGAGGGATGCTTCGCGGAGGAAGCGGTCGGGGGTCGCCACTCCAGGAAGTCTCCATGACGCCTGGTTGACTAAGCATCCAGGCTGGACCGGCAGGCGCCAGTTCATGCGGATCAAGCACCAGGTGGTGCGCCAACTTGTTGGTGCGCTGCGAGTAGTCCACCCCCGCGTCGGCCACGCGCGACAAGATGAAATAGACGCGTCCTCCCAGCGAGGTCTTGTAGAACGCATACGCCACGGGGTTGAGCGCGGCTTGCGGGCTTTGCGGCGGATGCAAATGGCGGTAGCCGCTTAACGACTCTAACCGGTCAGCCAAGGTTTTGGGCATGCCGGGCGTCTCGGCGACCGTGCAAAACCCTCGCGATCCCGCCTTCAAGCCGCGCGGGGCGGAAGTGTAGATCAGTTCTTGGCTCATGCTTGCTGGAATCTCTTGTCAAGCGCAGTGATTTCGCCGCGGGCGTGCGTTTCAGATAGTCATCTCTTCACCGAAACGTTGAGGCCCTCTACACGCCGTCGGGCGACCCGGCGTTTACGATCGCCGGGCGCGCGTCCGCTCTTTCTGAGTTCGAAGACTTCTTGAGGTACGGCACCAGACCGCCCACCCAACCTGCCAGCGCCGCCAACATCGGCGTTTCACACCACATGGGTTTGATGTCGCGAGGGCGCACCCCCACTTGCCCCGTGGCAGGATCAACCTCTGGGCCGCGGCCGGTCGCGCTGACCGGCACATACAGCACATTGCGGGCAAAACCTTCGGCCGCCGAGGTTAACTCGGGCGCAAACTTCTGAAGCAGTTTCCTGACCTGGTCCGAAGTTTCTTGGACCAATGGCAGGTTCAACCCCCATGGCCCCGAACCGTTGGACGGTGCAACAAACGGATCTGGCAGCCGCTCAACGCCCAATAGCGGCCACCAGGCGTCGTATTTGGTCACAATGACCACCAGCGGACGCGTATGACGCTGCGTGTGCTGTAATCCCGTATATTTGCGCACCCGGTCGGCTATTTCGTTCAACAGGATTTCCTGACGCGCCGTGACGGTCGACCGTGTGACTTGCACATCCTCGGTTTTGCCTTGGCAGGCGCGGCGGAATCGGGGGTCTTGGGTAGGATCGAAACAAAAGAACAGTACATTGGAATACGCCAGATGCCGCGTGACCGGATTGGCTAGGGTGTCTTTCCCCGGCTGAAATGATTCGCCGGCGTTGTCGTACAGGCAGACCAAACGCGACAGTTTTCTCGCATCGTGGAACCGCGGGTGCGCTTTGGCGGGGCGCAGCAAAAACAGGAACGGCCGAGGATACGTCACCACCTGGTCGCCATAGCGCACCGTGTCGTAGAGGTCGCCCTGCTCTTCGGTTTTCGCCAAACGCACAAGAGCATCCTGGTTGGGATTAAGGAACTGGTCTTCCTCGTACTGGTTCAATATGCGGTTCGAAACCAGGTCGGCGTCGCTAAACGTCATAGCGAACTTTTCTGCAAGCACTTGGCGCAGCCGCCAAGTCATCGACGCCAGGAAGTACGATTTGCCGCACGAGGGTGAACCTGCAATCGAGGTAAAGAGCGGCGCCATTTCTAGCACGGCGCGCGGCACAGAAAGATGACACTGAGGGCAGGCCAGCTCCTGGCAAGGAAGACCGCGCGGATCGAGCGCATTGCCCTCGATGGTAAACCGCGTCGGCAGAAACCGCAGTTGTTGGTCAGGCCCAAGCCGCGGATCGTTGTTCAAATCCGGGTGCGCAGCGACCCACAGAACATCCTCGGGAGCAAACCGATGCCAGCAATGGGGGCACGTTACGCGTGAACGCAATTGAACTTTGACTTCGGCCATTGTTAGTAGGCAAACGCTCTTCAAAGAGAGACTTATTGAATTGTCACGTCACGATCATCCAACGGAACGGTATTACGCCCGGCGGCGCGGTTGGCCGCTTCTCCAAAGGTCTCCAATTCGCCAAGCACTTGCGTCGACAAGTCGCGAAAAGCCGGGGAATCCCGATGCCCCTCCAAGGCGTCCCAAGCTTCCAACAACTCGTTGAACGCAGTTCCGTAATCGCCCCGGTTCGCGGCCCGGCGAGCGTTTTCGCGGTGGCGTTCCACTCGCCGGCGCGCTTCGCTTGCCGACAGCCGCGGAGCGCCGGACTGTCTGCCGCTCGCGGTAGTTTCCTCGTCTCCCTCGTTCGCCCCGCTTCCCGAGGCAGTTTCTGTCTTGGCGGCCCCACCTTCGCCAACGTCTCCCCGGGCGGTCGTCGACGAGGTTTCGGTTGATTCCCCACTTGCGTTCTCCGACGCGGATGCGCTGTCAGGCTCGGCTTTCTCTTTCTCGCGGGACTCTTGGCTCTCGTGCTGAGTGGCGGGCGAGGCCTCCGCCGACGCAGTGGGTGGCGGATTGCTTGCCCCGGCGGAATCCGTGGGAGTATGGGGCCTCTTTTCGCAGGAACAGCCGCTAACGAAGGCACAGGCCAGAGCTATCGCGAGCCACTTCTCCACACCGCAGGCAACAAGGAGTGTTCTTAAGCATTTCATGGACCCCCCGACTTATCCAGTCATTCCTCGCTAAACCACACCACCTAAAACAACCACAAAAATATACGGAAATCCGCATGCAGCAGTTCTCATCGGCTAATTGGGAGAACAATTGCAGCCGATTTGTGACATGTATTCTTCCAACTCGGGTAAAAAATTCTGCGACACACTTTTATCCAGTGGAGGAAAATTTTACCTCCACGAGCTGCAGTTTAATGGCTTTTAGCTGGCATAGCATACGGCAATTGGGTAGGTATCGCCTATTTGCGTGATGAGAGAGAAATGGCTTTTGACCCATATTCGCGATGGCTTGGGATCCCCCCTGAAGAGCAACCACCCACGCATTACCGGTTGCTGGGGCTCAAAGCGTTTGAAGACGACCCAAACGTCATCCGCGCCGCCGCGGAACGCCAATTGAGACGTATTCGCACCTTTCTGGTCGGGAGTCATCTGGAGCATTGCCAACGGCTGCTGAAAGAGATTGCCGCGGCCCAGGCCTGTTTGCTCGATGCAGATCAGAAAAAGACGTACGATGCGACGCTCCGCTCCCAAGCGGACAAGAGCAGCTCGAAACCGTCGGAGTTACCGCCCGCTCTTGAGGACGAGGAATACCGCCTGGAGCCTCTCCCCGCCCATCCGGACGACAGCATGTTTGATTTGCCGTTTCCTTCTTCCCCAGGTGGGGCAGGAACGGCAGTCGGCGCGCCTTCGGGGGCGATCTCCAGCCTGCCGGTTACTTTGCCCTCGCTCAGCTCCGCGTCGCCCGAAAAAGCATCGCCGCCCAAGGGACTTGCGCAAAGCCGGATCCTTCGTTGGGCGGCATCCATCGGCGGGGGAATGCTGACTGTCATCCTGGTGGGGCTCATTTTCCGCGCCTTAGGCGATCCACACGAAGCCTCCACCCAACCTCCCCCCGCGCAGGACGCAACCGAGATTGCCGCAGCCGTGCCTGGTGAATCTGCGGCTCCTAGCTGCAAGGACGAACCTGCCGCGACATTGCCGACAACGGCGCCTTCGACTACCACCGGCCCGCAAGCCGCGCGAGAACCATCGCCCTACGTCTTGCCCAGAGCCGCGCCGGTTAAAAATCCGTGGGACTCAGGTCGCTCTACCTCGGGCAACACCTCGCCCCCATCGTCGGAAGATACCTCTACGACGGAATCCGGTTCGGCCGGCCCTTCCGGCAGCGATGCGGCGCATGCAAGCGATTCCAGTTCGTCGAGCGATTCGCCGGTCCCCACAACCACGGAGCCGGCAACACCCTTTCCGCGCACGAGCTTTCCGTCGCAAGATCCGTTTCGGCTCCTTCCCCCAAGAACGTCGATCCCGACCAACGACGGTATTTACGATCTAGGACCGGTCCTTGGTCAAAACGCGGGGCAGTGGCGGCTTGAGCTTCAGACCGCGCTTGCCAACCTGGGCGGACAACGAGAGTTCTTTCTTGCCAGCAGCACCACGCCCGACCCGCACGGTATTGGCTGGCGAATTAGCGTTCGGCCATTAGCCAACGCCCCACCGGGCGAAGGCGAGGCGGTGATAGCGCGGTTTTATCTCGAACAGGATCGGCTCAAATTTCAATGGGCGTCCGATCAGACCCATGTATCCCTGCGCCCGCAATTACTCAACTGCATTGTGACCTTATCCGACGGCGCTCATCAAACCGAGCTGATTCTGCGCCAGCCCGTACTGAAGCCGCCCGCGATCCTTGACTTGGCCCAGAAGGTGATTCACGTACCGCTCGACACGCCGGGCCTGCCCGAGCCGCAGAAACTGGTTTTCTACGTTGACAACGTCGAGCAATTCCCCGAAGGAATCCAAGTGGAGCCGGTCCCAGGCCGGTTGCAAACAGGCGAAAGCCTTCAGGTCCGTGTCCCTAGCGGGACGCCCGAGCTATCGGGCGAGATTGAACTCCGTTTCCAACATCAAGGAGAAACGCCGGGACTTTATATTCGGTCATGGTACCGCAGCGCAGGACGCCGCGAGGAGCTAACCATCGAGCATGTTCAATCGGAACGAAACATCTTACAGCGAAAGCTCGCTTTGGATCAGGCCGAATTGAAGCAAGCCGAAGCTACGTTATCGCGCACGCAAGGCGCCATTGCCAAGGCCGCCTCGCGGCAGCCCGCCAATGTCGCCGAGGCAACGGTACTAGGCAATCAGATCGGCTCCTTACAATCGCAGCGTAGTAAAGCCGCCACCAGCATTCGTCGCTTGTCGAAAAGCATTCCCAGTATTCAAGAAGCGCTCCAGCAGATCCGCCAGGTTGAAGCCCTGGGCAATCGACTCCATAAAAAAGCTCGTTTCCATGGCCGCCTATGCGCCGTTTGCGAAACGCACGAAATCGTGCTCATTCAGATAGGAACCCCGCCCCGCCCGTGATCAACTCCACGAAGGCGTCTCGACGTGGAGCGCCTCATCGGCGGAGTTGCCTGGCAAGTCGCCAGGCGGTTGCTTCGAGGCGGAGCCCTCGCCCCAGTCGCCTTCCGCGCCGCCGCAGCCGCACGGTACAAAGCCTCGCTTGCAGCGCTTGAAGCCAAGCCGACGGACCCTGTCGCCAACGTAGCGGTCGGCAAGTTCTACTGCCTGCTCAAGGGGCAATGGAGCCAAGGAATTCCCATGCTGGCGTTGGGAAACGACCCGACGCTTAGCGAGCTAGCAAAAGCCGAGCTTTGAGACTCGCTTTCGGCTGACGAGCAGGCCCGCTTGGGCGACGGTTGGTGGAGCTGGCGTCTGCCAACGAAGGGCGAGTTCAGCGGAACCTTCGCGAACGCGCTCTTTACTAGTACCGGCAGGCGGCGCCGAAGCTCACCGGGCTGAGAAAGGTGGCCGCGGAGCAACGGTTAGAAGAGGCGCGGCCCGCGTCGACGAGCGCCGCGTTCCCCGAGGGCGCGGTGCTGCTGTTCACCTTTGAGGAGCGAACTTTCTTCCGGCAAGGAAATAGGGTGTTCGCCCGGGATCTCAGCGGCGCTGAAAACCACGGCGCCGTACCGGCTCCCGCCCCTCTCGCGTTATCTTCTGCGGTTAGGAAGAGGGTATTTTACGTCCGAACGCGGCTTTAACGGTTTGATTGACGAAGTCGCAATCTTCAATCGCGCACTGACACCCAACGAGATCACGGCCCTCTATCAACTCGGGCTCCAAGGTGAAAACCTGGCTAACTAACCCACGCCGAATCGCATTAGGAACTCAGGTCGCGGGTCCGTAAAGAAATTGGCCGTCATCGCCCCAGAAAACAGGGCAATCACGGCGAACTTCTCTTTTCTTTCCGGCTCTGGGAGCCGCTGTCGGTGAGAGCTGTCAAGAACCGTTTTCGGCCGGCAAATATTTTCGGAGTTCAACAGACGGCTTAGGAAGATTACCGGTTGGCGCAGGCGGGCCGATTAATTACTTTCTTAGTGATACGCAGTCTCAGTATCACCTGCCGCAGTTTTCGCGAGGCAAGTCACTCCCGCCTACGTTCCTTTCCCCATCCGTTCCCGCCTTCGGAAGGAAGCCCATGACTACGTCCCGCCGCGGATTTACGCTGGTCGAACTGTTGGTTGTCATTGCCATTATCGGGATTCTCGTATCGCTTCTACTTCCCGCCGTGCAGGCGGCGCGCGAGGCGGCTCGGCGGATGCAATGCCAGAACAATCTCAAGCAAATTGCTTTAGCCTTGCACAACTACGAGAACATCCATCGCACCTTCCCGCTGGAAACCTACTACAGCGAGCGGCCCGATGGCTCTTTCTATTACAACAGTTGGGTCCCCCAGATTCTGCCGTTGTTGGAGCAGACGGGGTTGGCCAACATCTACGACCACAATTCGTCATTTTTTGAGCCCAATAACCGGGCGGCAATTGAGACGAAGCTCGAAGTGTTTGAATGTCCGTCCACGCCCGGCGGCACGCAATTGACCAAGACCTTACGCATCCGCGACGCCAGCGGATGGCAAATTCTGACCGACCGAGGAGCGTACACCGCCGACTACGCCGGACAGCGTGGAATTCATTCGGGCACATTCCCTGTCTACGTGCCTGGCGGCGTGTCGCCGCGCAACGAAGGGATCTTCGGGGGCGGCGACGGCTCGGGCTTCCGCGATATCCAGGACGGCGCTTCCAACACGATTATCGTGCATGAATCGGCGGGCCGCAGCGAGTGGTTACGACGTGATCGCGTCGCCGGTCAGCTGGTGCGCAACCCGCCCGAGTTTGGCGGCTGGTTTGATTATTGGGCGGGTCCCTGTGCGGGCTGGATGTATGGCTTTGAAGACGATGGTCTCACCACCCGCGGGCCGCGGTTCATCAACGCTTCCAACAAATGGGCGAACCCGTTTTCGTTCCATCCTGGCGGGGTGAACGTCGCGATGGCGGACGGCTCGGTTCGCTTCCTGAGCGACACGATGAGCAATCTCACCTTTATCGCCCTATGCACCGAGGCCAATGGCGAGGTGATTGGCCCCTTCTAAGCCCGCCGTTTTGTTGAAAAGCCGGCTTCGTTATTCCCTTAAAAGGCCCCATGTTTCCAACGCGACGACGCAGCGCAACCATCCTCTTGGCGATCGCCTGCGGTTTGCTTGCAGGGTGCGGATCCGATGAAGAGGTCCGTCCGCCGCTGCAACCCGTGCAGGGCGTGCTGACTATTAATAATCGACCGGCCGAGGGAGCGATGCTCGTGCTGCATCCCGCCAACGGCGAGGGGTTCGACTCACGAATGACGCGTCCGCGCGCCGTGGTCGGCGCCGACGGCCGTTTCCACGTCACGACGTACCAAGACGGCGACGGCGCTCCGGTAGGCGATTATCGCGTGGCGATCCTTTGGTTCGCGAATCCCGATTCGAACTCGCCTTGGGATAAGCTCCAAGGCCGCTACTCCGATCCGGCCAATACGGGCATTCAGATTTCGATCAAAGAAGGCCAAACGGAGCTTGAGCCAATTTCTCTAACGGGCGTTCGCGTTGTCGAGCGTCCGCCTCCAACGAATTCTCCTGACTTCGACCAGGTGGACTGAGCGGCGCATCACGTTGCCGCTCTTTCCTCACGTACTTCCCCCGTTTACTTCCTTTCGAAGGCAGACGACCAGTGATGCGATTTCTTTCTTTGACCGTTTTGGCGACGCTTCTCGTCTGGGGCTCGCCCGCGCTTTTGGCGCACGAGGGACATCGCCACGAAGCCCCCGACGTTATTAAGTCATCCCAAAGCGGCCCGTGGTCTTCACCCAAGACGTGGGCCGGAGGCCAAGTTCCCGGCGCAGGCGCACGCGTCTTGATCCAGAACGGCCACACGGTCACGTATGATGTGGCTTCGGAAGAGGTCATTCGCGGCATTCAGATTTCGGGGGTGCTCAAGTTCGCCACAGATCGCAATACGCGTCTGGAAGTTGGGGTAATCCGGATTGAAAACCTCGACCACTACTGCGAAGAGGGATTCGACTGCCAAGTAGCGCCCGACGCCAAACCGGCGGCCCACAGCCCCGGATCGCATCAAGAAGATCGAGGGCCCGCCTTGGAAATCGGACGCCCCGAAGCGCCCGTACCGGCGGGGTTCACTGCCATGATTCGCCTCCATTATGTGGAGGGAATGGACAAGGAAAGCTGCCCGGCGATCGTCTGCTGCGGAGGGCGCATGGATATTCATGGAGCTCCACTAGAGCGCACCTGGGTTAAGCTGCCCTACCAATCGGCCAAGGTGGGCGAAGCGCGGATCGTGATGCCCTATCCGCTGCCCGGCTGGAAAGTCGGCGATCGCATCATCATTTCGGGCACGACTCGCCAGTTCGGCTACCTTGGCACCCGCACCACCCGCGACGGCGAATCCAACAGCGTGGCCGACAACCCGACCACCGAAGAACGGATCATCACAGGCATGCGCCGCTGGGGCGCCTTCGATTCGAAGTTGCAAATTGTCAGTCTCAACGAACCGTTGAAGTTCGACCATGTGGTCGACGGCGAGTTCCGCGCGGAAGTGGCCAACCTGACCCGCAATGTGGTGATCGAATCGGCCGATCCCGACGGCGTCCGCGGACATACGATGTATCACGCCGACTCGTCAGGAAGCATCAGCTACGCCGAGTTCCGCCACCTGGGCAAGCGCGACACGCTCGGCAAGTATCCCATTCACTATCACCTGGTCGGCGACACCATGCGCGGCAGCAGCCTGATCGGGGTGTCGGTCTGGGATAGCCACAACCGCTGGATCACCGTGCATGGAACGCAGTATCTGGTGGTGAAAGATTGCGTCGGCTACAAGAGCATCGGCCACGGATACTTTCTGGAAGACGGAACCGAGGTTTACAACATCTTTGACCGCAACCTGGGCGTGCAGGCGCTGCGGGGCAAGCCGTTGCCGAACCAGGTGCTGCCCTTCGACCAGAACTTGGGGTCGGGTTTCTGGTGGGCCAATAGCCTCAATACCTTCACCCGCAACGTGGCGGTCGAATGCGATGAAGACGGATTCCGGCTGGAAGTCGTAGAACGAGACGACTTCAACCCGGTCCTTCCCGTGCTGCAAAAAGACGGAACGCGGAAGACAGTGGACATCCGCACGCTTCCGTTCGTTCGCTTCGACGGAAACGAGGCCCACTGCCAGCGGCTGTTCGGCATCAACCTGGGCGGCTTCGCCCGCGGCAGACACGCCGAGAAAGACGCCGATGTGGAAGGCGTAGGGCCAGACTATCAGCATCCGTTTGTGCTGCGGAATACGAAGATTTGGAACACTCACTGGGCGTTCCACTGCGGCGCTCCGTGTGTGAAGATCGACGGCATGGACATGCACGATTGCGCCTATGGACTGTGGCGTTGCGTAATGCACCGCCACGAGCACCTTCGGCTGACGTTCTCGCAGGTCAACACGGCGGTCTTTTTCCCGCGGGCCTCGGGCGATTCCAACTACGACTACTCGATCAAAGACTACTTTGACCTGGAGCCGGTCGACGACCTGCCGCCGGTAACGGTCGTTACGCATGTCCAGCCCTTGGGGAGCGACATGGTTCGTGTGCGTGGCTTCACCTCGGACAACTACGAGGTCAAGCACGTTCTGGTGAACAATCGCCCGGCGCGTGCGACCGAAGAAAACTACCAGGAGTGGGAGATCGACCTCTCCGCCGCCGACTTGCGCGAGGGCCGGATCGAAGCCTTTGCCGAAGACATGGCGGGCAACGTCGAAACGCTGGTTCACCGCCGCGCTTACACCGCCCCTTCGACGCCGCCCTCCCCGCAGCCCGTCGCAGGAGTATCCAACCTCGGCGGAAACTAGCCCACCAACCGCCGGCCACCCAACCGGCAAGCAACACAACGCCGTGCCCGCTCTACATCTTCGGGCACGGCCTGCCAGACACGCTCCGCGAAAACGTTCAAGACGCGGCTTGCAAGCCAAGACGGCGCAAGCAGCCGCAACACAAAGGAGCGTTGCCTACACGTTGCGGTTATCACAGACGTGGGATGGTTCAACCCGCTACCATCCCCGACTCGGTTTGAGTGTGAGGCGCGGCAGTTCTCCCCGTGCCGTATTTGCATCGTGCCTGGCTGCACGGGCGGCTACTGGGCTGCCGGCTCTTCGTTGCGCCAGAGCCAACGGAGGGAGTCAGGAAGAATGGCGCCGCCGTGGATACCGTTGTGGCCGCCTTCGCCAAAGACGAACTTGTAGTCGTAGCCGGCGAATTTGAGCGCAGCGGCCATTTGCTGGTTGGCCAGGGGCCAGTTGCCGTGCTCGTTGTCCAGGTCGCCCGAACCGCCTTGCAAAAATACGCGGATCGGCTTGCGCGGCGTCTTGCGAATCAAGGCGGGGTACACGTGCCCGCCGCGAATGTTGGTGAAGCTCCCCACGTGGCTGAGCACCTTGCGGAAGGCGTCGGGACGTTCCCACGCCACAGTCCAGGCGCAAATGCCGCCAGAGCTAATGCCGCAGATGGCCCGCTGGTCGGGATCGTCGGTCAAGCGATAGTGTTTACCAACCTCGGGCAAAATCTCCTCCAGCAGAAACCGGGCGTACTGGTCCGAGAGCGTGTCATACTCAAAGCTGCGGTTCTCGGGCTGCGGCCGCCAACCGGGCTTCTCAGGGAGCGTTTCTTTCTTGTGGCCGGGATCAATAAAGATCGCAATCGTCACCGGCATCTCGCCGCGATGAATTAAGTTGTCCAGCACAATCGGCGCGCGGAACTGTCCTTGCTCGTCAACGTACGCGTGGCCGTCTTGAAACACCATGACCGCCGCCGGCTTCGATCCGTCATACTGCTTGGGCACGTAGACCCAATAACGGCGGATCGTGCCGGGAAAGATCTGGCTTCTCCAGACATACTCGGTCACTTCGCCTCGCGGGACTCCCTCTTGTCGCATCGAATCGGGACCCAGCTTGTAGATTTCGTCACCGGCCCACGCCGTCGACGTAAGCACGACCGCCAAACAGCTAATCAGAACAAGACGCATAAGCTTCCTTTATCAAAAGGGAGGTGGGGTTAAATGTTTGGCCGCTGATTATACGCTGCGCAAGCCCAAGAAAAACCTGCCCCACGTTTCTGCTTGCCGTGGTCCCGGCAAGGCCAGGCCCTAAGGCTCCGTTTGAAAGGGAAACGCTCAAGGAACTCCCCACGGTCGGTAAGTGAATGGACGCAGGATGATCAAATGGGCGGCTGTACGCTCCCCATACAGTAACCGCATTCGTAGGCGATCCGTATTCACCGCTTACCGTTTCTTCCCTCGCCCGTCTCTTTGATACGCCGCGGGAAAGCGGTATGATGGCGCCCGGCGAATCGTTCTCGCCGGGCGTTTAGGCCGGTCAATGTCTGCGGGCGAGCGTTTCTTTCCTTTCCAGGGTGCGGGGTGACCGCACGTCTTTCACGATTTTTTCCATGAGTGCATTTCGGATTGAAAAGGACTCGATGGGCGAGGTTCAGGTTCCCGCCCAAGCCTACTACAGCGCCCAGACACAGCGGGCGGTTGAGAATTTTCCCATTTCGGGCTGGCCTTTGCCGTCGGCCTTAGTGCGCGCCATGGGGCTGGTCAAATACGCTTGCGCGATCGCCAACCGCGACCTGGGCAAGCTGACCGGCTCGGGCAAGAACCCGCTGAATGATCAGCAGGTCGAAGCGCTGCTTCAGGCGTGCCGCGAAGTCTACGAAGGCAAGTTCGATAATGAGTTCCCCATCGACGTGTTCCAGACCGGCTCGGGCACCTCGAGCAATATGAACGTCAACGAGGTTATTGCCCACCGCGCCATTGAACTGACGGGCGGAGATCGCTTGGCCCCGGGGCCTAAGGCGATTCACCCCAATGACCACGTCAACATGGGGCAAAGCACCAACGACACGTTCCCCACAGCCATTCACGTGGCGGTCGGTGTGCAGATTAAGAATGATCTGATTCCTGCGCTGCGGCGGCTGCACGAGGCTCTCGCCCAAAAGGCAAAAGACTGGGACCAGATTATTAAAATCGGCCGCACGCACTTGATGGACGCCACGCCGATTCGCCTGGGGCAAGAGTTTAGCGGCTTCGCCCGGCAGTTGGAATTGTCGGTCGAGCGGGCCGAGCAGGCTATTCAAGCCGTGCTCGAGCTGCCGGTCGGCGGCACGGCGGTTGGCACCGGCATCAACACGCACCCGGAATTTGGCGCCCGAGTAGCGCGGGTGCTAGCCGAGGAAACGGGCATTCCCTTTATCGAGGCGGTGAATCACTTCGAAGCCAACGCCCAGCGCGACGGGCTAGTCCACTGCCACGGTCAGTTGCGGACCATCGCAGTGACGCTCATGAACGTGGCCAACAATATCCGCTGGCTAGGCTCGGGGCCGCGGTGCGGGTTCTTCGAGGTCATTCTCCCCGACCGCCAGCCTGGCAGCTCGATTATGCCCGGCAAGGTCAACCCCGTCATGTGCGAAAGCATGATGCAGGTGGCCGCCCGCGTGATGGGCAACGATCATACGGTGGCCATTTCGGGCGCCACGGGAGGACAGTTCCAACTGAACATTATGATGCCGATCATGGGCCACGCGACGCTGGAAAGCATCCGGCTGATGGCGGCCGCCACGCGGGCGTTTGTGGACTTCTGCATCGAAGGGCTGGAAGCCAACGTGCAGCAGTGTGAAGCCTCGGTTGAGAAGAGCCTGTCGATGGTCACCAGCCTCAATCCGCTGATCGGCTACGATAAGGCGGCGGCGCTGGCCAAGCAGGCATTCAAGACCGGCAGGACGATCCGCGAGCTGTGCCGAGAGGAAGGCATCCTTCCGGAGAACACTTTGAACGAGGCGCTCGATCCGTACCGCATGACCGAGCCGCAGCCGTAAGGCGATGGAATCCCCGGAGAGCCGCGTCTTGCGTACCGGGAAGGTAGCGGCGGCGCTTGGCCGCCGCTTCGTGTGTCTAGGTTTCGTTCCGATTTTTCGGTCCTTCACTTCAACCCCAGGCGACGTCCATGCCCCGTACCTTGCTCTGCTGTACCGTGGTTGTGCTTGCTGGACTTTTTGGTCTGCCGGCGTTCGCCCAGGATGACGTCAAGGCGGCCCTTGAGTCGGTCTATCGGCTGTCGCAGGACGCGCGGTCAATCGACGACCTAACGGTGATGATCGACGAATGCCGTCGACTCCTGGATACGGACCTTGCGCCCAAACACCAGGAGTACGTCAAGCAACTTTGCTCTTGGGGGCTTAATCGCCGCGGCGAGTTGCGGGCCGACGAAGCAACGGCCAAGTCGGCTGCGGGCGACGCCGAAGGGAGCGCGCAGCTTGATGCACAAGCACTCGAGGACTTCAACGCGGCGTTAGAGTTGGACCCATCGCGGTGGAAGGCGTATCACAACCGGGGAGTGAGCTACGCCATGATGGGTGATTACGATAAGGCCCTTGGTGAATTCGACCAGGCCCTGCGGCTTCGCCCCACCTTTACCAATTCCTGGTTCAATCGGGGCGAAATCCACTACGAACAAGGCAAATACGCGGAAGCAATCGCCGATTACAACAACGTGCTCCGCGTAAATCGCGACGACGCCGAAGCCTACACCCGCCGCGGGCACGCCTACTTTAAGCTCGGCCGCTATCGCGAAGCGCTTTCTGACTATAGCCGGACCGTCGAACTCAAGCCGCAAGACCCGTTGGCGTACTTGAACCGAGGCGAGGCGTACCTGTCGCTTGGCATGTGGGATCAGGCTTCGCGAGACTACCGGCAGGCGATCACCATGGATGGGTCGCTGGGCCGCGCTTACCAGGGCGCCGCCTGGCTGATGGCGGTTTGCCCCGACCAGCGGTACCGTTTTCCCGATCGGGCGATCAATGCGGCGTTGAAGGCGATTGAATTAGCGGGCGACGAAGCCGACTACCGTTATTACGATACGCTCGCCGCCGCTTACGCCAGCAACGGCGATTTCGCCAAGGCCCAAGAGGCGATCGAAACGGCCCTTGCCAGCGCGCCAGCCGACAAAGCCCCGGACCTGCAACAACGCCAATTGCTCTATCAAAAGAACCAGCCGTACCGCCTTCGTTAGCGAACCCAATCCCTGACGTTTGTGTCCGAGTAAGAACCCTCTTGCCCAACCGGAGGCCGATAGCGCCTTCGGTTGGAGCAATCCGAGGACCGCGCTAGCCGGCCTCCCAAGTGAGGCGGAAGCCACGCCCCCCGCAGACAACGACGATTTTTTTCGCCAAAGACGCCGTCTTCAGGCGGGTGGAATTCCTTAATTGAATGATTTACGGGAAGATTTCGGGAATTTACATCAACTCCCGTTGTCGGCTCTGGGGGTTTGCGTATAATCTTAGAACTTACCTCCCACACAGAGAATTTCTCATCCTTTCTTTGCTCCCTACCGTTTATCCAATCGTACTACCATGATCTTCATCAGGGCTGTTTGATTCGGTTGGAATTCACCTTCCCCCCTGGTAGGGACCCGAGGTAAGATAACCGGTGAACCGAGCGTTATAGTTCTAACGCTTTATCCCCCGTTTTGCGGGCCGCGTCTGGGCCAACGGCGCGGAAGTTGCAACCCTCCATTTCCTTCACGAGATGTGTAGCGCTTTGGCGGCGCTCCCCTAAACGTTCCCAAAGTACAAATATGAACCTCGCCCAACTGCGAAACATCGGCATTTCGGCCCACATCGACTCGGGTAAGACGACCCTCAGCGAGCGGATCCTGTACTACACCGGCCGCATCTACAAGATTGGCGAGGTCCGTGGCAGCGGCGATGGCGCCACCATGGACCACATGGACCTGGAGCGGGAGCGCGGCATTACGATCACCAGCGCCGCCACCACGGTCGGCTGGAATGGCCATGTGATTAACCTGATTGACACCCCTGGCCACGTCGACTTTACGGTCGAGGTGGAGCGCTCGCTCCGCGTGCTCGACGGGGCGGTGTTGGTGCTGTGCGCAGTGGGCGGCGTGCAGTCGCAGTCGCTCACGGTGGACCGCCAGATGAAGCGCTATCACGTGCCGCGGTTGGCGTTCGTGAACAAGATGGACCGCACCGGCGCCAGTCCCTTCAAGGCCGTGAAGGAAATCCGCGAAAAGCTGGCGCACGACGCCGTGCTCATGCAGTGGCCGATCGGCATCGGCGATAAGTTCGAGGGTGTGATCGACCTGGTCACCATGGAAGCGGTCTACTTTGACGGCGAGAAGGGTGAAAAGGTCCGCCGCGAGGCGATCCCCGGCCACCTTCTGGACGACGCCAAGAAAGCCCGCGGCGAAATGCTCGAAGGGCTCGCCATGTACAGCGATGAGCTGATGGAGCTCTTGCTCTCGGAAGAAGAAGTACCCGAATCCTTGATTCACGACGTCCTTCGCCGCGCAGTGCAAGGCTTGGACGTAACTCCGGTGTACATGGGCACCGCGGGCCGGAACAAAGGCGTGCAGCCGCTGCTAGACGCGATTGTGCGGTATTTGCCTTCGCCGCTGGATCGCGAGATCAGCGCCAAAGACTGGAAAGAGCCAGACAAGAAAATCAAGCTGGAAGCCGATCCAGAGAAGCCGTTTGTGGGCATGGCCTTCAAGCTGGTGGACGATCCGTTCGGCCAGTTGACCTTCACCCGCATCTACCAGGGCAAGGCGGTCAAGGGCGAAACCTACTACAACCAGCGCACCGGCCGCAAAGAGCGGTTCAGCCGCATCGTGCGGATGCACGCCGACAAGCGTGAAGAAATCGACGAGGCCAGCGCGGGCGACATCGTAGCCATCATGGGCATCGACGCCGCCACGGGCGACACCTACGCCGCGGCTCCGCAGACCTGCACGCTGGAAAGCTTGTACGTGCCTGAACCGGTAATCAAGGTAGCGGTTACGCCCGCCCGCCGGGCGGACGGCGACAAGCTGACCAAGGCTCTGCAGCGGTTCCGCAAAGAGGACCCGACCTTCAGCGTCTTCACCGATGAGGAGACCAACGAGGTCATCATGGCGGGCATGGGCGAGTTGCACTTGGACATTTACGCCGAGCGCATCCGCCGTGAGTACGGCGTGGAAATCGAGGTGGGCGCTCCCAAGGTCAGCTACCGCGAGGCGCCTACCAAGGAAACCCCGTTCGATTATCGTCACAAGAAGCAAAGCGGTGGTTCGGGTCAATTCGCGCACATTATCGGCACAATGGGGCCGGTGGCCGAAGGGACCGAAGAGCCATTTATCTTCGAGGAGTCGGTGGTCGGCGGACGCGTGCCCAAGCAGTACATTCCGTCGGTCGAAAAGGGCTTCCGCGACGTGTTGAACAAAGGCCCCTTGGCTGGCTATCCGGTCGTGGGCCTGCGGGTGCATCTGACCGATGGTTCGTACCACGAGGTCGACAGCTCGGACATGGCGTTCCAGATCTGCGCCCAAGGGTGTTTCCGCGAGAACTTCATTAAGACCAAGCCGGTTCTTTTGGAGCCGGTGATGAAGGTGGAAATCGAGTGCCCCAGCCAGTTCCAGGGCGCCGTGGTGGGCGACGTGAACTCGCGCCGCGGCATGATCTTGGCGACCGACATGCGGGACGATGGCGTCACGTTGATTGAGGCCGAGATTCCGCTAGCCGAAACCTTCGGTTATGCGACCGACCTGCGGAGCATGACCCAAGGCCAAGGCACCTTCAGCATGGAAGTAGCCGGCTACCGCCGCGTACCGGCGAACATCCAGGAAGAAATCATCGCCGAACGCCGCAAGGCCGAACTGGTTGGCGCCAAGTAACGCCTCCACTCACGAACGAATCCGAACTCCCGTTCACTCACCGGAGGCTATCAGCCTCCGGTTTCCTTTTCTTGAACCTCCCTTTCCCTCAAGGGGAGCCATGACAAGCGCTCCCGTTCTCCATCCCGCCGCTTACGACGAAGACCGGCTGCTGGCCGAGTGCCACATTCAGCGCACGCGGCGCAGCGGACCGGGGGGCCAGCACCGTAACAAGGTGGAAACGGCCGTCGTGATTACCCATACGCCGACAGGCATACGTGGCGAGGCTTCAGAACGCCGGAGCCAGGAGCAGAATCGCCAGGAAGCGATCTTCCGCTTGCGGGTCAATTTGGCTCTTGGTGTGCGAAGCGAGCCAGAGGGGGAGCCAAGTTCCTTGTGGCGGTCACGTGTTCGAGGCGGACGGATCGGGATTAGCCCCTCGCACCGGGATTTCCCCGCGTTGCTGGCCGAAGCGCTCGACGTGCTCAGCCGCCAAGACATGGATGTGGGGGAGGCCGCCGCTCACCTTTCTTGTACCCCTTCGCAACTCGTCCGCTTTCTTAAACACGAACCGCGAGCGCTAGAGTTGCTTAATCGTCGCCGCCAAGAGCTGGGGCTGCGGTCACTGCGCTAAGAAGCCAAATCACAAGCAAGGAAAGCGCGTTTCCACACAGGCCCCCTCTTACGAGGAAGTATGGTGTCGAAGGGCGTAGGAGAGAGGTCAAATCAAGAAATGGCAGGAGAAAGAAAACGCCCACGCGCTGCGCAGTCGCCAAACCCGACCTTGGCCCGAGGCGCCGGCGTTGGGTGTCGCCGGCAGTGGGGGACGACTGCGCCGCGCGGGCGATGAGTCTCCTTACCGCGCATGACGCCTCCATGAAGAAGCAGATTGGAAACCTGCCGGGAGAGGGTTAAATCATTTCGTGCTCGGCGACCAAGCTCAGCAAGGTCCCCGTTTCGAGCATCAGGTCGGTGTCATACAGCCAGCCGCCTTCGCGATCGCTGACGAAGCCGCGCTCGCTGACGGTCACCATCTGAGCCAACTCAACATGATTCGTCACGGCCTGACCGATGGCCCGCGCCGCGGCAGGAACCGGAGCCGAATCATCGACGATCACTCGCAGGTCACCCGACTCAACATAAAACTTAGCCATTGTTGGTCTCCTTGGCTAAAGACAAATGACACTTGTTACACCTCTATCATTCGTCTGAGCCGTGACACGTAAGGTCATTACCAACAAGGCTTTAGAAAAAATCTTGAGCCCGTTTTGACACGTCTGGTCACAACAGGACACGTGTGGTCACTCGTTCCCCCACGATGTAGTTGCCAGCACCGTGCTAGCGTCCAAAAACCTGCATTGACGGTCAGATTCAGCCGCCACGGGGGTGGTTTTGCTTTCGGATTGCCACCCCGTTTTCTCACCGCTCTTTCTGCCGGTTCCGTGAGCGGACAAGAGCGCCGAGCCGCAATGGCCGCGTCGCCGCCTGGGCTTGGCCGATAGACAAACGCTTGGCTGGCAACTACAACCGAGCAAAGTCCCCGTCAACTTTGGCGCAATTCACCCCACCTTTCCTAAGAGGCAGGCATGCTTCGGCGTAGATCCTTTGATCGTCGTCGCTTCCTTCGTCTTTCCGCCGCAGCCGGAGCGGCATCGACTTTGGCTGTGGCGCCCAGCGGAACCGACGCCCAAGAGCAAGAGCAGGACGACCTGGGCGCCATCGGCAAAACGCCGCACAGCCGGTTCGCCGTGAACGTCGAGATGTGGTGGACCAAGCTCCCGTTCCTTGACCGTATTCGCAAAACAGCGGAGTTGGGTTTTCCCGCTATTGAGTTTTGGCCGTACAAGGGCAAAGACCTCGACGCCATTGCGGACCTATGCCAGGAGCTGAACCTGGAAGTCGCTCAGTTCACCGCGTGGGGCTTTGAACCGGGAATGAATCACCCCAAGAACGAAGACGCGTTTGTGGCCACCATCGAAGAGGCGTGTCAGGTGGCCCATCGCCTTCGGTGCAAGAAGATGACCGTGGTGGCCGGCAACAATCAGCCAGGCATGACGCAGGAGCAAATGCACGCGCAGGTCATTAAGGCGCTTAAGCGGGCGGCGCCCATCGCCGAGCGAGAGAAGGTGATGCTCATCTTGGAGCCGATGAATGGTCGCGTGGATCACCCCGGCCATTGCCTGTACGGCAGCGAAGCAGCCGTGCGCATCTGCCGCGAGGTGAACTCGCCCCTGGTCAAGATTAACTGGGATTTGTACCACTGCCAGATTTCGGAAGGCGACCTTTGTGGCCATCTCAAAGAGGGCTTTGATCAACTCGGTTACCTGCAACTGGCTGACCACCCCGGCCGAAACGAGCCGGGCACAGGCGAGATCTACTATCCGCGCGTGCTACGTCAAGCGTATGAGTTGGGATACCGCGGTTACGTCGGCTTGGAGTGTCGACCCAAAACCGACGAGATAACCGCCGCCCGCGCTGTCGCCGCTGCTGACCGCTGGTGAACGTCATTGGGCGAGATGCTCAGGTGAAGGCCGCACGTTCACCGTTCTCCGCCGCCGTGGGTTCGAGCTTTCTCGTCGGCAGGCACGGGTGAATTTCGGTGTTGGAGGTGTGGTAAAATAGCACGACCTCCCATTCCCTGCCGCCAACTCCTGATTGCCCTATGTATGCACTCTCACTAATTCTGGCCAGCCTTGTGGCAGGGGCCGATCCGCACCTTGCCGCTAACCCAGTTTATGCGCAATTAGTTCAGCAAGGAGTCTCGCCCGACGGCGAGAAGTTCTTTCGCCTGCCCGAACCGCTCATGCCCGACGGATTGGACGCCGCAACGCAGAAGAAAATCATCACCGACGTGGGCCGCCCGGGGCAATCTTATGATCGTTTGACGCGCAAATCGGTTGTTGCGCCGCACATTCTGCGAATCAGCGAAGTGAAAGGCGCCGACGCAACAACCATCGTGCGGAATGTTGATATTTACTTCGTCGCCTATGGCGACATGGATTCACTCATCGACAAGGACTTTTTGAGCACTGCGTTCAAAGAACGCGACTCGGAAGGCGCCGAAGGCGCTTCGTTGACGCCCGAGCAACTGGCCGAGCGAAACATTGTGATTCCGCCCGAGCACCAGGAGTACGAAGGTTACGGCCAGGCGTCGTTCGACTTGATTAATCGCGTTCATCTAAGTGTGGTCGGGCGCAGTTTCTGGAGCCGCAGTGAAGAATCGCTGGTCACGGCGGCGATTGTCGACCCACGGTTCACCAGCGACGCCCAGGACCGCAATGTGTGGCGGCCTATCAGGCCCAACCGCGTCGGCAAATTGGAACAGGGGCCGCCCCAACCGTATCGCGGCGCGGGAGTGTATATGAAGATCACGCGTCTGTCGGAGCCCGCTGGCGCCCTGTTTGTCGAGGTCCATGTGGTCTACAACGAACCGCAGGGTTGGTTCGATGGCAAGGACCTGCTCCGCGCCAAGATTTCTGTGGTCGCCCAAGAGAAAGTCCGCGATATGCGTCAAGAGATGCTCCGCGCCTCACAGTGAGAATCGCGGAGCACAACTTGAATATTCCGTAAGACATGAAAACGGCCATGAATGGGCTTCATGGCCGTTCTGGATGTTTGGCTTTCGGGCTTTTCGAACTTGATTCTTAACTTCACGCCGCGCCAAGCACGGCGCCGAGCGATTGCGTTACCTGCGCCAGACGTTCGCCATAAGCGGTGATCCGGAACTCGCGCTCTGTTTCCCCCGTCGGCTCGATGTGAATCTCCAAACGCTCTTCGGGCAGACAATCGGCGACGCGCTCGGCCCATTCGATGAGCGTCACGCCCGGTGAGTCGAAGTATTCTTCCGGCCCCAACTCCAGGAATTCATCGTCGTCGCGCAGGCGGTACGCATCGAAGTGGTACAGCGTGCGGCGACCATGGTACTCCTGGCACAGTACAAACGTAGGACTGACAACATCGTCGGCCGGAATGCCGCAGGCAGCCGCCAGTCCTCGCACCAACTGCGTCTTGCCGGCGCCGAGCGTGCCATGCAGAGCGACCACCGCGCCATCGGGTATAAGTTCGGCCAGAGCCGCCGCTAGCCGGTTGGTATCTTCCACCGAGCGCGCGTAATACGTGAACGAGTTCATACCGTCGTGTAACGTTTTTGAGGTTCGCACGTTGTCGTTCGTGGCTTCAGCCAAAAAGGAAGCAGTGGGAACACGACGTTCCTTGAGGGGCAAGGCGGAGCCTAGGAACGAGGGTACGGCGCGATTTAGACATACGGTTTTGTTCGCCTGCTTGGTCGACAGCGGGCAAGATGAGTGCAATTATCGCATCTTGCCTGGTAGCGTGGCCAGAAGAGGCGCCTACAATACACGCCACGTACATTTCCTAGTCCTTGGGAGGTTGTCGTGGCCGCCGTCCTGCTTCGTGAAACCTTGCACACCGTGCAATTGGTTCCCATCACCGCATTTGACGCGGCCGGACGGTTAAACTTGGAGCCCATGCGACAATTAACTCAGCGGCTGGTCGAAGCAGGAATACGCGTCTTCATCCCCTGCGCCGGCAGCGCCGAATTCCATAGCCTGGAGTTGGAAGAGGTCGTCGCCGCCGTGCGCATGACGCGTGACGTCGTCGGCGACCGAGCCGTAGTCATCGCTCCCATCGGGCATTGGCTGGAACACGCCTTGCGACTTGGAGAAGCATCGCGCAAGGCAGGCGCCGACGCCTTGCTGGTTATGCCGCTGGCGTTTCCCTACCTAAGCGACGCCGGCGCTCGCGACTATTACCTCGCCCTGCTCGACCGTCTCAATTGCCCGACCTTGATCTACAAGAAGGATGCGATCCCCTCGGACGATCTGCTCTTAAGCCTGGCGGGCCACCCCAACTTGATTGGCGTAAAGTACGCGGTCAACGACATCGACGCCTTTAACCGCGTCGTGCAGCAGGACGGCGGCCGCATCGACTGGTACTGCGGTTCGGCCGAACGTTTTGCCCCGTTCTTCATGCTGGCCGGCGCTCCCGGCTACACCAGTGGGGCAGGCAACGTGGCGCCGCGGCTTACGCTGGCGCTGCACGCGGCCGCCCGTCGCGGCGACTGGTCCGAGGCGCTGCGTTGGCAACAAATTCTCCGCCCCATCGAAGACTACCGCGCCCGAGCCGGCAGTTCGTACAACATTTCCTTCCTCAAGTACGCGATTCGCGCCACGGGTCTGGACTTCGGCTACCCCCGGCCTCCGCAACGTCGCCTGACGGAAGCCGAAACACGCGAAATCGACGCGTTACTACGTCCAATCCTGGAAGCCGAAGCGCAGCTTACCACGCAATCCGCCACGGCCCCTTCCGCCCATGCGTGACGTCCACCTCGCCTCGACGGGCGAATTCCCAACTCCAAGCATACCAGCCGCCTAGCGACGAATCACAAAGTCGATGGGCACGTTCACAGGCCGTCGCGGCGTGTCAGGATCTGCTGCTGGAGAGAATCGCCAAGAACGCACCGCAGCGAGCGCCGCGCGGTCCAACGAGGGTATGCCGCTTGAACGGTGAACTCGGACTTCCACCACGTGGCCGTCGGCCGCGACTTCGGCGCGGACCACCACCCGGCCGGTCTGGCCAGCGGCCAGGGCATCGGGCGGATAGGTCGGCGGACGATTGACAACCACTTGCGGCGGGTCCTTGGTTTCGACGCCTTCGCTTGCTTGCGAGGCGGGCGAAGGAACCGACACCGCTGCAGGAAGATCGGGCGAGGGCGCATGGCGGCGCCGTGCAGGAGCGGGCGTAGCCGTCGACTCGCCAACCTCTGGCGCGGCGCGGCTGACGGTTCGACGCTCCGCCTGACCTCCCATCACGATGCGTCTTTCAGCATCATCCAGGACCACCAGAGCCGGCTCCGAGGGCGCAAAAAGCAACGGGGCTGTGTCTGGCTCAGAAGCGTCCATGTGCGCCAAGGCGGTAGGAGAGGAAGCACTTTCCGTGGCCGAAGTCGGTACAAAAGAAACCGCATCGTCGATGGGAGACGGTTCGACTTCGGTCGGCTCCGGTTCGGCTTCGGCGGCCAGGCTGGCAGTAAGTACGATCGACGCTCGCCCCGCCTGCGGCGCAAGTAGCGATATCGACGATTCCGGCATAATTCCCCATAGCGCCGCCGTCGCCGCAGCATGCACCCCTAGGCTAGACGCCACAGCCAGCGTCCAGCGGCGCGCCATGCGTCGACGGGAGGGAGAATTCGAAATGCCCGGCCGCATGATATCCAACGATCAAACGCCGTTTGGCTTCAAATGATAATGGACGGCGTTGTGAAGGCTCTGACGTTGGCCGCGCGAGTATTCCAAATCGAACCACAAGATGCGGCCTTCCGCGTCGAGCAAGTAGGTGCGCGGTAGAAGGCTACGAGCGACTTGCGCAAACGCTTGCCCGTCGGGGTCCAGCAGGCAAGGAACGGTCACGCCATACTGCGCAGCCAATTCCTGCACCACTTCGGGCGCATCGCCCACGTTGATCGCCACCACGTTGATTCCCAGCCCATGGTAGCGGTTGTAGAGTTCGGGCATGATGCGAGCGAACTGCTCGCGGGCATATATGTTCGTGGCGTTCCAGAACACCACGATCGTCTGCCGATCGCCGTAAAGCTGCGACAACTCCTGCGGCTCGCCTTCCAGGTTCGTCAAGGTGAGCGAGGGGAAGGTATCGCCCACACCAACAATGGAAGCCTGCGCATGGTGCTGGCTGAGGATGACTTCCGGCTTGTAAAGATTGGCAGGCGGCGGATCCGGACGAGGCGCGCCGGCTTGCGCTCCTGGGGGAAGTCCGTTCGCCTGGGCCGGTTGTGAGGGGGCAAGCTCAATCGTTGGCGGCGTAGGAGCCGCTGACTTGGGCATTTCCGAGGGAAGCCCCGCATCGCTCGGGGCGCTGCTGGTTTCGGAAGGCTCCGATGGAACGGGGGAGGGCTCATCGGGCGCGGCGTCGGTTGCGCTCTCCGTTCGAGCCGGACGGTCGTCGGTGGGCCGCGCCGGAGTTTCGGTCTTGTCGGGCGTGGGGCGCGCATCGCTGACTTGGGGAGTGTCGGCGCCATCTTTGGTGCAGCCCACCAGCGTCAGGCACAGAAGCAAGGGGGCCCCCCACACCGCAAGCCACAGATGGCGGGTGGTCGTACGTACAGGGAAGTGATGGTCCGTCATGCCAGCGCTGCCTCCATCGAGAGTGCTCCAGGGCGCGTCGCACGCCTGGTCAGGACATGGGCGAAGGATTCGTCAAGTTTCGCTGACCCGCCGCCGTGCGTCAACGGCGGGGGGTGGGGTGTCTCGTTCATCAGCGGCGCGATACGATAAGAGCGCGCCGTCCGCATTGACACGACGGCGATCCTTCCTGTGCGTGACTTCCCTCGAATGAACCTGACTGTCCCTCTGTTAGTGGGGCTGGCTAAACTGATTAGCGGCGCCAGCGTGCGCTGGATCGATTGCCAACCCGACACATGCCAGCGGGTTTACTTCGCCAACCATACCAGCCACCTGGACGCCCTGGTGCTTTGGGCCTCGTTGCCGCCCGAGGTGCGCAGCCTGACTCGCCCGGTGGCGGCCAAAGATTATTGGACCAAAGGGCCGATCCGCCGCCATATCGCCCGTTCGTTCAACGCCATGCTGATCGATCGCCGCGATATCAAAGTCCACAACAACCCGGTGCAAATGATCCTGAACGAAATGGGCGATACTTACTCGGTCATTGTGTTTCCGGAGGGAGGACGGAGCGAGGAAGGCCAAATTGGCGAGTTCAAAAGCGGCATCTACTATCTCAACAAGAAACGCCCCGATTTGGAAATGGTTCCCGTTTACCTGGATAACATGAACCGCATTCTGCCCCGCGGCGAGGTGTTGCCCGTCCCGCTTTTGAGCAACATCACCTTCGGACCGCCCATCTGGCTCGAAGCTGGCGAGTCGAAGGAAAGCTTCCTGCGGCGCGCCCGCGAAGCGGTTCTTAGGCTCAAAGACCTCTAGGCGGCAGGAGCGGGAACCGGATGACAGACCTGATTTCCTGGAGCGTGCAAGCAGCGTTCCTGCTGGCCCAGGCGCCAGCCTGGCTCAACCTGGAGACCACCATCCTGCTGTTGGCGGTGCTCGGGGTGCTGGCGATGGCGGCGCTAGGAGGTGAAATCCTCCGTCGGCAACCCGATGCGGTGGTGAACCCAGCCGTTGTCGGCGTGTTCAACTCGCGGGTGCGGGCGTGGCTCTTGATGTGCGCCATCGTCGGCGCCGGCATGCTTCTGGGCGAGCTGCTAAGCGATATTGCCGGCCGGGCGGCCATGGTGGTGCTGTTCTTTGGCGTATCGTTCTGGGCGCTGCGTGAGTACATCACCGTGACCCCCACGCGGTTCGGCGACCACCGGGCTCTGTTCTGGGTGTTTCTGATCTTCACCCCCTTACAATACCTGCTGGTGGGCCTGGATGTCTGTTGGGAAGATGGCCCCGATTTCTATCGGCTCTATAGCATCTTGATTCCGGTCTACGGTTCGCTTTTCATTCCGGCCCGCAGCGCCTTTGCGGGCGACCACCGCCGCTTTTTGGAGCGGACCGCGAAGATTCACCTGGGCCTGTTGATCTGCGTCTACACGCTCAGCTACGCGCCGGCCATTTTAGACTTGCACCTGCTTGGCCCCGATCGCCAACCATGGGACGGAAGCAACGCCGGCATGCTGTTCTACTTTGTCTTGATTGTGCAACTGGGCGACATCGCACAGTTTCTCTGGGACCGGCTACTAGGGCGGCGCGTGATCGCTCCCGACATTCACGCCAGCAAAACCTGGGAAGGATTTCTGGGCGGCGTGTTATGCGCCGGCTTAGTGGGGGGCGCATTGTGGTGGGTCACCCCGTTTTCGTTCTGGGCGGCGTTCTTGATCTCCTGCGCCACGGCGGTCTTTGGCTTTGCCGGCGGATTGACCATGTCGGCCATCAAACGCGATCGCGGCGTGCAGGATTACGGCACGCTCGTCCAGGGGCACGCCGGGGTGCTGGACCGCATCGACTCGCTCTGCTTCGCCGCCCCCGTGTTCTACCATCTCGCCCGCTTCTTCTACACCGATCAATCGCTGGTGTATGAAATGATGATGAAGAAGTAGGCCCGAGCGAACGTACGCAGCGCCCGCCACCCAAGCAACGGTCTGCTAAACCGACAGCGCCGTGCGAGCGTGAGCGATGACCTCCTCCAGGCAGCGCGGGGCAAAGGGGCTAATCAGGCCAGCCGAGGCGGCCAATTCTTGAAATGGCGCTTCGCCTCCGCGGCGGCACAAAGCCACGTAGGCCGACATCGCTTCGTTAAAATCCTTTTGCGAACGCAGCCAAAGTTGTAGCGCGCACGTGAGGGCCAACGTGTAGTCGATGTAATAGAACGGGTGCAGGTAAATGTGCCGCTGGAATTGCCAGAAACCGCCTTGGGCCACGTGCGGCATGTCGCCGTAGCGAACCCAGGGCAGGTAGGCCCGCTCCATCTCTTGCCACATGCGATGCCGCTCTTGCGGCGTCGCCTCGGGCGAGGCGTACACCAAGTGCTGGAAGTGATCGATCGCCACGCCGTAGGGGAGGAAGAGAATCGCCTGGGTGAGATGCGTTTTACGGAACCTCTCGGCATCGTCGCCAAAGAATTTCTCCATGTGAGGCCAAGTGAGGAACTCCAGGCCCATGGAGTGAATCTCGCACGCCTCGTAGGTCGGCCAGAGATAGTCAAATAAGGGCAAACCCCGGCTCTGATAATTCTGGAAGGCGTGCCCCATTTCGTGGGTGAAGACTTCCACGTCTCCTTTGGAGCCGTTGAAGTTCGCGAAGATGAACGGAGCGCCATACGCAGGGAAAGCAGTGCAAAAGCCGCCGCCCGCCTTGCCCTCGCGGCTCTTGAGATCCAACAGGCCGCTTTGATTCATCGCGGCGAAGAACTCACCCAGCCCGCCTCCTAGTTCGTCGAACATTGCCTGGGCTTGTTGGAGCATCCAGTCATGGTCGCCTTTCGGGGCGGGGTTGCCCTGCGGGTCGTGGAGCGACAAGTCCCAGAACATCAACTCGTCCACTCCTAAGTCGCGAGCCTGACGCTCGCGCAGCTCCTGGGCCAACGGAACGACATGCTGGCGCACGGCATTGCGGAACATCTCGACGTCGCCCTGGGTGTAGTCGACGCGGCACATTCGCTTGTAGCCCAGCCCCACGTAATTATCGAAGCGGAGCTTTCGCGCCATCTGTGTGCGCAGATTCACCAGATCGTCAAATATCCGATCTAGGGTCGGGGCGTTCTGCGCGAACCAACTCCACCGCACGTGCTCCGACTCGTATCGGACAGCGCGATCGGGGTCTTCGCGGAATTTGACAATCTCCGAAA
>CAYWIS010000008.1:0-61638 GCA_964458385.1 uncultured Pirellulaceae bacterium
GCAGTGAGCGACAATGGCGGTCTGTATCGAATCGACAACCCCGACGCGGTGGCCCAGCGGGACCCGGTCAACGGTACGTTCTACGTACAGACCGACTATATCAACACCGCCGTCGACCTGGTGGGGATCAACTTCCAAGGTCTGAGCGCCGGTCCGCCCAATCTTCAGGGCGGCCGGTACGCCGATATCCTTTTCGGCATCACCAACACGGGTCGTATCTACGCCTTTGATACCCAAGGCGTCTTGCAGCCGGTGTTCGCCAACGGCGCCACGTTTGTCGACACGGGCATTGTCGGGGCGCGGGGCTTGGCGTTCTCAACCCTCGACTACAACCTGTGGCACGTCACCTCGTATGAACCCGAGAATGGCGATCCGTTCCGGCATTTGGACGAAGGGCACGGCATGTATCCGACGCCCACCAATGCCCACGACTTCCAGCCGAACCCGCGGGAGTTGAATTCCAGCTTGTACTTCGGAAACGCCCTGCGCGACTGGGCGTTTGACGATGCGGGTCTGCAAACGATCTTCCGCGAAGGCCGCGCCGTTACGAGTCTTGGCCAGGAACCGGGCGATCGCCTGACCTACGACTTCCCCGGCGGCGCGCATGGCACCATCGTGAGCGAACCGTTCAGCCTCAAAGGTTACACGGCGGCTGACCAACCGGCGCTCTACTTCAATTACTTCCTGGCGACCGAAAACGTCGACAGCTTGACGGAAATGCGCGACAGCTTCCGCGTTTTCGTCTCGTCCGACGATCCGAGCTTGCCGGTTGATCCGGTCTTTTCAAGCGAAATGATCATTCAGGGGCAATGGTACCTGGCTGCGACGAACAACGCGGCCGGCGATGGGCCGAGCCCCCTGGATGTGCAACTGTTACACGATAACACCGACGTCTGGCGGCAGGTGAAGATTGACCTGGGGCCGTTTGCTGGCTTGGAAAACATCCGCCTGCGGTTTGACTTCTCGACCGCTGGCTCGATGGACACCGCCGGCACGGGCACGGAGACGGGCGGCGAGGAGCTGCGCGTCATTCCTGCCTCGGAACTGCGCGACGGTCAGACGTTCAACATTGGCGGCAACGTCTTTGAGTTCGACCTAGGCGTGACCCTTGTGGCGCCAACCGGCAACGCGATCGTCGATGGCGAAACGTTCGTTATCGAAAACAACGTGATGGGGCAACCCAATACGTTTGAGTTCGATAGCGATAACACGTTCCGCCGCAATATCCAAGCGAAAGCGGGCTCGCAGTTCCGCGACGGAGATACGTTCTCGATCACTGGTCCTAACGGTCAGACGCGGCTGTTTGAGTTCGATAGCGGATACACGATCGTCGTTCCGTCTTTGGCGGGACGGCCGGGCGGTTTGGAGGACGGCGATACGTTCACCATTGACGATGGACTGGGAACGCCGAACTCGGTCAAGACGTACGAGTTTGACTTCGACGGCGTGCTGAACGATCCGTCGCATATTGCGGTGGACGTAACCACGGACCAGGCGCTCGTGATTCCGTCGCAAGGCGGAGCGTTTGGCGGGGTTGGCGAAGGGCATTCCTTTACCATCACCGATATGGACGGCGTCGTCTTCACGTTTGAGTACGACGCGGCGAATAACGGCGTTGCCCCAGGCAACATCGAAATCGACATTGCCCCGACCAGTTCGCAGAATCAGGTGGCCAATGCGACGGTCGCCGCGATTAATTCGGTCGGCGCCATGATGAATCCGCCGATCACCGCCTCGCACCTGGGCAATGGCTTGGTGCGTTTGGGCACTCGCGCGGTGAGTGTGAGCACCAACAGCGCCCCGACGATTACCGTTCAGCCGCTGCCGGGCACGCGCGACGAGATCGCCGATCGCATTGTGGAAGCAATTCAAAACTCGGGCCAAGCGATTACGCCGCGGCACACCATGCGGAATGGCGCCTTCACGGGCGAGGTCCACATTGGTGGGAACGCGTCGACCGTGCTCAACACGTCGGGCTCGCCGGCCCTCCGCCAGCTTGGCCGACCGGGATTGAATGACCCGAATGCGGTTGCCGTTGGGTTTGTTCCCGACGATTCTTTCACCGCCGAGATGGTGGCCGATAGCATCGTCAATGCCATTCAATCCAGCGGATTGGCGATTACGCCCAGTGCGCCGGCCGATGTGGTTCTGATCCCCGGCGCCACCTTCTCGCCGCGGGGCACAGCTCTGACGCCTGCAGGCGTGGTGCCCGTGCCTTACACCGCCGCGCAATCGGCGGCGGAAGTCGCCGCGGCGATCGCCGCAGCGATTACCAGCGCACAGATCGACGTTATTCCTCACGTCGTTGGCAACCGTGTCAATCTGGAGGATACCACTCCGGGCGACTTTATCACGGTGCTGCAATCGGCGGCGCCCGGCCAAGGCGCTCCGGCGCTGGTCCGCGAAGGCGCCGCGGGAACGACGGTCGGCGTGCCGATCGTTCTCAACTCCACCGATGACGTTATCACGGTGCGCGACAAAACGGCGGAAGCACTCAACGCGTTCTTCGCTCCTCAGGCGCAGGAGGAAGGCTACAACGCCTTCACCACCTACGCCAACACGATCCGCGTGTATGGCCGTTCGATCATCAATGCGGGGCCGCTGGGGACCACGTCGGAAAGGACGGCTCGCGGAGTCGATGCGCTGCCGGGTGACTCGCGCGGTTCATTCAATGAAATTGTGAATCCGGCTGGGCCGGCGCTGCGCGGTCTGAACAACCGCCACGAAGGCGTTTACATTGACGACATCATTGTCGGCTTCGCTGAGCGGGGTGAAATGGTGACGAACTCGGGCAGCGGCTCAGCGGCGCCCGATACATTCGTCCACGTGGGCAACGCGGGCGCCGTGGGCGAGTACCAATTGGAAATTCGCCGGGTATCGGAATACGGCGTTGGACAACTTCTATTGGCTCGCAGTTTCGACACCAACGACCGCCTGAGCCAGGACTTCACGCTGTTCGCCCCCGAAGGAGCCCGTATCGCACCGCGATCTGGCTTCACGCTCAGCGACGGCGTGGATACCGTGACCTTCGAGTTTGTGAATCAGAATCTTCCCGGCGCGGCGCCGCTGCCGGGCAACGTGGCGATCTTCTACTCACCCAACGACTCGGCTGCCGCCGTTGCTGTGGCGATGGCCCAGGCCATTAACAGCACTGCCGTGCAGGTGACTCGCGGCCTCGACGTGACGGCGAGCGTGACGCCTACCAGCAATCGCGTGGACCTGGTGGGTGAAAACGTGATTGCCAACATCGTCAATGCTTCGCTGGTCATTGAAGAGGTGGTGACAGACGCCAACGTCCTTCGCGACGCGATCCTGGGCAGCGATGTCCGCGTTGTGGGCGACGCTCGGTTTGTGGGCGGCGACGGTCGCCTGTCGGGCGGCGCCGGTTCGCCGACGCGAGCGTTCTCGGCCGGTTTGTTCAGCGGCGGGACTACGTCCATTGGCCTGGAAAGCGGCATTGTGCTCTCAACCGGCGACGTGCGCGAGGCACAACCCAACTTCTCGGCTCCGAGCGAATTGTCGTCGGGCTTGGGCGATCCAGAACTTGACGCCTACTTCGGCGTGACCACCGATGACACGACCTACCTAGAGTTTGACTTTGAACTGGACGCGACCCAAGCGCGCGACCTGTTCTTCAACTTCGTGTTTGCGTCGAACGAGTATCTGGGCGATCGGATTACGGATCCCAACGACGTGTTTGCTGTCTTTATCGACGGACAGCTTGTCACGCTCGTGCCCGGAACGCAGGATCCGGTCGGCATTAATACTGTTAATGGCGGTAATCCGTTAGGATCGGGCGCCGCGAATCCGCAGTACTTTGTCAACAATGCCCCGGGCACAGGTCAGTTCCGAAGGGAGTTCGGCCTGAACGGGTTTACGACGCCGTTGACCGCGACGGTCCGCGGTTTGGCGCCGGGCGTGCATACGGTCAGAATTGTGATCTCTGACGTCGCCGACGCGGACCTGTTTGATCCAGATACGGGCGCCCGGATTGAAGACATTAACAGCATGGTCTTCATCCAGGCTGGCAGCTTCAGCTCGCAGGAGCCGGCGCCGCTGGTGCGTCAGGGCGTGACCGGTGTTCAGTTCAACGATATCGGCGACGAAAACCGGATCCGCGATCAAGGCCAGTTGATCATCTCGTCCAACCGAATCTTTGATTCGGCGGAGTGGGGTATTGTGGTCGACTCGACCCGTGATCCCGTAACCGGTCAGACGTCGCCTGGAGCGGTGCGCAACCTGGAAGAGCTCAATGACGAACGCCTTGTGCCGGGCGTGGTCATAACGAATAACATTGTGGCTCGCAGCGGCGTAGGCGGCTTGCTGTTCAGCGGTGAAGCCACCGTCGCCGGGCAACCCGACCCCGCCGTGCCGTTTGGCCGCATCGTGAACAACACGTTCTACGGCATCAATGCGGGTGACGTAGGCATCCAGGTGGAAGAGAACGCCGGACCCACGTTGTTAAACAACATCGTGGCGAACTTTGAAACGGGCATTACGGTCGATGCGTCGAGCCAGCCCAATACGGTGATCGCCAATACGCTTTTCCAAGACAATACGACCAATTCGAACGTCGGCCTGCAAAATGGCGACAGCCGCGGCACGATCGTCTTGGCGGCGGGCGAACCGTTGTTTGCCAACCCGGACAACAACAACTTCTACCTCGAGGCGGGTAGCCGGGCGATCGATACGGGTCTCAGCTCGCTCCAAGAGCGGCAAAGCTTGGCGAACGTGAAGGCGTCGGTCGGTATTCCTCCGTCCCCGATTGTGGTTCCCGAACGCGACGCCTTAGGTCAGTTCCGCCGTAGCGGTTCGGGCGGCGCCGGCGGCGGCACGAACGTGTTCGTGGACCGCGGCGCTATTGACCGAGTCGACTTTGTCGGCCCCACGGCCGAAATGGCTGTGCCCCGCGACAACGACGCCGAAGGGCGGGATCAGAATCCGGCCGTCAACCTGGTCAAAACTTCGGGCCAGCGGGTGTCGCAGTTCGACATCAAGCTCCTCGACGGCGTGGACCCCATCGATCCTTTCGCGGGAACGGGCATTGACGATTCCACAGTGACGGCGGACAAGGTGCGCGTCGAGTTCTTCGATCCCGATGACGTCAACCTTACGTCGCCAACCTTGTTGCAGTTAGGCGTAGATTACATTTTCGCCTACAATCCGCTGAACGACACAATTTCGATCAGCGACGTGGGCGGCTTGTACCCGCCTGGCTTCTACCGCATCACCCTGGATAACTCGCCGACGAATCCTACGAATCCGAACGACGACGGAATCGACGCCATTTACGACATCGCGGGCAACCCGCTTCAGCCGAACCGGCCGACGGGAGAAACGGTGTTTGTGGTCGAGATTCCCGAAGACTTGGATTTTGGCGACGCGCCGGAGAGTTACGGGACTTCGATCGACAGCGACGGGCCGCGGCACACCATTCGGCCGAATTTCTTCCTGGGCACCCAGGTTGACGCCGAACTGGACGGTGTCCCCTCGATCGCAGCAGACGGCGATGGCGCCGACGAAGACGGTGTGCGGATTCGCGGCGGATTGTTAGCCGGCGCGACGATGAACGTGGGCGCCACGGTCGCCTTGGAGGTGTTTGCTTCGGCGCCCGGCCGGTTGGACGCGTGGATCGACTTCAACCGTAACGGCGTATTCGAGCCGAGCGAAAAGATCGCGGACAACCTGCCGCTTAACAGCGCGGCGAACACCATCAATGTCACTGTGCCCGAGGTGCCGATCGGACTGGAAGACACGCTGCTGGGTCCCACCTATGCCCGCTTCCGCTTTAGCAGCGTGGGCGGCCTTGGACCGACAGGTCCGGCGATCGACGGCGAGGTGGAGGATTACCAGATCATTCTGCAGCGGTCGGATTCGCTCTGGCAAAATCCGTCCAATAATCTGGACGTGAACGGCGACGGCGTTGTTACCATCTTGGACGCGTTGTTGGTTGTCAACGACATTCGTGACAACAACCAGCGTCCTAACCAGCCAACGCCGAACATTCACCAGTTGTTCCCCACCCGGGCGCAGGCCGAGGCGGCGAATCAGTTGTTCGTGCAACCGGGCGCCGCGCCGTTCGTCGATGTCAACGGCGACTCGCTCGTCACGGTGGCCGACCTACAGCAGATCATTGCCGCTCTTCGCGCCCAGATCAGCAGCGGTATGAGCGGCGAGGCGGAAAACGCTGCTGTTTCCGCTTTGTCCGCCCTGGCGGCCGAAGGGGAAGCGAGCGGAGATTACACCGCGAGCGAAACCGACACATCGACGACAACGTTGCCGTTGGATTTCTCCACACGGCAGCAGCCGTCAAATTCGGCCGGAACCGAGCAAGAGCGAAAATCGTCGAATCGCTTCAACGACGAATTGGTGCTGGCGAACTCGCGCTTCCGCACCTTCGAGTTTGAAGCGGCTTTGGCCGACATCGCCAACGATGTGAGCGAAGTCTGGACCAAGAACGAAGAGGATGAGGTCGAAGATCTGGAAGATTACTTCCCCTTCGACGATATTCTCGATGCTCAGCCGGGTAAATAACGGCGGCAAGTGCTCAAGCGACAGGCCACCGGGCGTTAGCCCACACGGCCGAGTCAGGGGGGGCGAGTGTCACGTCGCCCTCGTTCCTCGCCGCGTCCAGTGAGGACGTCGGTAATGACAATGAGAGGACGGTTGAGACGCCACCCACGTAGGTGACGTTTCGGAAGGCGACGGACTGCGTTACAAGGTATGACGGTTTTCGGCGGGAAAGTCGGCACGTTTTCTCGACGTTTCACCGCCGGAGATGTTTGACAGACGGGAAGGCCGATTTACCATTGAAGGAACCCGCCTTCCCGGCGTTGCCCTGGGGGCAGTCTGTAGGTGACGCACCCCGACCAAGGAAATGAGTTGCCCAAGCGCCGGTCTTTCCTGGAGTACGACGGAGCCAACGGCTGCAGGCGGGCGCCATGCCGCAGGAGTTCCTAAACGTGAAATCCCGATTGGTTGACGCATTCCTCTCGACGCGTAAAACCAAACTCTCGCTCCGTCGACCTCGGCATCCGTTGCGCCGCGTTCCGCGTCGCTGCTTGCGGACCGAGCGTTTGGAGGATCGACGGATGTTGGCGCTCGTAGCGCCTGTGTCGACGCCTGTCCCGGTTGTGGTTCCCGGTTCGGTCGTCGTCACTGGAAACGAGCATCATGTGTCGGTGGTCAGTACGGCGACGCCGACGAACGCTGGCGCGCTAGAGGACTTTTATTCGCCAACGGTGGCCCGCGCGCTGACCCAGGCGGCCGATCTGACAAAGTACACGCCGCAGCAGATGTCGACGGTGCGGGAATGGGTCCTCGTAATTCCCGACGCAAGCCAAGTCGGCGTGGTTGCGCAACGACTGGGCGGAGGGCGCTTGGAGCCGACGCGGGTTCTCGAGGGAACTTACGTTTACACGCCGCCTGTGGGGCGTTCGGTCGCCAGTGTCGTTTCTGATTTGAAGGGTATTAACGCCATTTCGTTGTTTTACCCGCTGACGCGCAACTCGGTGCAGAAGCGCGCCATTCCCGACGACCCGCTTTTCCCCGACCAGTGGCATCTGTTCAACACAGGGCAGAATGGCGGCCAACCGGGCGAAGACGCGAACGTTACCGATGTTTGGGACTCGTACCGCGGGCGTGGCGTCAATATCGCTATTGTGGACGACGGTCTGGAGCATAGTCACCCCGACTTGGCGGCCAATTACGATCCCTCGATCAGCTTCGACTTTATTGGAAATGACCCTGATCCGTCGCCTTCCCCTATTTTCGCGGTGGGTGACGATCACGGCACCGCCGTGGCGGGCGTTGCCGCAGCCCAAGGCTTTAACATGCTGGGCGTCACCGGCGTGGCCCCCGACGCCATCCTGGGCGGTCTGCGGCTGATTTCGGGCGAGTTCGGGAACCAGGTTAACGCCATGTTCGTCGCCCGGGCGTTGTCCTTCCGGAAACGACGCCATCGACATTTACAACAATAGCTGGGGCCCAGCGGATTCCGGGTCGTTGGCCGATCGCACCGTGTTAGGCGGACCGTTGACCATGGCCGCGTTGGAAAACGCGGTGCGCAACGGGCGCGGCGGGTTAGGCAATATCTTCGTCTTTGCGGCCGGCAATGGCCTGTTAAACCAAGACAACATTAACTACGACTCGTTGGCCAACTCGCGGTTTGTCATCGCAGTCACTGCCGTGGACAACAACGGCCAACAGTCGTTCTACGCCGAGCCAGGGGCGGCAATTCTGGTGGCGGCGCACTCGGCGGGTTTGACCGCCGGAATCACCACGACGGATCGTGTTGGAGACCAAGGTTACAATTTCGTGGATACGGCCGCCGATGGCGATCCGCTGCTCGACCTTGACTATACGTCGCAATTTGGCGGCACTTCATCGGCCGCGCCCTTGGTGTCGGGCGTTATCGCTTTGATGCTCGAGGCCAATCCTAATCTGACCTATCGTGACGTTCAGCATATCCTCGTCGAAACGGCGCGAGTGAATGATCCCACCGACGTCGACTGGATGCTTAACGGCGCCGGATATTTCGTCAACCACAAGTACGGGTTTGGCGTGATCGACGCTGAAGCGGCGGTGGCTGCGGCGGAGAACTGGACGACGGTCAACCCCGAGATTAGCGTTTCGACTGGAGTGATTACGGTCGGGCTGCCCATTCCCGACAATAATGTGACCGGCGTCTCATCGACGGTGGATGTCAATAGCGACGTTGACCTCAACATTGAACATATCGAAGTCCGCTTCACGGCGCCGCATACTTACTCGGGCGACTTGGAGGTCGTGCTGACATCGCCTTCGGGCACGCGCTCGATCCTGGCTGAACAGCGTATTGTGGCGGGTGCGCCCGGTGCGTATGACAATTGGTCGTTCAGCACGGTTCGCCATTGGGGCGAGTCGATCAACGGCGAATGGACCATTACCGTTCGCGACTTGGTCACCGGCGACGTAGGAACGTTCGACAGTTACGAGCTGATCTTCTACGGGACGGAAAGAGAAGGCAATAAGCTCCGCGGCCACAAATGGAACGATCTGGACCGCGACGGCGTGCGCGACGCCAACGAACCGGGACTGGCGGGATTCACCTTCTACGTTGACCAGAACAATAACGGAATTCTCGACCCGCATGAGCCTTCGGCCGTTAGCGACGCCAACGGGAACTACGTTATCGACACGACCCAACTGATTAACCAGTTCGGTTTTGGCAACTACGTGGTGCGCGAGGTCGATCGCTTCGGTTGGGATCTGACCTTCCCCTTTGCCGGCGCGGATTCGCCCATTCAGCCAATTGAGTCGGGAACGGTTGGCAATGGCTTCTACATCGTTTCGATCGATCGTCCTGGGCGGAGTATTAGCGGGCTAGATTTTGCGAACGTCGGCGAACCTGGTGAGATTCGCGGTTATAAGTGGTTCGACGAGAATGGCAACGGACGGCGTGACGCGGGCGAAGCAGGCCAGCCGGGCGTAACCATCCAACTTTTCGACAGCCAAGGAACGCTTATTGACGAGGTTGAAACGGGGCCTGACGGCTCCTACCGTTTCACGAACCTTGCCCCCCAAACCTACACGGTTTCGGAGATCGTTCCGATTGGCCAAATTCAGACATTCCCTGATTCCACGGGCGGTGGGGTGCATCTGATTGATCTGCAGCCGACCCAGATTCGCATTGACGTGAATTTCGGCAACTACGGCCAGCGCGGCAGTATTTCGGGTCGGAAGTTCAACGATGCCAACGGTAACGGAATCAAAGACGCCAACGAGTTGGGCGTTGAGGGAGTCATCATCTACATCGACGTCAATCGAGATGGCGTCTTTAACCTCGGCGAACCTTCGCAAGTGACAGATGAGTTTGGCCGTTACAAGATCGATCGTCTGGTTCCGGGCACGTATCTGGTGCGGGAGTATTCGCCTAGCGGTTCAACGCAAACTTTCCCCGGCGGCGATGGTTCGCAGGAAGTCACCGTGTTGGCCGGCCGAGACATCAGCAATATCAATTTTGGCAATCGCGCTTTCCGCGACTATGGCGACGCGCCGGCTCCGTACCCCACTACGCAAGCCCAAGATGGCGCCTCGCACGGAATTCGGCCCGGGTTCTACCTTGGTTCGCGCGTTGACGCCGACGTCGATGGACAACCCAACGCCACGGCGACGGGCGATGATGTATCTAGCGCTAATTTTGATGCTGGAGTGGATTACCCCGTGGGAGATTCGCCGGTTTCGGCGTTTGTCGCCGACCTGGATGGACTGCGCGGGCTGGACGTGGTGGTCGTCAATCAGGCGTCCAACAGTATTTCGGTGTTGTTGAACAATATCGATGGCACCTTCCCTGATCCGGTCAACTACCCCGTGGGGATTCAGCCGGCTCGCGTGACCGGCGCCGACCTGGACGGCGATGGCGACGTGGATCTCGCGGTGACGAATACGGGCGACAATACCGTGTCGATCCTGCTCAACCGCGGCGACGGCACCTTTGCTCCTGCCCAGACTTTCGCCGCCGGAATGCTGCCGCGCGGGATTGTCGCCGGCGATCTGGACGGCGATGGCGACGCCGATTTGGCCATTTCCAACTTCGGCAGCGACACCATTACCGTCCTGTTGAACGAGGGGATCGTCAGCGGCAACATGACGTTCGCGCCGGCGCTTACGTTTGATGTGGACGAAGGACCGGCAGTTGACGTAACGCTTGGCGACATCAACCGAGACGGCCGGCTTGACCTCATTGTGGCGAATTCGGCCTCGGACAACCTTTCGGTGTTGTTCAACCTGGGCATTGTCGACAGCGAGCTCACGTTCGCTCCGCCACAGACGTACGCCGTGGGCGATCAACCGCTGGCGGTGACCGTGGCCGACTTCAACCGTGACGGCTGGCAAGATGTCGCGGTTGCGAACGCCAACGACGCAACCGTTCATGTCCTACTGAATCGCCGTGACGGCACGTTCTTTCCAGCGCAAATTATCGACGCGGGAGGTTTGCCCAGTTCGCTGAGCCCTGTTGATATCGACGGCGATGGCGACTTGGATCTGGTGGTTGCGAACCGGAATTCGGGTCGGGTTGCGCTGCTGGTGAACAATGCGGGCGTGTTCGTCCGCGGCGCCGATATCTTGGGTGGCAACGTTGCCGTCTATGTAGTAACGGGCGACTTCAACGCCGACTCGGGCGCCGACGTCATCGTGGTGAACCAGTCGAGCGACACCATTACCTTCCTGGGCGCTGCGGGCGATGATGAAGACGGTGTGGTGTTCTCGCCGGAGCCGTTGGTTGCTGGCGGTCCTGCCTCACTGGAGGTGATCGCTTCGGCGGCGGGCGTGCTCTCGGCGTGGTTTGACTTCAACGGCGATGGCGACTGGAACGATCCCGGCGAGCAGGTGGTGGTCGATCAGCGTCTGAGTGCAGGGGTGAATCGCATTTTCTTCACCGTTCCTGCCAACGCCGTGGTGGGCAATACATTCGCTCGCTTCCGCTTTAGCGATCAGCTTGGCTTGGGGCCGACAGGGCCAGCGAATGCGGGCGAGGTGGAAGATTATCGCGTGACGATCGCTCCGCCCGGAGGCGGTGGACCACCGCTTTCGTCGTTCACCAATCCGAGCAATCCGCTCGATGTCAACGCCGATGGCCTAGTAACACTGGCCGACGTACTGGTGTTGGTCAACGATCTGCGCACCCATGGCGTGGCGCACCCGCTGCCCTCAACACCGGGCCAGACACCGCCGCCGTTCCTTGATCCCAATGGCGATAACTTCGTTACGTTGAATGACGTACTGTTAGTCATCAACGGTGTGCTGGCCCAGATGGCCGCCGAGGGCGAAGCCGTTCTCCAAGGGGAAGGCGAGAATGCTTCGTCGTTGGAAACGGCCGCACCGTCGGCGGCGGGCGATGTGTTGATTCTGACCTCCACGCCAACGTCGACCGAACAGGAGACGAGCGACGAGGGCGAATCGGCGCCAGCGCCTTGGGATGATCGGTTGCCTGATGAGGAGGAAGGCTCGGCCGGCGACCCGTCGTGGTCCTCCGACGATACCTTCGGAGTGGCCGGTGGTGAATCCGACGGCGACAAGTGGGAAGATTCCCTGGACGTTATTGCAGCGGACGTGACGCTCGCTTGGCGCGGCGCGGGGAAATAAAAGTTAATAGTCACGGAGTAGCGTCTCGCTTAGCGAGACGGAATGCCGCCCGCGAGTCGACGGCATGCGGCGGCTCAAGATGAACTAAACCGACGCTTCGGCGTTCCAAAGGTCCACACGATGATTCGTCGATTGCTCAAGAACCGCAAGCCACGTCCCAAGGCATTGCCGCGTCGCACTCCCGCGCGGCGGCGCTCTTTGGCGCTCCAGTCGCTGGAGGAGCGGGCGCTACTGGCGGTGCTGACCAATGGTCAGGGCGAAGGCCAGGTGTTCATTCAAGTGAACGAGCAAGGGGCGTTTGGCAATTCGCCCGATCTGGAGGTGAACCTTCCGAACCGGCCGCAGCAGAATGATGTGGATGATGCGGTGTTTAATCCGCAGGGGCCGCGAATTGCCTTTGGCACCACCTACGAATCGGGCATCGCCATTCGCATCATCGCTCCTGGGACCTCGCGGGAGTTCCTCACCGCGGGGACCATCGGCGGTACAGGCAACAACGTGAATGGGTTCTTCCTGGATCCCAGCCCCTCGACTCCTCAGAACAACCTGGAGCGGCACAGCCGGTTCTTCTGGCCGAATAACGTTCCGCGTCCCAGCAATGCCGGCGACATCCCCGCCGGCGCGCAGTTGCGCTTCGACCTGCGGCAAACGTTAGTAGACCTGGAGTTCATGGGATCGCAGGACGGTACGGCGCTGGTCCAGGAGTACACAATCCAGAACGTTTCGGGCGGTCCGATCAGCTTTGAATTGGTTCGGTATTGGGACGGCGACCTGTTCTCGACCGCGGGAGGCGGGGCCGGCAACACGCCTCTTGAGGACGGCGGCGGCCGGCGCATCTTCGACGTTCGCCGCGGCGTCGATAGCGTCTTCCAGACCGACATGGCGAACAACAACCCGACCAACGATCCAACGTTCGTCGAAATCCAAAGCTCGATCGATAATGTGCCCCGCACTGAGCGTTGGGAAGTGGGCCTGGCCGGGAACGCTCTGCCGGTTAAGCCGCCAGGGCCGCTTTTGCAGGCCATCGTTGACGGCGACCCGTTGGCTGACGATGTAACCGGCGCCGGGGGCAACGCCTGCTGCGACGCCGATGGGAACAATATTCGCGATGTGGGCGAAGATGCCGACGTCGCTGTCGCGCTGCGGCAAGAGTTCCTCAATGTTCCCAATAACGGCTTTGTGGTGTTCGTCACCACCACGGTGTTCGGCCACCCGCCGCGCGGCACCACACCGCCTCCGACGCCACAGTTCGGCCGCGTCGAAGGTACAAAGTTCGCCGACTTGAACTCCAACGGTATGCGCGACCCGGGGGAGCCAGGCGTGCCGGGCTTCGTGATTTATGCCGACCTGAACGAGAATGGGGTTCGCGATTCCAACGAACCGTCGACGGTGACCGACCAGAACGGCATGTACTCGTTGAGTGTGCCGCTGGGGATGATTCACATTCGCGAGGTCAATCAGCCGAACTGGACGCAAACGGCGCCCGCCACGCTGTTCCACATCGCCGATATCGAGAACGCCGGCGATGTGGTGACCGATCTGGACTTCGGCAACGTGCCCGATCCGGCGGAGATTCGCGGCACGAAGTTTGAAGATGAGGACCGTTCTGGCTCGCGAGGCCCGAACGAACCGGGCATGCCGGGCGTGACCATTTATCTCGACCTCGATGACGACGGCGTCCTCGATCCGACCGAGCCGCAAACAGTCACCGACGCCAACGGCAATTACGTATTCACCAACCTTCCGCCCGGCTCCTATACGGTGCGCGAGGTGGAGCCACCCGGATTTGAACAGACCACTCCCGGCGGTGATGGCGCGCACCGTATCCGCTTGCGAGCGGGACAGATCGCTACGGGGTTGGACTTCGGTAACCGCCTGCGCCGTGGATCGATCCAGGGCGTGAAATGGAACGATCTGAACGGAGACGGCATTCGCACGCCCGATGAACCTCGCATTGGCGGCGCGATTATCTACATCGACATCAACGAGGACGGGGTGCTGAACATCGGAGAGCCTGCTGCAATCACCAATGCACGCGGCGAGTACGAAATTCGCGATTTGCTTCCTGGAGAGTACATCATCCGGGAATATGTGTTGCCCGGCACAGAGGTAACCTTCCCCGTGGGTGGCTTCCACCGCAAGATCGTCTATCCTGGGCTGCCCACGCCTGATGTGGATTTCGGCAACCGTGCGAGCTTCGATTTCGGCGATGCTCCCGATTCCTACGGCACGCTTCTCGGTAGCAACGGCGCCCGTCACGCGATTGTGCCCGGATTCCACCTGGGACAACGGCTTGACGGCGAACCGAATGGACAACCATCGGCCGACGCCACCGGCGATGACGCAAATGGCGGCGGTTACGCTCCGCCGGTGAACTATGCCGTGGGTGATCAACCCATTGACTTGATCTACGTCGATGTGAACGGGGACAACATTCCCGATTTGGTGACGGCCAACCGCGCGTCCAACAACGTCTCGGTGGCGCTGGGACGCGCTGATGGAACCTTCCGGCCAGCAACGAATTTTGCGGTCGGACTTGAGCCGGTCGGCGTCTTTGCCGCCAATATCGATGGCGTGAACGGTCTGGACCTGGTGGTCGCTCATGCCGGCAGCAACGACGTGGCGGTGCTGCTCAACGATGGCGCTGGAGTTTTCGCGCCCGCCCAAACGTTCCCGGCCGGCGGTGTTCAGTCGGATGTAGTGGCTCTCGACTTCGACAACGATGGCGACATTGACATCCTGGTGACCCGGCCGGAGACGAATGATCTGGCGGTGCTCATCAATGCGGGCGGCGCCACGTTGACGTTCGAACCGGTCGATCCTGCGTTGACCTTCCCGGTCGGCCTTAACCCGATCACCATCGAGGTGGGCCGTGTCAATAATGACGCGCTTGACGACTTGGTGATCGTCAATCGCGATTCGAACAATATCTCGGTCATGACGCGCCGCGCCGGGGGCGGATTTAATTTCCCCGTCAATTACACGGTGGGCGTCAATCCCCGTGACGTAGTCATCGCCGATTTGGATGGGGACGGCGATCGCGACCTGGCTGTTGCCAATGAAACGTCGGGCACGGTTACGGTGTTGTACAACAACGGCGCGGGCGTGTTCCCGAATGCCAATCGGAAAACCTTCAACGTGCCGGGAAGTCCGGTAAGCATTGCCGCGGGAACGTTCGACGGCCAACCCGGAATTGATCTAGCGGTAGCGCTGCAAATGGCGAACTCCATTGCCGTGCTAAGCAACAACGGCGCCGGCGAGTTCCCTGCGGCGACGGTTTTCCGTACTGGCAACGGCCCTTCGACTCTGGTCGTAACGAACCTGGACGGGGATAACATCACCGACATCCTCACGGGCAACTTCGGCTCCGATACCGTTTCGGTTCTCACGTACACCGGGGGCGACGAAGACGGCGTACGGTTTGCCGGCCCGCTGGCGCCCAACCGCGTGACCCCCATCACGGTGAACGCGTCAGCTAGCGGTTATGTCAACGCGTGGATTGATTTTAATCGGAACGGAACATTCGACGCCGACGAACGGATTATCGCCGGCGCGGCGGTTGTGGCGGGCGACAATCAGTTCTTCGTAACCACACCCGCAGGAGTCGCCGATGGACCGGTCTTCGCACGCTTCCGGTTTAGCGCTCAGCAGAACTTGGGGCCGACGGGACCGGCGAACTCGGGCGAGGTCGAGGATTATCTGATTCAGGTGCAGGCCGATGGCGGTGGAGGTGGGGACAGTGGACACACCAACATCGGCAATCCTGAAGATGTAGACGGCAATGGTCGCGTCGAACTCTTCGACGTGCTCATCCTGGTCAACGACCTGCGGCAAAACGGTGTGCGAATCCTGCCGCCGGTAACGAATCCGCCGCCTCCGCCGCCGTTCCTCGATGTGAACGGGAATGGCATGGTCGAACTCAACGACGTGCTTCGGGTGATTCAGCGCATCCTCGCGCAAATGCCTGGCAACTTCAACCCCGAGGCCGAAGGCGAAAGCGAGGAGCCGCACGATCCGTTTGAGTCGACGTTGGACGATATCGCTGGCGACGTCTGCTTAGCTTGGATGGAAAAGTAAAAGCGGGCGGAAAAGGGAAGCCCGCCGCGTGAGGAAGAACTTCAAAAAAGAGGTTCTTCATCTCGCGGTGTTCCTGGCCGTCCGCCACTTGTCAGCCGACGGTTTTCCGGTACCTTAGTGCGTAGCCGCTAGAGGCCAAGCGCACCGCCCAGCCGGATACCGCCGCTCATGAAAATTCACGAATTTCAGGCCAAGCAACTCTTTCGCGAAGCCGGGGTAACTGTCTTGCCCGGCCAAGTGGCTCGCACCCCTGACGAGGCGGCCAAGGCCTTCGAGGCCCTTGGCAGCCCTGTTTGTGTGGTGAAGGCGCAGATTCACGCCGGGGGCCGCGGTAAAGGGACGATCAAAGAGCACCCCGAACAGCGCGGCGTGCAACTGGTCAAAAGCGCCGACGAAGCCCGCCAAGTGGCCCAGCGCATTCTCGGCAATACGCTGGTGACCATTCAAACGGGTCCGGAAGGTAAGACGGTTAACCAAGTCTTGGTCGAGTCGGGGTGCAACATTGCCCGCGAGCTTTACTTGGGCGTGGTGCTGGACCGGGCCGCCAAGAAGCCGGTGCTTATGGTGTCGAGTGAAGGCGGCGTGGAAATTGAAAAGGTAGCCGCCGAGACGCCTGAGAAGATATTCAAGGCGCACTTTGACCCCGCGGTGGGGCTTCTGAGTTACCAGGTTCGCACGCTTTGCTGGCGGCTGGGGATTACGGGCCCCACGGTGCGCAGCGCCGAAAAGTTCATGAAGGCCCTGTGCCGTCTGTTTGTGGATCGTGACTGCAGCCTCGTCGAGGTGAATCCGTTGGTCATCACGTCGGATGGCGAGATGGTGGCCCTGGACGCCAAGGTGAGCTTTGACGACAACGCCCTCTTCCGCCACAAAGACTTGGTCGAACTGCGCGATCTGTCGGAAGAGAATCCCGCCGAAGTTCGGGCCGGCGAAGCAGGCCTCAGTTACGTGCAGTTGGATGGCAACATCGGCTGTTTGGTGAACGGCGCGGGGCTGGCCATGAGCACGATGGACATCATCAAACTGCATGGCGGCGAACCGGCGAACTTCCTGGATGTTGGCGGCGGCGCCAACGCCGAGCAAGTAACCGAAGCCTTCCGCATCTTGCTGGGCGACAAGAAGGTGAAAGCGGTGCTGGTGAACATTTTCGGTGGCATCATGCGCTGCACCACCATCGCGACGGCGTTACTCGAGGCTTATAAGACCGTCGGCTTTAATGTGCCGCTTGTGGTTCGCTTGGAAGGAACCGAAGTGCAGGAAGGCCGGCGTCTGCTTGCCGAGAGCGGCGTCGATATTATCACCGCTGAAGACTTGACCGACGCCGCCAAGAAGGTCGTTGCTGCGGCGCGTTGACCGTACACGTGGCATTCAATCTCGTTTTTGACCGTTCCGTGGCGGGAGGCGTCCCGCCCACATACGCCGCCTATCGAAATCAATCCCGATGAGCATCCTCGTCAACAAAGACACCAAGGTCATCTGCCAGGGCATCACGGGCAAGGCCGGTGAGTTCCACACGAAGGGCTGCCTGGATTACGGCACGAAGATGGTTGGCGGCGTAACGCCGGGCAAGGGCGGCGAGAAGGTCCACGGTCTCCCCGTGTTTGATACGGTGGCTGAGGCGGTCGAGAAGACCGGGGCCGACGCTTCGATGATTTTCGTTCCCGCTGCATTTACCGCCGACGCGATCCTTGAAGCCCTCGACGCGGGAATCAAAACCATCGTCGCCATTACCGAGGGCGTACCCGTACTCGACATGGTTTACGTATACGAGCGGGTGCGTCAAAGTGATGCCGTGTTGATCGGCCCCAATTGCCCGGGTGTGATCACGGCCGAGGAATGCAAGATTGGGATCATGCCGGGCTACATTCACAAGCGCGGCAAGGTCGGGGTGATGAGCCGCAGTGGAACGCTTACGTATGAAGCGGTCTGGCAGTTGTCGAATTTGGGGTTGGGGCAAACCACGTGCGTGGGATTAGGCGGAGATCCGATCGTTGGTACGTCGTACATTGACTTGCTCAAGCGTTTCCAGGATGACGACGAAACCGAAGCAATTTTAATGATCGGAGAAATCGGCGGTTCAGCCGAAGAAGAAGCGGCCGCCTACGTGCGCGATCACGTGACCAAGCCTGTCGCGGCGTTTATTGCCGGCCGTACGGCGCCGCCGGGCAAACGGATGGGCCACGCTGGCGCTATCATCTCGGGCGGCAAAGGTACGGCCGAAGAGAAAGTGGCCGCATTACGCGCCGCCAATATTGAAGTGGCCGAAAGCCCTGCCGACATGGGCGCTGCCGTTCAACGCGCCATGAAGCGCGGGTAAAGGCGTCTTTCTGGTGCAGCTCTCGGCCGTAAGCGGATGCATGCGGTTTCGTGGAGTTTGTGGGCTTAGTACGCCAGACCGGCGCGCACCAGGAAGGTGTCGTCGGGGCGGAAACTGTCGGACGGTCGCTCCACATAGACCACTTCTCGCTCAAAGACGTATCCGCCTTCGAGGAACCCTTTCATCCCGTAGGGGTTGAACCATTCTAGGCCAATCGCGACGCGGATGTCGTTGTAGTCCACCCGATCGGCGAAGGTGGGACGCGCGGGATCGCGGAAATCGACCCGCTCAATGGTCCAGCTATCGCCGCCGTATTCACCGCCCACGTACCACCAGATTTCGGTGTTGCCGAGTGTGGTAAAGTAGGTGGCCAGCTTGGGACGGGGGAAGTAAATATCCCACCGCGTGTGCGCGTTGGGTGTCCAAAGGAAACCGCCCGCAGGCAAGAGCTTAACGTCGGCGCGATCAATGTATTCGACACCCACCTTCGCCGTTAGCGTTGGCGTCAGACGCAGCTTAATGAGGCCGGTGCCCATGGTGCGCAGGCTGTGTTCATTGAATTCCTGGAAGTCGCTGTAGACGCCGATGCGCGTGGTTAATTCGTAACTCACCTGCGAGGCGAACCGGCTGTTCGGGAACCAGCCAAAGTCAACCCACGCTCCGTAAACCTCGCTTGGCAGGTCGGAAAAGAACATGGCGCCCGGATCGGTCGCTGGGCCGGCCCAATGATTCATTCCAAAGCCGGGCGAGATCAACAAGGGCTGTCCGCTATAGGCGAAGTTGGGGTAGGCCAAGGTCGTGGCGACCTCCCATTCGGTGATTCCCAGGAAGTCTCGATCGCCTTCGTCGTGAATGTACGTGCCTTCAATGCGGATATTTTGGAACAGTTTGAGCGGAGGGTCGGTGACCACGCCCGGGGCGACCGTTGTTCCAGGAAAGAGTGTCGGCGGTTGAACTGGCGGATAGGCCGGCCCGTACGACGGTCCGCAGAAAGGATCGGTCGTTCCAATCCCTGGGGCCACCGGTGCGGGGCCGTAGACGCTGGCAGGCGGACCTAACAGCGCCGGGGGCGCCGCGTCGGGGCGCGTGGAATAGGGGTCGAAATTGGGATCATACGCCGGGGGCGGCGCAATGGGCGTTATGCCCGGTGCAACCGTGCCTGGCTGCACAGGCGTGGTCGCCGGCGCCGGGTAGGTCTGTGCGCCAGAGCCGTTGTATTGCGAAAACCGCAAACGCTGCCCCCACGCGGGCGTCGCTGCAAGCACCCCGGCCCCCAGAATCAGGCCCCAGAAAAAAATGCGACTTGGTTGCACGTTGTCTCAAGTTGCAAGGGGTTGAGTGTCGATAAGATAAAGTTCAAAAGCGGGACGGTAATACAGGAAACCCCATGCAAGCGTCAAGTCCGAAGCTGCGTCGCCAGGATCAAGCGCGTCGCGTTGCAGACCAAGAAAGATAACTGAGAACCGAAAAACGGTTGGAGCCTGGGGAAGCCGCTAAGCGGTCCCCGGCGGCGCTTAGCGGCTTTGGTGGTAGGAAACGCCTTTTGGAGATTGTCAGAGGCGGAATTCGACCCGCGCCGTTAAACCATCGAAAGTCATGGTGTCGCTGAGGTCGTCAAACTGATTGTCCTGAAGGCCCTGGACGATTTCTTCGGTCGTGATGGTGTTAAACCACACGCTCATCATGTAGCCGGCGCTGAGCCGCAGGTGTTTGCGCGGGCCCATCCATTGGAAACCGACTTCTAATTCATAGACGGGCGAAAGGCGGTCGGCTTTCCATTCATTGAAAATTTGCGGGTTGGCAGGATTGTTTTGTTGATACTGCCGGAAATCGCCGCGCGAAGAACCGTATAAAAAGCTCACGTCGCTCCGCGCATAGTAACCAAAGCCCCACCGGCCGATCGGTCCATAACCCTCAAGGCCCACTCGGGGGCCGATTCCTTCGTAGTTCGCTCCAACGTTGACGATGGTTCCGCCGTTAATTGAGTAGTTCGCAGTCAACAGTTGATCCAGCTCTGCCCACCGCGCGCCCGCGTAACCTGTGAGATTGAAGCCGTGACCTTCCAGCAAAATGAGGCGCGCGTCGAGGTCGACCAGTTCGAAGTCAACGTCAAGTTGTCCGCTGGCGGCGACATTCGTCACGTTGTTCGGCAAGGCGGTGAGGGGGTGAATTAACAGCGGAAACAACACCCGATTCTGATTCAGCTCGTCGGCCGTGAGTTGCCGGCTTTCGTGGGTGTCGGTTTCCAGTTTTGCCCACGCCAACTGCACCGTGACACAGTCCTGCACCGGCAGCGCCGCGCCCACGCGCAGACCCGGTGAATGGTCCAAATTGAGCATGAGGGTTTCGCCCTGAGGCACGGCGACCGTAGGAACGCCTCCCATAACCACCGGGGCTTGCCCGGGAACGGCCACGGCCACTTCGGTATCTCGCGGACGCAGGTATAAGAACTCGCCGAACACGCGCGCTCCGCGCGATTGCGCCATGAACTGACCGCACCAGGTTCCCAAGATGCCGGGATTTCCCAACCAAGGGCGAGTCCGCCCGTAGAACTCGCTTTCGGGCCCCCACCAGTACGGATCGTATCCCGGCGGCGGATAGTCGTGGAGCGAGTATTCGTGTTGAGGTTCAAAGGCGTAGGGCGGTGGAGTTTCTAGATACTCGGCCGGCGGAGGGGCCCCCATTCTCGCGATGCGCGGCGGTGAGACCCGTACTGATGAGGGGTCGTACGTTGCAGGCGCCGGTGGACGTGCGTCCGAAGAAACCGCCTGCGACGCGGCGCGCACCGTAGCGTCGCCAGCCTGGGCTGTGTCATCCGCCGAGGCTGCCTCTCCCTGGTTGTCGACTTGGCCATCGGACGTTTGGGCAAGCGTGGGAGTTTGGGCGAAGCGAATTCGCTGTCCCCATGCTGGAGCCGTCGTCGCAGAAAGGACGTACACCAACAATCCGCACGTTAGCAGGATGTTTCTTTGCACGATTGCTCAAGATGCTGGATGAGAATTGCCGATAAGACCAGATTCCCGCGGCGCGGGTAATAGCCGATGCGAACTCGCCCCGTCAAGAGCAATACGCCACCCTGCAAGGGGAGACTAAATCTCCCAACGCTGCCCGATCGCTTTATTTGCTCTGTTTGGAGGAAGATGGGTTTCCAAATAGAGTGGAATGAAAAACAGCACCCTTCTGGTCGTTGGGCAGTGAATGCCATTTCCTCTCCGCTCTGTGGTCATTTCATTGTCGAAATGTTCCTTGGATTGATGGGGGCGCCTGGCAGTAGCGGTGGTGTATTTGTGGCCGCGCCTACCAACGCAACGATCGAGAGGAAATCACCCAATGGCGCCGCCCAAAAGCGTGGCGATCGTTGCTGAACATGATCGTGGGCACGTGGCGACTGAATTGGGTAAAATTGATTTGCCGATTTCGGCCGCCGAAGAGGGCGAGTGATCCCCCGAGGTGGAGCCTATCGCGTGAGAAGGTTTCTCTGGTCGCCGGAAGGACAGAGATCTACACACCCCGCGTTGAGTCGCCTCATCCGTTGATTACCCGATACTTCCCGCATCGAAGCGAGAATTCGCAATTACAATCCCCGTGGCTGACAACGGCCGGGCGTCGTTATGGCCTCTGAGCCAGCCGCGACAGGAAGGAGGCCAACATGGAGCTTGCCTGTATTCATTGTGGGTGGCGATTCACCATCACCCCCGAACAACTGGGGACCGAGGGGAAGTGCCCCCGTTGCGGCGAGATCATTCTCTTACCCCGCGCCGACGACTTCCGATCTGAGAGCGCCCTGTACGCCGCGGAGCATGACGCGGTGGTTCGCCGCAAACAATGGCTGTCGAACTCAATTTCGGCCCTTGCGTCATGTGTGATCCACATGGCCTTGGTCATCGCGCTGGCGATGGTTACTTACGGCGGTTCGGAAGGGCTAGGCGACTCCGAAGAAGTCCTCCTTGGCTCTCTGCCGTCGGAGCAACTCACGCAGGACCAAGAAGAATCGTTGGATGTGGCCGAAGTGGTCAAGCAAACCTCGGAGGCCGCCCAATTCGAAGAACCCTTGGAGGTCCAACCGCCAATTAGCGCCGATACTTCGAGCGATACGGTCGATCTGGCGGTGGCGTCACTATCGCCCAGCGGCGGCGATATGGGTAGCTTCGACCTAGGGGCGGTCAGCGTTGGCGGCGGTTCAGGAGGCGACGGCGGATGGGAAGGCATGATCCAGAACTTACGCCGCCACGGTCTGGATATCGTGATTACGTTTGACAGCACCGGCAGTATGTCGGGCGAAATCAATGAGGTCAAAGCGCAGATCTCGCGAATTGGCCAGATACTCTTCAAACTCGTGCCGAAGGCCCGGATTGGTATTTGTACTTACCGTGACCAAGGCGATGAGTTTGTGGCCAAGGGCTTGCCGCTTACGGGCAATTTGGGCGAGGTGCGGTACTTCTTGAACGCTATCGAGGCGGGCGGCGGCGGCGATCATCCCGAAGCCGTCCACGAAGGCTTGCAATGGGTATTGAATAATAACCATTTCCGTCCAAATGCTCGGAAGGTGATTCTCCTGTTCGGCGACGCGCCTCCGCACCGGAACAAATTACAGTACTGCCTGACGCTGGCCGGCGATTTCCACCGCGAGCAAAACGGCGTGGTCAGTACCGTGACCTGCCGGAGTGGGGCGCCGCTTCCTGAGTTCTACGAGATTGCTCGCGTTGGCGGGGGCGAAGCATTTCTCACGCGTGATGAGCGACAGATTATGACGCAACTGATGGTGCTCGTTTTTGGAAGCCGACATCGCGAAAAAGTAATTGAGGCGTTTGAATTGCTGGAGCGGTAGCACTTTGCCCCGGAATGACAACTAAGCGTGATTCGTCTAGCGACAACCCTCGCGCCAATGCCGCCAGATCCTGCCGTGCGCGTCGCGCATCGCGTACTCGTGGCGCTGGCGTTGGTGGCGACGCTGACGGCCGACACCGTCTTGGCGGCGATTCCAACGCGCGGTCCAACGCTGGTTTCGTTCGTCTATTTGGGGCTGACGTTGGGGCAAACCGCTTTCGTCTGGGCATGGGTGGCGATGGGGCGTAATTCATGGCTGGTGCGGTTCGTGGCGGCCCTCGCGGCAACTGCAATGCTGGCGTATCCCCTATCGCTGAAAATCAACCCGCCATTTTCTGAGTGCTTAGGTTTTCTGCTGACGGTCGCTGCCGCGGTGGTTGCGCCGCTTGTTGGATTAAGACTGGCGGGATGGCGAATCGCGCAACTCCCCGCATCCCTTGAAGAACACACAACGCAGGCGCCGTGGCGGTATTCGCTGGGCGCTTTGTTTGGTCTGACAACGGCGATTGCACTTCTGGCGGCGTTGGCCCGCGCCGCGGCGTTCCCATCGGAATTTCTGATGATTGCCCTGGTCTACTGCGCGACGTTCGCAATGGCAGCGAATCTTGCTTTTGCGTCGTATGCGGCCTCGCGAGGACGGTGGTGGATCTGGCCCGCCGTCTTAATGGTCAACACGGCCGCCGGCGCTCTGGTGGGGCGTATCGAATCGATCCCGTCGGGAATTGCGTGCGTAATACTTGTGGAAACCTTGTACCTATTTTTGCTGGCGTATCTCCTTCATCTCACGGGGCGCCGCGTTCAACGGTGGGCAGGGGGCTATTGTCGCCTTAACGCCCCGAAGAGGGGCTAATCGCAACGATTGAGAATGATTAACGGAGCGATCTGCTTCCGGCGGCGACAAAGCGAACTTGTCTCGGGTTGCGGCGCCCGTTAGGCTCCGTGTGGTTTCGTGTTCTATTCTTTCTATAGGCGGGTGGCCGCCAGTCTGACGCGAAACACCCCCAGACAAGGCCGACAAGACCATGGCCCGGTGGCCGAGACGCGTGTGGACGACCCTGTTTACTTACGCGGCGATTTTCGTCTTGTTTCCACTGCTGTGTTGGCTAGCGTATGCCTGGGTGCAGGGACGGCTCTAGGCCCTCGGAGAACGAGGCATGGTCGACCTGGGGAATGTCGGGATGGTCCGGCCCCGCGGTTTCGAACGTGCCGTGATTTGGGGAGAGTGGCCACGTGTCGTTGCTACAATTAGGCGCCTTAACGGGGCTCGGAGGGCAAAACGCCATCGCGGCGCGACTGGCTCGTTATGGCCAGGAGCATCTCTTGCGCTATTGGGATGAGCTTTCCGACCAGCAGCGACGCCAGCTTGCAGAGCAAATCGACGCCGTCGATTTTCAGCGCCTCGCTCAATTGGTGCATGACGACGCACCACGAAGACAGTGGACCGAAGCGGTTCGCCGCGCCGAGGCGCCCCCCGCAATCCGCCTGGCGGATCCCGACCGAAAAGAGCGCGCCGCCGAAGCGAGACGCTGGGGTGAAGCAGCGCTGCAGGCAGGCAAAGTGGGCGTCATTATCGTCGCCGGAGGACAAGGTACGCGCCTGGGCAGTCCATGCCCCAAAGGCGCCATTCCCGTTGGACCTGTTTCTGGCCGCTCGCTCTTGCAAATACTGATGGACCGCATTCTGGCGGTCGGCCAGCGGTACAATGTGCGGATTCCCGTCTATCTGATGACGAGCCAAGCCACGCACGCCCAGACGGTGGAGTATCTGGAGCAAAACGATCGTTTCGGCCTGGAGCCGCAGGAACTCCATGTTTTCCGCCAAGGAGTTATGCCCGCGGTAAGTATCGAGACGGGTAAAGTTCTGATGGCCGCCCGCGACGCATTATGTTTGGCCCCCAACGGTCATGGCGGCATGGTGGAGGCTTTGATGGCTAGCGGTGGGTTGGACGCGGCCATCATGCGTGGTGTGGAGCTGTTCTTTTACTGTCAGGTCGATAATCCGCTGGCCCCGTGTTGTGATCCTGAACTGATTGGATTCCATTTGGCGGCAGGCTCCGAAATGACGACTCTCGCCGTCAGCAAGAGCCATCCGCAAGAGCGGGTGGGGAACATTGTTGCAATTGACGGAAAAGTCCAAATTCTTGAATACAGTGAGTTGCCTCCCGAGATCGGACAGCAGCGAAACGCCGACGGTGGCTTGCGGCTGTGGGCGGGCAATACCGCGATTCACGTGTTCGACGCTCGTTTTCTGCGTCGCGCTGCGGCCGACCCCGAAATCCTGCCGTACCATCGGGCTGAAAAAGAAACCCCATGCCTGGACGCGCAGGGGCGGTTGACGACCCCGTCGCGTCCCAATGCGATCAAGTTCGAACGATTTATTTTCGATCTGCTGCCACACGCGCGCTCAGCCCTGGTTGTGGAAGGCGTCAAGGAGGAGATTTTCGCCCCGGTCAAGAACGCCTCGGGCGCTGCTTTTGATACGCCCGAAACTGCTCAGGCAGCGATGATTGCCCTGCATCGCCGCTGGCTGGAGGCGGTCGGCGTTACCGTCGCTCCCGACGTGGCCGTCGAAATCAACCCCCGCTTTGCCCTCAACGCAGAAGAACTCGCCGCGAAAATTCGCCCAGGCCTGACCATCAACCAATCGACGTATCTCACCTAAGCGCCGGTCGCGAGACGTTTGCGATTCCGCCGCGAACCTGGACCGACCGAATTGGCTCTTGGTGGTGGCGGGGACCAGCCTTTGCACTTACGGCCGCCCCCGTAAAATGTAGGAAATGAGGGGCGAGTCTTCGCCGTTGGGTGAGGTCAACACCCAGAGCAAAATGCCTGCGACGCAGTCCAACCTTCGCTATCGCGCAAGCGTAGCGCCGCTTGGATGCGGCGATTTCGTGATCAGCTGCGGGGACCCGTGGAGCCAGAAACCCGATTATCGGTTGAACAGCTAAAATCTTCGTTGAACGACGCATGGGGCGGCGACCGCTTTCGCCTGCGCCGCCGGTTGCGAAATATCGAGCAGGCCCGCGCCGCGGGAAGACCATTTGACCGCAACCTGGAACGGCTGGCGCAGGAGCTAGAGCAGTCGATTGAGTTGCGGCAGCGTCGAATTACTCATGTCCCCGCAATCCGTTACGACGAGGATCTGCCGATTCTCGCACGTCGCGAGGAGATTGCTGAAGCAATCGCCCGGCATCCTGTGGTGATCGTCGCCGGCGAGACGGGATCGGGAAAATCGACGCAGCTCCCCAAAATTTGCCTAGAAATGGGCCGGGGGATTGATGGGATCATCGGCCATACGCAACCCCGCAGAATCGCTGCTCGATCGGTTGCGGCTCGTTTGGCCGAAGAATTGCGATCTCCTCTGGGCGACGCGGTCGGCTTCAAAATTCGCTTTGCCGATGTGACTCGGCCCGAGTCGTACATCAAGCTGATGACCGACGGCATTTTGCTGGCAGAGACCCAGTCCGATCGGTTTCTCAATCAGTACGACACCATCATTCTTGACGAAGCGCACGAACGGTCGCTCAATATCGACTTTCTGTTGGGGTACATGAAGCGGCTGCTTGGTCAGCGCCCTGACCTGCGCGTCATCATTACGTCGGCCACGATCGACGCTGCGCGATTCGCCGAGCACTTCGCCTCGGAACACGGGCCTGCGCCGGTCATTGAAGTTTCAGGACGCACCTATCCGGTCGAGGTTCGCTATCGACCTTTGGAGGGCGACGTAGATTCCGACGACGACGACATTCAAAAAGCCATTGTCGCGGCGGTTGATGAACTGACGGCCGAGGGGCCCGGCGACATGTTGGTCTTTTTACCAACCGAACGCGATATTCGCGAAACCGCGAAGACGCTCCGCGGGCACGTGCTCCGAAGCGACCGAAAAATTGAGATCTTGCCGCTCTATGCCCGGCTATCGACCGAAGAGCAAAATCGGATCTTCAAACCGCAGGGCGCTCAGCGGATCGTATTGGCCACCAACGTGGCCGAATCGTCGCTCACGGTGCCGGGCATTCGCTATGTGATCGATACCGGCACAGCCCGTATTAGCCGGTACTCCGCTCGCTCCAAGGTGCAACGCTTGCCGATCGAAGCGGTGTCACAGGCTTCGGCCGATCAGCGTAAAGGACGTTGCGGACGCGTTGGCCCGGGCATCTGCATTCGGTTATATAGTGAAGAAGACTACCTCAGCCGCGATCGTTATACGACGCCCGAAATTCGGCGCACGAACCTGGCGTCGGTGATTCTGCAATCCGAGGCGTTGCGTCTTGGGCCGGTCGACGAGTTTCCGTTTCTTGACCCGCCCCGACCCGAGCATATTCGCGACGGTTATAAGACTTTGTTTGAGTTGGGGGCGATTGACGAAGACCATCGCCTCACCCAGATCGGCCAACGCTTGGCTCGCATGCCCGTCGATCCACGCATCGGGCGAATTATCTTGGCGGCCGCCCAGGAAGGTTCACTCCACGAAGTGCTGATTATCGCCTCGGCTTTGGAGGTTCGCGACCCGCGCGAACGTCCGGTTGAGAAACAGCAAGCGGCGGACGAACGGCACGCGCAGTTTGCGCACGAGGAGTCCGACTTCCTTAGCTACTTAAAACTTTGGGATTTCTATCACCGCTTAAAGGAAAAGCTTTCGCGCAATCAGCTTCAGCGCGCGTGCCGCGAGAACTTTTTGTCGTACAATCGCCTGCGCGAGTGGGTGGATATTCACCGGCAGCTTTATCAACTGGTGCGCGAGAGCGGTTACAAACCGGGGCCGCGCCGCGACGACTACAACGCGATTCATCGCGCGCTGCTTGCCGGATTGCTATCGAACTTGGCGCTGCGTACCGAGAACTACGAATACACCGGCGCTGGCGGGCAGAAGTTTTATTTATGGCCAGGCTCGGGGCTTTTCGCCAAGAAGCCCAAGTGGGTTATGGCGGCCGAGTTAGTGGAAACAACGCGCCGGTATCTGCGAACCGTGGCCCGAATTGATCCTGATTGGATCGAGCCGCTGGCCCAACACCTGGTCAAGCGTTCGTACAGCGACCCTCATTGGAGCCGCCGCAACGCTTCGGCAATGGCGTACGAGAAAGTAACGCTCTTTGGCCTTCCGATCGTGCAGCGTCGCCGAGTGCGATTGGGACCCATCGACCCTCGGGGAGCGCGTGAGCTCTTTTTGCAGCATGCATTGGTTGAGGGCGATTTCGAAACGCGGGCTGAGTTCTTTCACCACAATCAACGCGTGCTGGAGGAGATTCGCTCGCTAGGGGCCAAGTCGCGGCGGCGAGACTATCTAATTGACGACTACGCCCGCTATCGCTTCTACGACGAACGCGTCCCCGAGTCGGTGACCGACGCGCAAAGTTTTGAGAAATGGCGCCGCCGCGTCGAGCGCGAAGACCCCAAGCGACTTTTTATGTCGGTCGACTTGTTGCTGGGCGAGCACGCCTCGGAGGTGCGCCCGGAGGACTTTCCCGACGCCATATCGATCGACCGGATGGAGGCGCCTGTTGAATATCGATTTGAGCCAGGCGCCGAAAACGACGGCGTGACGCTGGTTGTTCCCAAGGAAGGTTTGAGTCGCGTTCGTCCCGAGCGTCTGGGCTGGCTCGTGCCGGGATTGCTCGAGGAAAAAATCGTTGCACTGATCCGTGCCCTTCCCAAGCACATCCGTCGCAATCTGGTCCCCATTCCCGAAACCGCAAAGAAAGTTCTCGCGGAGTTGGAATATGGCGAAGGGCCCTTCCTGGCGTCACTATCGGCGGCGCTGAAGAAAGTTACGGGAGAGCATGTACCGGCTGAAGCATTCCCGCTCGACGCCTTGCCCTTGCACCTGCGCATGAATGTGCGCGTGGTCGACGATCAAGGGCAAACGCTTGCCGTAAGCCGCGACGTGGCCGAGTTGCGCAAGAAGTTAGGCGCGGAAGCCGACGCTTCGGTATCGGAAATCCCGGATGATGCATGGTCGCGCGAAGGAATCACGACCTGGGACTTTGGCGAACTGCCCAAACGCGTCGAGGTCCAACGCAGCGGTGTATTGTTGCCGGCGTACCCAGCGCTGATCGATCAGGGGGAATCCATAGCCCTGCGTCTGCTGGACTCTCCCGAGAAGGCGACCGCCGAAACCCGCGGAGGATTGCGCCGCTTATTTGTGCTGGCGGAAAAGCGTGAGCTCAAGGCGCAGATCGACTGGATTCCGAAGCTGAATACGTGGGCCGTTTATGTGGGGAATGTTTGTGGCCCGGCGCAGCTTCGTGCTCAACTTGTGGATTTGTTAGCGGAGCGAACGTTTTTGCGGCTCAAGGATCTGCCGCGTACGGAGGAAGAGTTTGCGGTTCGCCGGAAGATGCGGGACCAGCTTCTAACGGCTGCCGTGCAAGAGGTGACGCAAACGGTCGACGCCATCGTAACTGAGTACCACCAGACGCGGTTGGCGCTGGAAGGCTTCGCGACGCGGCAAGCGCAGTACGCGGTGGACGATATGCAATGGCAGTTAGGACGCCTTATGCCCCGCGACTTCTTGACACGCACCCCGTGGGAATGGCTGGTGCACACTCCGCGGTATCTGCGCGGGATTCGCGTGCGGATAGGGAAGTTGACTTCGGGAGGCTTCGACCGTGACCAGCGGGGTTACGCCGAAGTAGCGCCGCGCGAACGTGCGTTGCACCAGCGACGTACGGATCACCAGGCGCAGGGTGTCTACGATCCCGAATTAGAGCGATTTCGTTGGATGTTGGAGGAGTTCCGCATCTCGCTCTTCGCTCAAGAACTTGGCACGGCTTTTTCCATCTCGGCCAAACGGCTCGATAAGCAGTGGGAGAAAGTGCGTAACTAAGACGCGCCCCCGGAATCGCCCAGAGCGCGCTTGGTTGACGCTGGTGGGCGAGCCGTTCTCTTGGGCCTTCGTCTTTCCACTGGCTGGTGTAGGCTCTCGGTAGCGGTTATCGATCAAGCCGCCTGTAACAAATGGGCGAGTTCTTCGCTTAGGAGGGAAAGGCGAAAACGCCTTGAAACCCTTCTTCTCTGGAGCCTGCGCGCCGCGGCGTCTTGCTCCCTTTCTGGAGCCACTCTTTTGAATTTTCCACCGTTCAGCCTGTATGCCGAACTCTCTCGGCAGGCGTTGTTTGCGGCGGAGTCGACCGAGGAAGAAACGCATCGCCTTCCCAACGGCCTGAAGCTCCGCTTTCCCCCACAAATGCAAGGCGCCGCAAGCTTCCTGATTCGCGAAATCTTTGTCCGACAGCGATATCGTCGGCCTGGATTCGCCATTCAGCCGACCGATACGGTCATCGACGTTGGCGCCAATATGGGGTTATTCGCCCTTTGGGCGGCTCCTCAGGCTTTTGCGGGACGTGTGATCGCCATTGAACCGACCGACGTGATTGCCACGCTGGAGCACGCCGTGCATATCAATCGCTTAGCCCATATCGAAACGGTGCGCGCCGCCATCGGGCGAGAAGGTGATGAGCTAGAGTTGGTGTATTATCCGGGTTTCAACATCGTTAGCCATCAGTCGCAATGGCGGCCGGCGATTCTTACACGTGCGTTGGTTCGGCTCTTGTATGGCCGTTACGATGTCCGTCCCGTGCGAATGACCGCGACGTGCCGTTCTCTGGGGGCGATCCTGGATGCATATGAAGTTGACAAAGTCGACTTTCTCAAGATCGACTGCGAGGGCGCCGAGTACGACTTGCTAAACGACCTGACGCCGCGCGACTGGCGCCGTATTGAACGAATTGCCTTGGAATTTCACGAATTGCATCCCGATCATCGCCACGAAAATCTGGTCGAGCTGTTACGCGATCGCGGCTTCCAAGTGGAAGTCCATAAACCATGGTTTGACTACTACTGTCTTAAATACGGCGAGATCTGGGCTTGGCGCGAGTAGTCACTCGCCGGTGTTTCCATCGTACGAGCGTGCAGAGGTCACAATCGGTCGTTCCCAGGGATTGACCGTACGGACGGACTGCGTCACTATGAGTCAGGATTTCTCTACTCTTGGCTCAATAGCTCGATTATGAACCGCACGGCGGATATTGTTCGCGAAACAGGAGAGACCAAGGTCGCGCTGACCGTAAACCTCGATGGAACGGGAAAGTCGCGGATCGACACCGGCGTGGGGTTCTTCGACCACATGCTCACGCTGCTGGCCAAGCACAGCGCGATCGACCTAGAGATCAAGGCCGAGGGGGACTTGCACGTCGACGCGCATCATACGGTCGAAGACGTTGGTATCTGCTTGGGGCGGGCCATTCGCGATGCGTTAGGCGATCGGACCGGAATCCGCCGATACGGATGTTTTACGCTTCCGATGGATGAAACGCTCGTTACTTCCGCGATTGATTTAGGCGGTCGAGCGTACTGCGTATGGCGCGTGGAAGTGCCGAATGAAACGCTCGGAATCTTCCACTCATCGTTGGGTGAGGAGTTCTGGCGCGCGGTGGCTGGCAATGCGCTGATGAATCTCCACGTGTTGCTCCACTACGGCGGCAACACGCATCACATTCTGGAAGCGGTATTTAAGGCGAACGCTCGTGCGCTGCGGCAAGCTGTGGAACGCGACGAGCGAGCGACGGGCATTCCGTCGACCAAGGGCGCTCTCATCGTATGACTTCGATGCCGATAGAGCGTTCTGGCCGTTGTTCCTTTAGCGCGGCGTCGCTCTCATGCCGCGCGTTGGCTCGTAGTGACTGTAATCGTGCACGACCCAACGGTCGCCCTCTTTGATGAACGTCACTTCGACATACCGCGGATAACGATTATCGCCTAGTCCGACGTTGGCCGTTACGACCACGTTAAACCGAGCCTCGGCAGTGGGAGGCGTCGTTTCGGGAAATACGTCAATCTCCAGGTTGGGCTTGATATCGACTTCCTTGAACTGGATGCGAGGGAACTCGCTGCGGGCGTGAGCCACGCCCGGCGCATCGGGGGAAACGTGCCGCAAGGCGCCTTCAATATCGTTACGCTCCACCGCTGACGCAATTTCAAACAACGTTTGCTCTACCAGTTCCCGGTCGGTTACCGTCATTTGCTCAACGATCAGGAGCGCAGCAACCAACACCACAACCCCTAGCGCTCCCGCCAGGAGCAACCGCCGCCCCGTTTTGAGAAATCCGGTCACCAGGGCCGCCGCAACAATGCCGCCCATTACGAGAATTGGCAAGGACTGCTCGAAGAGCCACGTCATGGCATGTAAGGATCTTGGTCGGAAGGAAGGGGTGCGCCGGTGTGAGGACGGCGAAGACGCCGCCAAACCATGAAGGCCGCCACGAGCCATACCAAGCCCATGATCAGAAATAACGGCGCCAAGGTAATCTGCGTATTCTCAGGAGTTGAAAGCGGAGTCTGAGGCGTCTGCCCCGAGATCTGTTCGATTGCGCGCTTTCGCCCTTGTTCTTTGCGTTCAATCTGGGCTTGCCGTTCCAACACACGTGGCCGCATGACGAACAACGTCAGCAGGGCGAATGTGGCGAAGAGATAGACCCAAAACCAGGGCGAATCGGTAAGCGGTGGACGAGGCGGCCCCGACGACGGCATAGAGCGTTTGAGGCTAGGAATACGAGCAACGGCGATCATCGCGCGAGATGACCTGCATTTTCGCGCTTTCTTCACTGTATTCCATTGGGCAAAAACTTGCGACCCGAGCGCGCACGCGCTAGACTACTCGCGATTGTTCGCCCATGGGCGATTGGGAAAGTTTCGTGGCCTTTATAGTTCGGAAGGTGTCATGCGTTCAAACTGGTTGTTCGCTTTATTTGCCTCGCTGGCCGTAGGGGCATGTCTTGCTCCCGCAGGTCGGGCGGCCGAAGTGGTTACGTTAACGCCCGACACCTGGGACGAATATGCACCCGAGGGTAAGGAGGTGGATTGCATCTACGGCGACATCATACTGCGCAACGACCGAATTGTGGCGGTCGTTGCTCAACCGATTGCGGGACGCCACGCGAACATGACGGTGCAAGGAGTGCGGGGCGCGGTCATCGACCTGACGCTACGGGATCAACTCAACGATCAACTTAGCGCTTTTTATCCCGCAGCGGCGCGATACCCCCTGGCGTGGCGCGGCGCCACAAGTGACACGAACAACACCGAGGCAACCGAGGAGAAGCCTATTAAGATTGAGGGAAAACGCGTCCGGTTGACGGTCGGCGCTAACGCCGCCCAAGGACGGCCAGCAGTTACGGTGACCTACGAACTGGAGGACGGTTCGCCCGCACTCGTGGTGACGACGATCTACGAGAACACAAGCAAGCAACCGCTCGAAGTCGAGCTAACCGACGCCGTGCGCGCCGATCGTAGCTTTGCCATAGGCTCTGACGCGCAGCGGCGGTTGTTCTACGCGTACGACGAATGGTGGAATCAGGCGTATGGAGTGATGGTGGAGGACCACGTCCTGCAAGTTGCCGGAGGCGGCCGGCCGGTGTTGCAGTATGTCAAAGACGGCAGCTTTCGTGTGCCTATCGAACCAGGTGCGAAGTACACGCTGGTGCGGCGACTGTTTCCTGCGGCCAACTCATTGGACGTTCTGGCAATTGCTGATGAACTTGCGGGCCGCGAAACGCAGTCGGTGACGCTGACCGCCCAAGACGCCGCTGGCCCGGTCGCGGAGGCATTCGTTACATTCCGTCGCAACGGTGAGGTCGTGGGCCGGGGACGCACTAATGAGCATGGGAAGTTAACAACACGTGTTCCGCCAGGAACCTACGAAGCAACCATAGACGCCATAGGGCGGAAAGCCGCAACCGCGAAACTCGAAGTTTCGACGGCGGTCGACCACGTTGTGCAGATGGAGCAGCCCGGCTACGTTTCGGCCGAGATTACGAATGAGGCAGGCCAGCCGATACCCTGCAAAGTCGCCTTTCATGGCGTCGACGGAACGCCTAATCCTGATTGGGGCCCCGATACCTTCGTCTACGGAGTGCAAAACCTTCGGTACACGCCGAATGGAAAGTTCCGCGCCGAAATCGCCCCCGGCAAGTACCGGGTGGTTGTGACCTACGGTCCTGAATATGACGCTGTGTTCGCGGACGTGGAAGTGCGCCGCGGCGAGGTGTCTCGTCTATCGGCCGTACTCAAACGCGTGGTGGACACGCGGGGTTGGATCAGCAGCGACTTTCACAGCCACTCCAGCCCTTCGGGCGACAATACCGCTAGTCAGCTTGGCCGTGTGCTGAACTTGCTGTGCGAACACATCGAGTTTGCGCCCTGCACGGAGCACAATCGCATATCGACTTACGTTCCGCATTTGAAGACGTTGGGCGCGGAGCATCTCATGGCCACATGCACGGGTATGGAGCTCACAGGCAACCCGCTTCCGGTAAACCACCAAAATGCGTTTCCGCTGGAGTTTAAGCCGCGAACGCAAGACGGCGGCGGTCCTCGAACCGACGTGGATCCCGTGGTGCAAATCGAGCGGCTGGCGCTATGGGATAACGGCTCCGATAAGCTCGTTCAGGGGAATCACCCACATTTGCCGCAAATTCTTGGCGACCGGAACTTGGATAAGCAGCCCGATGGCGGCTTTGAAAAGATGATTGGGTTCATGGACGTCATCGAGGTTCATCCGCCCGAGTGGATCTTTGACGCGTCGCCCAAGAGCATCGAGGCGCGCGGACGTGGCAACCCCATTGTCCATTGGCTGCAAATGCTCAACCTTGGCTACCGGGTTCCCGGAGTGGTTAACACCGACGCTCACTACAACTTCCACGGTTCGGGGTGGATTCGCAATTACATAAAAAGTCCGACCGATGATCCGGCGAAAATTGAAACCATGGATGTTGTACACGCCGCCGAGCATGGTCATGTGCTCATGACCACCGGGCCGTTTATGACCGTAGCGTTGACTGCCGCGCAAGATAGCGCTCGTCCCCGCGGTATTATGGGAGACGATGTGATTGCCCCAGGCGGCAAAGCGACGTTGTCGGTGCGGGTTCAATGTCCTAACTGGATGGACGTGAACCGTGTTCAGGTATTCGTGAATGGCCAACCAAAACCCGAGTTGAACTTTACCCGCAGGACACACCCCGAGTGGTTCGGCAACGATGTGGTGAAGTTTGACCGGAAGATTCCGTTGGAATTACCAAGCGATGCGCACCTGGTGGTGGCGACGATTGGCGAAGGGCTCGACCTGACAACGGTGCAAGGGCCGAACTATGGCAAGCATCCTCCTGTCGCCGTGGCGAATCCGATCTTTGTCGATGTCGACGGCAATGGTTTCCAGCATAATGGCGACCTGCTAGGAATACCGCTTCCGTTGGCCAAGGACTTCCGGCCGTCGCGCCCCCATGGCCATCATCACCGTCATCTGCATGATCATGATCACGACCACGATCATGAACCCAATGCCGCCTCAGCGGAGCGGTGAATAGGCCGGCAAGCAGCCATTCGCGATGTGCTTTCCGTGATTCCTAACGCCACAGGCCGCAGAAGCCGGCGTGCGTGGCTACTGCGGCTTGCTGAAATAGGAACCACGGAAGCCGCCATTAACGGCCAGGATTTGCCCGGTGAGGAATGCCGCATCGGGCGAAACCAGGAAACGTACGGCGCGGGCGACATCCTCGGGTGTTCCCCAACGCCCGAGAAGCGCTTCGTGCACCGCGCGTTTCCGCCAGTATTCGGGTGCTTGACCGCCCCAGGCTGTTTGGATCCAGCCGGGCGCTACGCAGTTAACGCGGACTTGCGGCGCCAATGATTTGGCGAGGCTACGGGTGAACGCCATAACAGCGCCTTTCACGGCGGCGAACATTTCGCCGCTATCGCCTTCCATGCCCACTTCGGCCTGGTCCCAGCCGATGTTAATGATCGACGCCGCGCCGGGGTCGGTCACACGGGCTTGCATACGTCGGCCGATCGCTCGCGAAAGATGGATGCAGGCCGCCACATCGACCTTCCACAATAGGTCTAGTTTCTCGGAGAAGGACCATTGAGCGGCGGCGCCGGTCAATACATCGGCGCCGGCGTTATTAACCCAGATATCGACGCCCTGCGACCAACTCCAAGCAGCGTCGACGAGTTTCTCTTGCGCGGCGCTGTCGGTCAGGTCGCATACAAAGACTTCGCTGCGCCGCCCCATGTTGCGAATGCGTGCGGCGGTTTCTTCGGCGCCCGCCTGATTTTGCCGAGCGTGGACGACCACATCGGCCCCTGCCTCGGCGAGCGCCAAAGCGATGGCCCGTCCAATCCCGCTGGACGAGCCCGTAACAACAGCGGTCTTTTGTAACAACGGTCCTTGTGCGTCGATTGATTGCCGATCCGTCATTGTTATCTATTTACTTCACATTCTGAATGCACGCAGCCCGTCAGGGCTTCTCCTCCGGCAGCAGTTGGACGGCATCGGCGATCACATGGCCGTTGGTGTTACGGTTGGAAATCGTCACGGCCGCTTTCCCCGCCGCAAAGTCGTAGACTCCCAGCGAAATCCAAGTACCTTCGATGGGAGGCTTCTGACGCTGATTCACGATCTTGGACACTTCGCCTGCGGCAGTTTCGATGGTGACCGGAACGTTGGTAGCGCGGTTGGGATTAGCCGTATACGAAATGCGCACCTCGTACTTGCCTGGGCGCGGGATCGTCAGTTCATAGCGGACGGCGCGAGCCCCTTTGTTTTCGTCATTGTCGTGCAAGTACGCGCGACCTACGAAGCCGCCCACGCTGGCGCTTTCCGACCAGGCGTCGATGCGGCGGGCGTCAACATCATCTATCACAATGCCCGGCAGCTTTTTCACGTCAATGCCGCGGTGAGCGTAGGGGCCTGAGTATTCCAACACTTGGCCGTCTTGAAGCAATCGTTCGCGAAGCGTCTCATACGGCACGTCCTGTACGGCCACGCGTTGGTCAATCGCCATTGCCGCGGCCGTGGCGGCGCTTTGCCCCAGGATCATGAACACCGGCTCCATGCGAATCGACCCGTAAGCTATGTGCGAGCTGGAGACAGCCACCGGCACGAGCAAGTTGGATACTTCCTTTCGCTTGGGGACGATCGCACCGTAGCTGATTTGATAGGGGCCGCCAGGGCTAACCTGAACATCACCCTCGTTCTGTACGTAGCCTTCCGGCGTGACATACCGCATGCAATTGTGCGAGTCCATGTTATATGACCCCATGCCCACCGAAGCCGGAGTGGTGCGTGTTCGGCGGCAATCGTTTTCGGTCATTACATATTCGCCGATCATGCGGCGAGCTTCTCGCACGTAGATCTGGTGGGGCCAGTTGCCGTTGTCGGTGAATTCGTCTTTCGCCAGACCCCATTCGCTCATCTGCCGACGAATGGACTCTGGGACGCGAGGATGATTGGCAAGCGTCCACATCAGACCTTTTTGATAGCTTTCGTGCTCGCGGATGATGCGTTCACGCTCCTCGTAGCTCGCCTCGGCGTAACGGTAGTTCTGTCCGATATAGTCGGTGCTAACGGCGCAGTTATTGTTGGTGTCGGTTTTGCCGTTGGGCATCATGTCGATCTTCAGCGGAAGCCGCAGATCGCCAGCTTCGAAGTTGCGTAGGAGCAGTTCGTATTTCGCCTCGTCGTAGTCGGCCGGTTTGGGGAAGGGGACGCGGTTCTCAGGGACGTTGCTCATGCACATGCGGAAGCAATACGCTTGCACGCGATGGTCTCCATCGCCCTCCGGCGGATACGGGCCGGGGTCAATACCAAACAGCAAGCCGCTTTGCGGGTCGCCCGGCTTCACATAAGGATCGACCTTCACAATAAACCGGTGGTTCTTCACATTCTGGGCTCTTTGCACGCCATTGAGCGTTTCGCCATATTGGCTGTTCGGCTCGCGGCCAACGTGGTAGCTAACGCCCGCGGCGGCCATCAGGTCGCCTTCATACGTGGCGTCAATGAAGATCTTTCCACGGAAGACTTTTCCCGACTCCATGCGAATGGAAGTGATCCGGGGCGGTGTCGCTTCGTTCTTGGTTACGCCGCCGGGCCCGCGATCAAGACGCTCGCCCAGAACGATAGGCACTTGATGCTCGGCCAACATCTCGCGCAGGATCTTTTCGGCCACCGATGGCTCGAAGGTCCACATGGCGTCATCGCTGGCGTGATAGAGCTTGCTTGTCTCGCGCTTTTCGTACTTCCAGGCGGCGGGTTGATCATAGTGCTTTTTGATCCGGCGGTAGAATTCGCGACTAATACCCCCGATCACGGCCTTGTTGCCCGAGTCGGTGAACCCCAGACCGCCCGAAGTTAAGCCGCCGATGTGCTGGCTCGGTTCAATTAACACTACCGATTTGTCCATCCGTGCAGCCTGCACCGCCGCCGCCGCCCCGCCGGCAGTTCCGCCATAGATCACGATGTCATATGCCGCCGGCTCGGCTGCGACGGCGGACCATGGAGCGAGGGCGGTCGCCAAGACCGCCATAACGAGACTTGCGAATTTCTTCATGGGTAACCGCGTGGGGTTCAAGAGGAAAAGTTACTAGCTAGAGGGTGCGCGTAGCGATCACCAAATGCAGTCGCGGTTGCTGCGGGGCGTAAATGCCCGCTCGCACCTTGACGGCAAATCCGACCTCTTCCAAGAGTCGCTGGGCGCCCGGTAAGAGGAAAGTCAAATAGTACATGATGAACGGAGGACGGATCAGCAGATTCCGCACGTGCATGGCCGCATTAAAGCTGCGAGCCAGCCAATAGCGCCGCGACCAACACGGGGGCATGGTCGAGGTGATGAACGCAAACCGGCCGCCCGGCCGCAACGCGCGGTAGACCTGCTCGACAAAACGCCGTTCATCGCGCGGGAGAATATGCCCACATGCGCCAAAGCACACGGCGACGTCGAACTCGTTGTCAAAGGGCATTGCTAAGGCATCTTCCCGCACGAATTCCAAGGATGCTGCGCCTGACGCTGCGGCGGTCTTTTCGCGACATACCGCGAGCATGCCTCGGCTTAGGTCGAGCCCGACCACACGATCTCGACATAGCGGTCGCAGTATTTGCATGGCGGCTCCTGTGCCGCAACAGATGTCTAGGGCGGAGCCAATGGAACCAGGCGATCCCAGATGCGGCGCCGTCCGCTCCAGGATCCAGTCGGGTGTACGAAATGGCGTGTAGTCGAACTTCGGCGCCAGCAAGTCATACCCCTGCTCGGTCGACGAGAGCGCTTGGCGAGCCAGTTCGAAGAACGTTGGGCCGTGGGGATGGAACATGGTCACTTGCGGTGAACTCATTTTCCTCCCATTTAACTCTAGCCCATCGTCAAACTCTACCCTAGTGCCGTATAATCGACGTCAACAACGAGTTGGGACGCCTTGCTAAACATTCTGCTGGGAAGGCGCCAAGAGCAACATAAGGAGCGGTCGGCAAGAACGGCTGAGACCACCGCCCTTGGCGCCCGCAACTCGGATGATCGCGCCCCCAAAGGATACTGTGACTTCAACACCGGCCGAAATTCAACCTCCGTTCTGTTAACCTTCCCCGATTCTCGGCTTTCTGTGTTGCTCGCGACGGTAGAGTGGCGTGGACAACCGAAAGCGTGGAGATAGCCCCTTGGTGAACAGAACGTGAGCTCGAGATGATCGATCGGAGATTGGGGGCTGGTTAGAGCATTCGAGTACGAGATGGCTCTGCCGCGGGTCTTGGCGTTTCTCTCGTTCACGGCTTCCCATGGGGAATTGCCGCAGCGCTGATTCACAAACGACTGTCGAATGAGTTCCTCTGAACACACGGTTGATACGTCGCCTGTCCATCCCGAGTTGCTAGCGCCAGCGGGCGACTTTGACGCCGTACGCGCCGCCGTCGAAAATGGAGCCGACGCCGTCTACTTCGGCTTGAAAACGGGATTCAATGCTCGCGCAAGGGCGGCGAACTTCTCGCTTGAGGAATTGCCGCAGGTGATGGAGTTTCTCCACCGCCGCGGAGTTAAAGGCTACGTCACGCTCAACACGCTGGTGTTTCCCAGCGAACTGGAGGAGTGCGAATCGTTGGTCCGGCGCGTGGCGGAAGCGCAGGTCGATGCTGTGTTGGTCCAAGATCTCGGCATGGTTCGGCTGATTCGCGCCATTTGTCCTGACTTGCCAATTCACGCCTCAACGCAGATGTCGCTTACCACCGCCGCCGGGGTGGAGTTTGCATGGAAACTTGGCGTGGAGCGCGTCGTGCTCGCCCGGGAATTGTCGCTCGCCGAAATCGCCAAAATTCGCCGCGAAACAGGAGTCGAACTGGAGGCATTTGTTCACGGCGCTCTGTGCGTCGCCTATTCGGGACAATGCCTCACCAGTGAATCGCTTGGCGGTCGCAGCGCTAACCGTGGACAATGCGCACAGGCCTGCCGGTTACCGTACGAATTGGTATGCGATGGACAGGACCGGGACCTCGGCGATCAGCGGTACTTGCTTAGCCCCCAGGATTTGGCGGCCTACGATCTTACGCCGGAGTTGATTCGAGCGGGGGTTACGTGCTTCAAGATCGAAGGGCGACTGAAATCCGCTGAGTACGTGGCGAACATCACCCGGCACTACCGGACGGCAATTGACATTGCGGTGGCCGGCCGCCCGGTGCAGTTTACGCGGGCCGACGTCGAGGAGATGGAATTGTCGTTTTCTCGCGGCTTTTCCCACGGTTGGCTACGCGGTTGCGATCATAAGGCGCTTGTGCCCGCACGAAGTTCCTCCAAACGCGGCGTACTGCTGGGCGAGGTCGTACGCGTGCGCGGCGGCCGGGTAACGATTCGGTTGACGTCGAGCATTAAGCCGGGCGATGGCGTGGTGTTCGAAGGGGACCGCGCCGCCGGCAAGGAACAGGGCGGCCGGGTCTACGAAGTATTCCAACAAGGGCGCCTCCAAAAATCTCCCGTTCATTCAGGCGAAGTTGAACTAGCATTTGGGCGGCGTGATGTCGACCTGGCGCAGATTCATGCTGGCTTGAAAGTCTGGAAGACGGATGATCCTGAACTTACGGCCCGGTGGCGCAAGACTTACGCTACGGGCCAACCACAGCGCCGCATCCCGGTCGATCTGCACATCGAGGCCGCTGTAGGCCATCCTTTGAAAATCGTCGCAACGACGGATCGCGGCGCCAGTTGCCAGGTGTCGTCGGAACAGCCCCTGCAACAGGCGGTGCGCCATCCATTAACGAGGGAAATGCTCGAACAACAGCTGGGGCGGCTTGGGGGGACCACTTACGAACTGCGCACGGTTGCCGCGACGATTGACGGGGCGCCCATGGTCCCGTTGAGCGTGCTTGGCAAGTTGCGGCGCTTGATGGTTCAAGAACTGGATGCGGCCGCCTTACGACGTCCGGAGCGACGTTGTGCGCCGCACCCGGTGTTAGGCGCCCTGCGCACCGAATTATTTGAGGCTGTTCCCCTCGCTGAAACGGCGAGCGAAGAGGACCCGGTTCTGCATGTTCTTTGCCGCACGAAGGAGCAATTGGAGGCGGCGCTGTCGGCGGGTGAACGCCGGCTATATGTTGACTTTCAAGACATTCGCGACTACGGCGAAGCGGTCGAAACGGCGCACGCGGGCGGAGCTACGATTTATTTGGCCACACCGCGCATCGAGAAACCTGGTGAAAAGGGGATTTTCCGTGCGATGCTCCGTCACGGCGCCGACGGCGTGTTGGTGCGTAACTTGGGAGGGTTGGTATTCTTCACTGACCAGGGTGTGAAGTGCGTCGCTGATTTTTCACTTAACGCGGCCAACGAACTCACCGTGGCGATCTTGCGCCAAGCGGGCGCCATGCGGGTCACGTGTTCGTATGATCTGAATCGCGATCAGTTATTCGATCTGGTCGCCGCCACTCCGCCAGCATGGTTAGAGGTGGTAATCCACCAGCATATGCCGATGTTCCACATGGAGCATTGCGTGTTTTGCTCCGTGCTATCTCCAGGGACGAATAAAACCAACTGCGGCCGTCCGTGCGATGTGCACGACGTAAAGCTTCGCGACCGAATCGGTATGGAGCATCCCTTAAAGGCTGATGTCGGCTGCCGCAATACGCTGTTCAACGCTACGCCCCAAAGTGCTGCGGAGATTGTGCCTCGTTTGTATGAGCAGGGGGTACGTCACTTCCGGGTGGAGTTATTGGATGAAAGGCCCCGCGACGCCATCCGCCTTCTGCATCTCTATCGAGACTTGCTTGCTGGTCGCGTGACCGGCAAGCAAGTTTGGACCCAACTTAACGCCACAAATCGTGTGGGTGTCACCCGCGGAACCCTTGAAGAACGTCGAAACCCCTTGGCGATTATCTAAACCGAGGGGAGTTTCGATTACGTAGATTCCGCAGATCGATTCCAGCAATTGCTTAGGAGATCGTCAGCGACGCATTGTTGACGCAAAACTCATATTTAGCGCCTTGTGCAATTGCGGTTACGCGAAGCTCGGGCTTTTCCAAGTCGCTCTGCGAAAGCTCGACCTCCTTAGGTGAGAACGAAGGTGTTTGCCATTCGCCGCCTTCCGCCAAAGGCTGTGTATCGCAGTATACGTTTCTATCACCACAAATCACTTCCACCTTTAAACTTCCGGCACAATCCGGACTTGCATCGCCGGTGGATAGATTTTGTAGCTTCGCTTCGAGCTGCACCGACACTGTCAGACACGCCGAGTTAGGGGCCGCGTCGGGGCGCGTTCGTACTTGGAACGCGTTGGAGCCGCCCGCATCCAATACGATCTTGGCGTAGGTGTCTCGTGAGGAATCTAGACACTGTGCGAAGGCATCAGCAAGGCTGGGGGTAGGCGTTGACGTACCTCCACTTACTCCTACCTCGTTCCAATTACCTTTATCTGTCGTCGAATCGGGGAGATATAGAGCCATACATACGACCTTTCAATGACTAGGAATTTTTACCCCAAGAGATGGGAAACGGTCGCACGTTTATAGCACAACAAATTGTGTGCGAAAACCCCTTGGTGTGGTGGTTTTTTGGTGAGGTTCAATTGGGATTATTCGTTTGATGCTGCTGTCCCACTTCGCAGACGACGCGAAAACCTAAGTCGGATGCGAATGCTGTCTGGAACCTCCAATCGCGATAACTAGCTCGGAGTTTGCCTGACTCGGCCGGATTGTAATAGGCCCCTCCCCGGAGAGCCCGATAATCGAGAAACGGGACTGTTGGGCGCGGATCGACTTCGGGACTTTCCGCATAAAAGAACTTTACGTACCAATCGGCAGTCCACTCCCAAACGTTGCCGTGCATATCGTAAAGCCCCCATGCGTTCGGCAAAAGCTCGCCAACCGGGTGCACCCGGTCGCGCGAATTACCATAATGCCACGCATAACGATCCAGTTCTTCTGCGGGGAACCCATAGGGGCCTTGTGATCCGGCTCGGCACGCATATTCCCACTCGGCTTCGGTTGGTAATCGGTAAACGGCTTGAGCAGCCCGTTCTTCCGGGAGATTCGAAAGCGCGCGGCAGAATTCAGCAGCGTCCATCCACGTAACGCGCTCAACGGGAAAGCGGTCGGTATCTTCGCCCGGGATCTTGTGTCTTCCCAATCCCGTGGGGGAATAAAAGCTGGGGTTCACGCCCATAACTCGCTCAAATTCGGCCTGCGTGACTTCATAGATACCCATATAGAAGGGTGTGCTGATGGTGACTCGATGCGGGGGATATTCGTTTTCATATGAAATTTGGATTTTCGGGAAATATTGGCGCACGATCTCAGGAGGATCATCCGCGCCCATGAGGAAGGAACCCGCGGGGATGAGCACAAACTTCATGCCCAGCGAGTTGACGAACTCGCGCGGAAGCTCCGAGGGAATTTCCTTGGGCGTGACTACCGCTACCGGCTCCCAGGTTTCTTGGTTGTCCTCGGGAAAGGACTCCAAACTCGTAACGTCTTGCGGCAAGGGCAGCGACAGGGCTGCGGCCTCCTGCGTTGCATCGTGCAGAGATTGACGCGCGGGCGAAAAGAAAAGAAACGCGGCGGTGGCGAAGGCCCCAATCGCGGCCAAACCACAAAACCCAAACGCCAGCAAACGTTTACGACGCGCTGGGACGAGGTAATCGCTCGTTTCCGCCAGTTGCGCCTCCATGTGCATCGCGTCATTCAGCGGCGGTTCATAAGCGACGGTCTTGAGATTTGAAGGCGTCGCTTCTAAATGTTGCGGTTCGTTCATTGTTAGTTCGTCCCTGGTCTCAAGAGGTACTGAGACAGTAAGACCGCGGCTTATGGCCTCCCCGCTTCGGCTCGCGGCACACAAACTACACGAAATCCCACGTGTCGATCGGTCGCCGATGAGTGGGCGTTTGTCCGATACGATGCCCGACACTCGAACAGCATATTGCCCCAATGAGCGCCGCGCACTACACGATGCAATCCCACCGGCGGGCCTTGGGGATCACGCTGTGGAGATTGCGAGTAATAGTCGCGCGCGAAACGGTCTTGGCACCATTCGGCTACGTTCCCCGCCATGTCGTACAAGCCCCAAGCATTCGCCGCCAATGATCCCACGGGATGCGTCCGATACTGCGAATTCGCACCGATCCAACCGTGGTCTGGCGCCGCTAACGCGGGAAACGGGATACCATCCGATGTGGTTTGCCCGGCTCGATAGGCGTACTCCCATTCCGCTTCATATGGCAAACGGTAAACGCGGCCTGCGTTCCGCTCAGCAGACATCTCGGAGAGCCGCTGGCAGAACTCCTCGGCGTGACGCCAGGAAACATTCTCCACGGGCAAATTCGCCCGCGGCGAATCGTCTTCGGGAAATTCGCTGGGGTTAAATCCCATCACCTCTTCGAACTGGGCTTGCGTCACTTCGTAGGCGGACAGGTAAAACGGAGCCGTAATAGTAACGTCATGAGGTGGAAATTCTTTTTCAATTTCGTAATGACTTTTATTGTACTTCGCCATCAACACGTCGGGGGCAATCTCCGACCCCATCGTGAACCGACCGGCTTCGATCCGCACGAGCTTCATCCCCAGCGAGTTCACAAATTGAGCGTCGTTCCAAGACCCTTGAGCCAACGGTGCTGAGGCCGAAGGGGATTCCGCGCCGGCGACCGCCATGGACCGCGGCGACGCCAACGCCGCGTGATGCGTGTTGTCGCTCCTCTGAGTGCTCACCATGGCGATGGTCAGCGCGACGATCGCCAAAACACCGACCGACGCGAACGCGAAGGAAAGCGGCAAACCTCGGCGCTCTACCGTTTCCCTGCGGGGAGCGGATAATTCTAGGCGGCAGCGTTCTGCTGCTGCGGCGGCATCGTCCGCGGTTGCAAATCGATCCCGCGGATTCTTTGCCAACAACCTGGCGACGAACCGCACCGTGGCCGGTGATGTTTCGGGAGGCAACTGCTCAAGCGGCGGCGGTTCGTAGACATGCAGATACATCAGGGCGCTGGGAGTCGCCGCCTTGAAGGGGACGCGTCCGGCAAGCATCTGGAATAACATGACACCCACCGAGTACAGATCACTTTGCGGACTGGCCGGTTCGCCGCGGCAAACTTCCGGCGCCATGAACGGCGGCGTACCCAGGGCTTTGTTGGTCGTGGTGACTTGCGATCCATCGTGCATGTGCGCCAAACCAAAATCGGCGATCAATGCTCGGCCTGTCGCCTCTTCCACCAGGACGTTGCCTGGCTTCATGTCGCGATGCACAATCCCCGCGCGATGAGCGGCCGCGAGTCCTGTCAAGCACTGACGCGCGATCTCCAGCGCGTTAGCTTCGGGAAGTCGCCCCTTCTGCCGCAACACGTCGGCCAGTGAGGAGCCTTCCACCAATTGCATCACCAGGAAATGCGTGTCGTGCTCGCAACCGACGTAATGAACGGTCACCACATGGGGATGCGACAATTTGCCGGCGGAAGTCGCCTCGCGCTGAAACCGCTTTACGAACTGATCATCAGCAGCGAATGCGGGGCGAATCACCTTCACGGCCACTTGGCGATCCAGCGCGGGTTCGTAAGCGCGGTAAACTTCCCCCATACCGCCGCCGCCTAACCGGGCAAGGATGTGATAGTGTCCCAATTGGGAGAACGGCAAATTGACTTGGGTATCGGAGACGTCGCCAGGATCAGTCAGTTCCGAAGGCGGTTTTTTCACGGGATGCTTGCCGAGCGATAGGGGCCCGCAAGGATGGGCCGGAATGAGGGGACGTATCCGCCAGTAGGGTAAGAAAACACTTCAGCCACAGTTTCCCCTTCCCTTTGGGAGGAATCAAGGGGTTGGCCGAGCGGATCGTCAAATTGGGCGTCTGCCGAAAGTCGCTGTTACTTTTGTTTTCGAATCCATTCCAGAAAGCGAGCCAGTTGCGGATGCGCGCGAAGCTTGTCGATTGTGTTGTAATGGCGGCCCAACTCCTTTTCGTCGGGCGCCAAATCGTGAATGGCGCGGTGACAATCGCAACAAACCGCGATGGTGGTGTGCATCTCCTCCCGTGTGAAGTTCTTCTTGAACCACTTGTTCCGATGGCACGTGCGCGGAATCAAGTGATGCTCAGTCGTTCCACGTTTCGTCAAGCGGCCACACAATTCACAGCGCTGGATACGGTTGGTTTCCATAGGCAAACTCATACCGTAGTGCTAAGAAGTGCCGCGACGGTTCAGCCGAGTAGAACGCTATCGATGTTCAATGGGGAATGAGATGAAACTCGACTCGGCTCATCTCTCAGCTGTCAAAGCGACTGCCACGCGTTGTTTCCAGAAGACTTTCCAAAAGCATTTGGTTGCCGATATGTCGTCGTTGTTCTGAAGGGCTTACCGTGGAGTTACTTTGCTAGGTAGTAATCACCGCTTAGCATTGCCGCGCCACTTACTACACACACGTGCAACCGATGCGTAGGAGCTGTTTGAATGATTCTTTGCATCTCATGCCGTAGCGGCCCGCGTAACAAGATGCGTTGTCGTTGAACCGTTCATCTTGATCCGCCACCACGTGAAGGCTAATTCGTGGCGGCGGGTTCGTTCGATGCGTGGTGTTGGCGCGGGTCTTGCCAGCGTTCGGGGTGGAAATGGCGGGCGTAGGCGCCGAAGTCGTTGAACGCCAGTCGTTTGGCTAGGCGGTAGATCCAACTGCGTTCGGGAATTTCCTCGCCAGGAATGTACTGCGATGGGTGCGGCTGAATGGCCGTCAATTCGGCTCGCGCGGTCTGCCGGGCGGTGCTATCTCGCGCTCCATGCTTTTCGACCAAACTTTGGAGCAAGTCGGGCCGCTCCATGATGATACAGCCCCGCGTGTGAGTCGCCGCTAATTCGCGGAATTCACGAAGGAAAGCACTCAGGCCAATCGTTTCACGGAGCGGGCGCTCGTCGTAGATCGACTCCTTGGCAAATTGAATGACCGGGCACGGTTCGATATCGCCCCAAGGACCGATGTGGTGGGTGAAGCCCGTCGCGGCGGGGCAAAGCGCGCGGCCTTGGCCGTCATGGTATGCATCAATGACGATGATCGGTTTGGTCGCTCGCGTGTCGACCACAAATTTTCGTACGCGACGCAATTGCTCGGGCGTAAGCGCCAAGTCAGGGCACGGGTCGGGGCCGACGGGCCGGTAAACATGGAACCAACAGTACATCACGCCCATCTCGATCAGGCGTTCGACCCAAGCGTCGGTTAATAGGTCGTCGATGTTCGTGCGACATACGCTGGTGCACACGCCCGTCAGCACCTTATGCTTGAGACAATTTTGCAAGCCTTCCATGGTCTTGCTCAAGACGTTCAGCCGACCGCGGCGCTGATCCGATACAATCTCGCTCCCTTCTACGCTCACCAACGGCGTGACATTGCCTAAACGTCGCAGCTCCTGGGCCACGTCGTCGGTGATAAAGTGCCCGTTGGTGAACACTTGGAAGTACGCATCGGGATGCTGGGCAAAGATGTCCAGAAGCTGGGGGTGCATGAATGGCTCGCCCCCCAGAATGCCAAAGAACGAGTTTCCCATCGCCTTGGCTTCGGTGATCACGCGATTCATGGCGTCGAGTTCGATCTTTTCCTGCTTCGCCGCCACGTCGACCCAGCAGCCCTGGCAACGCAGGTTGCAGCTATTGATCACCGACAGATAGAGGAACGGGGGAAAGAACTCGCCTCGTTTGAGCCGTCGCTTGTGCTTATGGACCGAGAGGTAGCCTTTGACCCCCATGTTCCAAGCGAGTTTGGCCAACAAACGTTTATCGGTTTCCCAAAGCAGACGCCGGGCCATCCGAAGATACATGCGAGACTCTCTTAAGCAAATGGCGCGATGTGAAGCGGAATTGATGCGGGCCGATTGAGGCAGGTGGACGGCCTATTATATCACCCACCTCAAAGCACTAACAGGCAAAGGCGAGAGTTCACCTGTTGGAAATATAGCTCGGTGATCATCGGTACGTGCGGCCTGCCCCGCGCGGCTAGCTTCCAGCCAGCACGATAGCGTGGAACTTGTTGGAGGACGTGATCTATGTGAGCTACAAGATCGGGCCGCAAGGCGCCGTGCCCCCGATCTACTAGCTCTTTGATGGCTGGTGTTGCGTCGGAATCTCACTGGGGGCGCCGGAAGTGAGCTGATCGTCGCACGTTCGCCTTTGCCGTGATCGGCGAGCCCTTGACGCTCAACTCTTGTTGGCCGGTATTTACGTTGCCGCGAGTTCGAACAACGTGACACGCTATTTGGAAATTGCCTTTGACGGAGGCCCGATTTAAGCGAAACGGAAGTCGGAGTGCGTTACGTTAACAAAGAAACTCGGGGCCAAGACGAAGGCTCGAAAGTTCGCTACGATAATCGGCTACGTGACCTGTTCCCCCTTGCCAATAGCCTCAGGGACAACATGCGACTGGCGACTTTCCAAAGCGACACCGGGCCGCGCGTGGCGGCCGTCACGGTTCAGGGATTTGTTGATTTAAATAAGGCCGATCCGACCCTTCCGACTTCGATGCTCGAGCTGTTGGCCTTAGGCGATGCCGGCCTGGAACGCGCGCGGCGGGCAAGTGAACAGGCGGAAGCCACTACGCATCTGCCCGGTAAGTTGTTGGCGCCTGTGCCACGGCCGGGAAAGGTCATTTGTGTTGGCTTGAACTACGCCGACCATGCAGCCGAGAGCGGCTTGGCAATTCCTGATGAACCCGTGATCTTCAGCAAGTTCAGCACCAGCGTGTGTGCTCCCGAAGATCCGATCGTGCTACCACGCGTCAGCAACCAAGTGGACTACGAAGCGGAATTAGTCGTGGTCATTGGCGCCGGGGGGCGACATATTCCCGAATCGAAGGCCCTCCAACATGTGGCAGGTTACTGCTGCGGTCACGACGTATCCGCCCGAGATTGGCAACTGGCAAAACCGGGTAAACAATGGCTTCTGGGGAAAACGTTCGATACGTTCGCTCCCTTCGGGCCCTATCTGGTGACGCGCGACGAATTAGAGGATCCCGGCAACCTGCATATCGAATTGCGGTTGAATGGCCAAGTGATGCAGTCATCGTCGACGCAACAACTGATCTTCTCGATTCCCAAGCTTGTGGCGTACATTTCGGCCGTTTGTACGCTGGAGCCGGGCGACGTCTTATTCACGGGTACTCCGCCGGGCGTGGGTATGGCGCGCAAGCCGCCCGTGTTTCTCCAACCGGGCGACGTGGTGGAAGTGGAAATTGAACGGTTAGGGGTTTTGCGCAACACGGTTACGGCTGAGGTGTAGCCATTGGCACTGTAGGGCCGATAGTCACCAGATACCCAGGCGTTTGCCAGCTTCCATCCCCTTTGCAATGGATTGCAATGGATTTCCGAAGGAACGGATCGCGCGACGAGCGTCGTCGTCGCGTGTTATTGGAGGATATTGCGGCCGAGCCAGTCCCCGAAGAAGCTCCTGCCCCCGCGAAACGGAGCAGGGGCAAATCGGAGGCGATGGTCAATTCGCGTTATGCCCCTGCGGCGCTTGGCGAGGGGCAGCCGCGTCTGGTCGATTTGCTTCCGCGGCGGCGTTTGACGCTTTGGCTATGGCTGCTGACAGGGACATTGATCACCGGCGGTCTGACTTATGCGCATACCCAGGTTGCCGGATGGCAGGCGCGCATGCCGCAACTGCACTTGGCGGCGCTGGACCTTACCGAGCGTGGTAGCTTGGGGGCTTGGTTTTCGTCGATGGTGATGGCGTGGGCGGCGTTCACCTCGGTCCAGGTGTATCTGCTGCGACGGCATCGCTCCGACGATTACCGGGGGAGCTACCGCCTGTGGTTGTGGTGCTCCGCGGCGTTTTTGACCGCAAGTGTGTTGGCGGCGACCGGACTGCACCGCACAGCGGGCGATGGGCTAGCGCACGTCTTGGGGAATTTGGCCTACGCGAACATTATCGCCTTGGCGATGCTCGCCGTCGTGGGCGGCGGTTTGATGGCGCGAATGGCTTGGGAGATTCGCGAATCGCGCGGCGCCGTAGCCGCTATGGCGGGCGCCGTGATGGCCTACGCTACCGCCGCTATTGCACAATTGGGCGCTGTCGCGTCGTTGACGCCTGTGGTGGCCGTGGTAGGCCTTAGCGGCGCGCTGTTGGGGCATTGTTTCTTGCTGGTTACGGCAGGGGCCTTTGGGCGGTATGTAATGCTGGAAGTTCGCGGAGAATTGGTTCCGCGTCGTCGCAAGGCATCGGGAACCGATGCTGCGGAACCGACGAAGAAAGAGCGTCGGACCAAGAGCAAGGCCGCGACGAACGAGCAAGAGACACGCACTGACGCTAAGAAGCGGACCCCCAAGACCGATCTGGAATCGGACTCGGCCGGTAGCGCATCCGCGAAGTCGGAATCGTCGGTAACGAAGCCCAACTCGGCTCGCGCCGCGGAACCGGCTCAGCCGGCGATGGAACGGTCGGCGCCGGCGAAGCCCAAAGTTACCCTTCCGCCTTCCGATGAGGATGACGATTTCGAGGATGAGGACGCACTTGGTTCGCAAAAATTGACCAAGGCTCAAAAGCGCCAGCTCCGCAAACAACAAAAGCGGCAGGGACAGCGGGCGGCTTAGCCGCCATGGGTCAGTAATCAAACAAAGACGGAAGAGGAGCCGTTTGAAATCGGTATTCCTCTTCGCCCATGATTTGGCGGATGTAGTCCAAATCGGAGGGGCTCATATCGCTTACCGGACCACTCAAGACGATTCCGTTCGACAGGCGAATTCGCAACACGCCAGCCTCCAGGTCGTGGAATATGCCAACGAACGGATCATGCGAAGACGGCGTCCAGACGCGCGGCTCGGCCGTGGGATACTTGAGCCGAGGAGGTGGCCGCAGCGTCGGCCGCCGGCGCCCGTCTTCGGCGCCGTAATCGTAAGCATCATCGGCGACGGGCTCGTTATCTGGCGCCGCACGAAGGGAGGCCGACGGACCTCCAGCGAACTGCCCCGCTTCGCCTATGCCTGGCGGTAGATCAATGGAGGCTTCGGGCGGCTGTTTGAGGACGAATCGTTGATCGTCTTCGCTTAACAACTGAATTCCGACAGAAACGATTTGCCCGTCGGTCTTGCGCAATTGAACGTCACGGTCGTTAAAGCCTACAAATGTTGCGACCACGCGGAACTTCCCCGTACGATCGGTCCAGGTGCGGGGACCGGGGTTGGCCGGCGTCGCAGGTGATGTTGGCGGCTGGAAATTTTCTAATGGGGTGGACTTGGAGTTGGTCTTGGCTACGTCCTGTGGTGCTGGAACGGGCGTCGTTGCGCGGCCGCGCGGGGTTCCCATCCCGAAGGCTTTGATTGCGTCGTGGAAGACCTTGACGAAAACGTCACGCTTGAGCGAGCTGCCCGCCTTGACGACTCCCAACACTCGGGCCAGATTGGGATGAGCTTGGAGTTTCGACGTAAATTCCTCGGGACGCAAGCCTAGCTCCGCCGCGGCAAGCTTCAGATCCAGATTCGATTCGAAACGAATCGCCATGTTGGCGATCGGCTCGTTGGTTTCCGTCACGCGCTCGATGCCCAACTTCTTGAGCGCTTCCCGGAATCGTTGGGCGTCGGATTCTTGCAGCTCCGCCATTTTCGCGTTCGGTTTGTATAGGGCGAGAATGTCTTCGTGATCCTCAGCGAAACCGGCGCGATTGGCCAGCACGTGAGAGCGGACCTCATCGTTTTTGGAGATGATGCCGCCGTAGTGGCACGACATGCACGAGATGCCGTTCTGCACCTGCCGGTCAGGACGCCGCTTGTCGCTGACGATGTCGGTCGGTCCCTTGTCAATGCGATTTCCGTCCCCGTCCACCAACATGTACGCTTGGAGGCCGTTGGGAAGGTTGAAAATGATCTCGCCGCCATCGTGAAGAAAATGTCGCTCTTCCTTTCCTGGGCCAAGAGGATGCTGGAACAAGTTCCGACGACCGACGTTTGCGGCGAAGTCGTAGCTGATCCATACAGCGCCGTCACGAAAGTCGTGCCGTTCGATGAGACGGTTGTTCTGCGACACGCCGGAGTTGCTAAAGCCTGCGCGAACGACGCGGTCCTCTGCAATGTTGCGTTGCAGGTCAACATCCAACTCCGTAAGCAGTTCCTTGAGCGTCGCGGGAATTTGGAGCACCTCGTGATAGAGCGGCGGGCGTGACGCCGCGGCGACGAACCAATCACCACGGAGCAATGGAATTTGGCTCCCGATGGCTTCGTAAACGTGCTGCGCGTGGGGGAAATCGAACACCACGCCGTATGGCGAAGCATCGGTTAACTTCTTCCAAATATCGCCCGTCCATTTCAGATCGCGCAAATCCAGACGCAGCAAGTTGCCGGCAGCGTCGACGGGCTCCAAGGGGATAATCTCTCGATTTTTCGACAGGCTGTTGACCATTTTGGCGAGCGCAAGGCGATAGGTGGCCAATTCGTCATCGGAGATTCCTGCGTTGTACAAATGCACAAGCGAGAAGTACCGCAGAAAGCGCCGATCCCTCGGGTTGGCCGCCTCAACATCACTGCGCAGCAGACGAAAGATCTCTTCGTTGGTCACGAAGGTCCGTTCGATGGGAGTCGAAAAGTCGGACGCTCCGGTCTGGATCCACTGTTCGATGAGCGCCACCTCTTGCTCGGTGGGACGGGGCGTCTCGCCTTCGGGGGGCATTTCTCCGTCTTTGATTCGCTCCAAAAGTGGCGAATCAGCAGGTTGCCCCGCGACGACGTGCCCCACTTCGATCAACTTGTCGCGTCGAAGCACAAAATTGAAACCACCTTCGGCTGCGCCCCCTTCGCCGTGGCAAGCGTAACAGTTGCGGCGAAGGATATCGTGCACCTGCGACGCCAGATCGTTAGCGACGGTGGTCGCCGCGTCTTGCGCGGTGGGCGTTGGCGGTTGGGAGGAAGCGTTTGCTTCGATGGCGGACGGTTCGCCCTGTGTCGTTTGTGTTCCTGTTTCGGTCGAGGCGGCCGATGAGTCACGCGACAATCGGCTGACCATCATTCCCGCAACGAACACTGCGCAGAGCAGCGCGCCCAGCACCAGGGCGCCAAACAGCGCAGCTGCTGTTTTGAGGAGGGCGCCGCGCGGCGCAACCTCGTCCTCACGCGGCGGCTTGGGCGGAGGAGGAGGCGTGACGGCTATACGCGGATCGGTCGGGCTCTCGGCTACATAGATCTCGCCCTGACAATGGGGGCAACGTCCTGTTCGTCCCGCCAAGTGGTCGGGGGCCGCCAACCACTGCCCGCAATGCGAGCAATTCACGCGAATCGCCATATTGAACTAAGCCCTTGTCCAAATCGGGGGGGTGCAAAGTGGTTCTAACAGAGATAACGAATGACCACAACGAATCTTCCCGCAAAAGAAAAAATTTTTCCCGAAAGGGGACTTTTGCTCCAAGTCGTAGTACTTTGATGAGGTTTGTCGAACTGCGTGATGCTCTTCCGAGTTTCTCAGGTTACTAATGATGCGGATCTTGGCCCTTTTTGTTACGACGCTGATGGTTCATTTCCTGGCCGACTCAGTTAAGGCGGACGGTCGCTTTCAAGTAGTGCGTGAGGAAATCCAGAAGCAATTAGTGGAGCGCCAAGTGGCGTCGCTCGCCGTGGCGGTGGCGAAAGAGGGAAAAATTCTTTGGGAGGAAGGGTTTGGCTGGGCTGATCGGGAGCGTCGTGTACCGGCGACCGAACACACGCCGTATTCGCTGGCGTCGATTTCCAAACCAATCACCGCCACGGCGCTGATGGTGCTCGTTGAACGTGGCAAGGTGGACCTGGACCAGCCCGCCAACGTTTATCTCGGCGACGCTAAACTGCGTTCGTATGTTTGGGACGCCTCCGGCGCAACCGTGCGACGTTTGTCCAATCATACTGCGGGCCTGCCGCTGCACTATCAGTTCTTTTACGAGGACGAGGGGCGCGAGCCTCCTTCGCGGGATGAGTCGATTCGTCGCTATGGCGTGCTGACGGCGCCGCCGGGAGAACGTTATCAGTATGCGAACTTTGGCTATGGGGTGTTGGATTACATCATCGAACGCACCGCGGGCAAGAGCTACGAGCAGTTTCTGCGTGAGGAAGTGTTCCTGCCCCTGGGAATGACTCGCACGAGCGTGGGTGTGCTTCCAGAATTGGCAACCGAAACCGCTATGCGCTATGGCCCTCATCAGAACCGTCTGCCGTTCTACGACTTTGACCATCCTGGCGCCTCGGCGGTCTTTAGCAGCGCGCACGACTTAGTGCGGTTTGGCATGTTTCATCTGAAACAGGGGCTTCCCGACCAGAAAGCGATCTTATCCGATGAGTCGTTAGACGCCATGACGCGTGATCCCGTCGATACCGGTACGGGCGCCCGGTACGGGATTGGTTGGGCGATCCAAGAAGACGCCTATGGATATCGCACCTATGGGCACACCGGGGGCATGGGCGGGGTGCGAACAGTTCTCACGCTGGTTCCTTCCGAGAAGTTGGTCGTGGTGGTGCTGACCAATGGCGAGAACGATCTGCACCGAGTGATTGAGCGGCGGATCTTGGAAGAAATGCTTGAAGGTTATGGCGATTCAAGTCGCCGGTCCAACAACGGTAACGAAGGCGGCTCGGCGGCGCAATCAAGCGCCCACGGGAGCAACTCCCCATCGGATCTCGATTCGTCGAATGAAACGCCGATCGATGGCGTCTGGCGCGGTGTGGTCAAGACGTGGGCCGGCGATCGCGCGTTGGAGCTTAAGGTGCAGCCATCGGGGGATATTCATGTGCGGTTGGCGGATCAGCTTTGGACGTTATTGAACGAACCGCAGCGGACCGCCACGTCGCTCGCGGGAGTCTTCGCCGGAGATATCAGGACTGACGACGCCAATCATCGCCCGTACCATCTGCATTTGAACCTCGTCCGCCGCGGCGAGGTGATGAACGGATCGCTCACAGCCAAATCGTTGCCGAACTCTCGCACGGGCAACGCCTTGAGCTACTGGGTGGAAGTAAAGCGGCAAGAAGCCAATTAGGCGAATCAATACCGAATTACCCATTGCGGGCGATATTCGCCCCATCGCCCAAGGCTACTGCATAGGCGGTGGCGTAGTGGCGGCAGTGCGAAATGCTGATGAGTACTTGGCCAATCCCAAGACTATTGCAAATTTCTCGGGCGCCGCCTCCGAGCACGATTTGTGGTTTGCCCCCGAACTCATTGCGCACTTCCACGTCTTGCCAACTGATGCCGCGCGTCCAGCCTGTTCCCATCGCCTTGAGTACTGCTTCTTTGGCGGCCCACCGTCCGGCAAAGTGTTGGGTGGCGGCCTTGCGGTCTTGGCAATAGGCGACTTCGTGTGCGGTAAAAACCCGCTGGAGAAACAGTTCTCCGTGACGCTCAATCATCTGGGCAATGCGCAGGCACTCCACAATATCGGTGCCGATCCCTACTATGTTCATCGTTCCATCTGCCCGATACGTCGGTCCGTTCGTGGCTGGCCTGTGGTGAGAAAAAATTTGATTGCGTGTCCTCGATTTTAACGCCAACTCGGCAAACGAGAAACCGCCGCGCAATCCGAAACGGGGCCGCAGCGTTCTCGATGTTGGGGGCTGTCGCCAGCCGTCCTTCGCACGGCTTAGCGAATGCGTGGGTCACGTTTTTAAGAAGAAGGTCCCGCCAGGCCAACGGGACTCTCGTTTCCAAATGTTCTTACGCGATTGCTGAAACGCTGCGGCTATAACCGCGGATGCCTACGGCTCTCGCATCAAGATAAAGATGGCCTGCACCGGGTCGTCGTTTACAGGCTTCTGACGTGGACGAGCGGCGATTGGTTCTTGGGGGATCGGAAACAGCTTGTCGATCGCGGCGCGATCTAGCGGCGCTCGAAAGGCGTAAATCCGTTGCTCGCTGCTCATGGCCATCTGCAAAAATCCATCCCACGACGCGCCAGCATCGACCAAAGGAGTTGCGGGCGGCGTGACTTTTGGCGATTGGGGATCGGGCGGCGTGTTGAGGATGTTGTCGGCAATGGCCAACACCCAATCCAACATGCGTTCAAAGGAAGCAGTATAGACGTGGGTGGGGCGAAAGTCCTCAGGATGTTTTCGGAGCGAGGCAAAGACCTCTTCCAATTGTGAGGGAGCGGCGCCGACTAATACCACGTCTACAGCCGGAAGCCTTTCATCCGGCCTCCGCGCTGGCTGAGGTCTGCCCCCTGCCGCTCCAAACGTGATTCCAGCCTCCTCTAACGCCTGGTCGAGCCAACTATTTCGAAGGGCCTCCTCGGACACGGCAATGCGAATGACATGCAAGTCGGGCCGGCCGTATTCGAGCGCTAAATCGGCGGTTGGCAGACGAGTTGCGGAACGCTCGCGTGGTCGCGCCGACGCCATACTGCGAGCAGCCATCTGCTGCGGCTGTTCGGTCGGCGCCGAGTTCGCCGCCGCAACCGCAGGTTCGAAGTTCGTCTCGCGCGGTGGTTCAACGGGATTGTTCGCCAGGGCCGTGGAAGGGGATGTCTCGGGCGTATCGGCTTGTGGCGGCTGCGACACAACCGACGCGCTCGGCGGGGGAGTGTCGTTGGGCGTTGCTTCGACGACTGCAGCACTTGGTTCCTGCGGTGCAGCAAGATCGTCGGGCGCAGGCTCGTCATAGCCCGCGTCAACTTCTCGTTCCCCTTGGGCTACCGGTTCGCGTTCGGGCGATCGTAGGACGTTAAAAAGCTGATACGACGGCGTCGCAAGAAGCGCAAATAGCGCAACCGCCGCGGCAATGTAGAACGCCATTCGCCATTGCCTGCGTTGATTGGGAATGGCGCTCTCCGAGAGACCAGGCGAATTCCGACGTTCTTTGTTTGCGACCTCGACCCGCACCGCGGTTTCCGACGTAGTAGGAGGAGAAACGTCATTCTTTGAAGGAGGAACAACCGACTCGGTGTTGAACGATTGCACGCGCACTAACACGCGGCGAGAAAAATCGGCGTCCAGTTCTTCGCGCGGCAGAGACTGCAATGCGGCGCGAATGGCGGCGAACTCCTCGTGGATTTGTCGACATCGCTCGTTCTCGCGCAGCATACTCTCGACCAGCCTCTGCTCTTCCGCAGTCAATTCGCCGTCGAGGTAGGCGCTAATTAGTTCTTCGGACACAAAATCATTCATGATGCTTTAGCCCATCGGGCGACGGTCTGCGTCTTGCCGGCCGCATGAACGGAAAACGCGAAACGGTTGTTCCGACCGTTTCGCTGGCAGTCATTCCTGGCGCCTCTCTCATGCCTTCCGAGATGCAGCCGGTGTGCTGCTCTGGAAGGCGCCAGGGCTAGTCAGGAGAATGCTCCTTAAGAACCTCCTGAAGTTGGTCGCGCAGTTGCAACCGTGCGCGGTGCAACCGGCTGCGCACAGTTCCCACGGGAAGATCGAGGATTTCGGCTATCGTCTCGTAGCAACAACCCTCCATCTCCCGCAAGACCAAGATCGAGCGGTGCTCTTCGCTCAAGGCGTCCAGCGCCCCCCGCACCTGGTTCACACGTTCGGTGCGCTCCATGCGTTCGGCCGGCGCGTCGCCTCCGTCGATCGGCTCGATCCCGGTGACTTCCCGCGCCTGCTCTACCGATATTTCATTTCGGCGCCGACGGCGTTTACGGCCTAGCGCCAAATTAAAGGCAATCCGATAAAGCCACGTATAAAACGCGCTTTGTTGTTGAAATGTGTGTAACTTCGTGAACGCTTGAACGAACGCATCTTGGGTTAGATCTTCGGCTTCTTCCCGCGAAGTAGTGAGGGGAAGCAAGGTGTTAAAGAGCCGATTCTGGTATTTTTCCACCAGCTCTCCAAACGCGCTGCTGTCGCCCTCTAACGCGCGGCGAATGAGAGAAGCATCGCTCACGAATTCACTACCAGATGGGATGTTCGCCAAAGGAAAAAAGTTCCCGTCCGTCAGCGAGGTGGACAAGTCCACCTTGCCGTCGCCAGAGGCAGGTGTGCTCGATTTCAAGCTGTGACCCAACCGTTTGCGAATTAAGAAGTTACGTGCGGCCGTCCGCAGCGGGATGTTGTCGCGACGCGGGCCGAAATGGCTGGCCGAACCAGTGCTGGCGATGAAATTTTCAGGAAAATTCCCGGGCCAGGATGTGGGAACTACGGGCCAGGAACGCCGTTTCGCCTGAATACTTATCTTATGTAACCGCGTTGCTTATTGCCATAAACCACGTTCTTGCGAGGTTGTTTCCCTCGAGGACATCGCTCCAGCAACGCGGTTGCTGCAAATGCTGGGTTCTCACCATGGGGCGTTCCCCCTGGGAAGGCGGCCGGCTCCAGCACAACGACGCTGGCGAATTAGGCCGATTTTCCGTATGATGTTCCCATCTGATTCATCTCACTTTTGCATACTTCCCACGATTATCATGACAGCCGACGAAATCCTCCTCGACGCGGAAGACCGCATGGAAAAGGCGATCGGCGTTCTTCGGAACGCTCTTGCGGGAATTCGCACGGGCCGCGCCAACCCCGGCTTGGTCGATTCGATTCGCGTCGACGCGTACGGATCGTCCACGCCGCTTAAGCAGCTTGCTTCGGTGGGCGCGCCCGAACCGCAACAGATCGTGATTCGGCCTTATGATACGAGCATCATCAAGGACATCGAAAAAGCGATCGTCGCGAGTGATTTAGGGTTCAACCCCCAAAACGATGGCCGCGTGATCCGCATTAATGTGCCGCCGCTCTCAACCGAAGTCCGCCGCAAACTGGTGGCTCGCGTCAAGGAGTTGGCGGAGGATTGCAAGGTCTCAATTCGCAATATCCGTCGCGACAGCAACAAGGCGGCGGACCAGGCCGAAAAAGACAAGCAGATGAGCGAAGACGAACGCGATCGCTTGAAAGAAGAAATTCAGGAGCTAACCAAGAAGTATGAGAATCTCGCCAGCGAAATGGCCAAAAAGCGTGAAGCCGAAGTGATGGAGGATTAGTCCAATGAGGTCGATCGCTTTTGCCTTGGTTGCGGTTGCGTGTGGTTTGGCCGTGGGGGAAGAAAGGATGCCGACGCCCGCTCAATCGTTGGTGCAATCGGATCGGGTTCTGGTAATTGCCCATCGTGGCGCCAGCGGCGCAGCGCCCGAGAATACACTGCCGGCGTTCCAGCGCGCAATCGAGATCGGAGTCGATCTGATCGAACTCGATTACTACCATACTGCCGACGGCGTGCCGGTCGCATTTCATGACAAGAACTTGCGGCGCACCACGAATGCCCGGCAGGTGTTAGGGGACGATTCGCTCTCGATTTCGCAGATTACATGGGAGCAGGCCCAACAGTTGGACGCCGGTTCATGGTTCTCTCCCCAATTTAAGGGTGTGCGGTTGCCCACCCTCGAGCAGTCGCTGGACCTGATTCAAACCGGATCAGTGACACTTGTGGAACGCAAAGCCGGTGATGCGGAAACTTTGGTCCGCTTGCTAACGGAGAAGAATCTGCTCGACCGTGTCGTCGTTCAGGCGTTCGATTGGGCTTACCTGGCTGATTGCCGCCGTCTGGCGCCCTCGTTGGCGTTGGGGGCGCTGGGTGACAAAGCGATTACCCCCGAACGAATCGAACAACTCAAACGGCTGAACGTTCAAGCCATCGGTTGGAGTCACAAAGACCTCAACGCGGAAGTTATTGCCGAACTCCACCGCCACGGCTGGAAGGTTTGGGCCTACACGGTGAACGACGAACAGCGCGGAAAGGAACTGATTGCGGCCGGCATTGATGGCTTGATTACTGATTACCCCGACCGCATCAAACGCCTGCTTGCTGCTGAATAAACTCTGTGGTGGCCGCAATGCATGACGCGCCTCTCATTGATGCGAGACGCGTCCAGAACAAAATTGGCCTTTCTTTCCCTTCCCCAAGTTCCGCTTGGGGAGCTTCCGTTGGTGGTCGGTTGGCCACCCTTCTTTCGTAGCGCTGTCTAACGGAGCGGGTCTCCTCTGCGGGGTTGGCTTCCACCCGCCAATTCTTTTGGACGCACATCTTGGTAGCGATTGGCGACGTTTGGCGTGGAGTGAAGGCGCCGAGTTTGTCCTCGTCGATCACGTAGAACGAGGTGCACTCTCCTCTGCGCTGCTCGCGGACTGTTTCTCAGGCCATAGTCGTCGCAAACCGGCGATGGATCGCGCCTATTTTTCCTCATTTTGTTAATCTAGCTTTTTTTCCTTTATCTGTGCCTTGTCTGTTAGTTCGCAATCCGACCATTGTGTGGACTTTCTCTATTTTTCCACATAAGGGGTCGGCAGGAGAGGTATTTCTGCTGTAAATCGCTCAACACATCAAGGAAGCTTATTGTGTCAACCACGAATGGGGCGAAAAAATACTTGCCAACTGAGTGATTTTCAACTAACCTATAAACCACTATTTCTCTTCTCGTAATTCGAGCGGTTCTTTCGAACCAAAAGTCGGGAATGCCGTTTCGGCGGGCAATTGCTGCACCTTCCAAAAGAAGGAACCTCGGTATCTTCTTTTTATTCTTTTTTTCTGCTGTGGGAGCCTGTTGCCTGACAGGTTCTCCGAAGGATGTTGCCATGGCAAGCGTTGAGTTCGGCTCGACGCCCGCCGGTGCTGCGCCTTTCTCTATCGCTGTCGCGTCGACCGCCTCGCGGGCGAACTCCGACAGCCAGGGAAAACAAACCGCAGCGCCTAAAGGCGTGTCTTCTTCGCGATCTGCCACGACAGATCGTCGCCACGGGGCCCACCGGGCCTTGCACCGCATACGTGAAGTTCGCCTGCAACAGGGACTCACGTTGCGAACCGCCGCCCGCCACATGGGCGTTTCGGTGCGGCAACTCCGTACCGAAGAAGAAGCGACGACCGACCTGCGGTTGAGCGATTTGTATCGCTGGCAACAGGTCCTAGGGGTTCCCACCGAAGATTTGCTGTGTGAACCCGATGGTTCTCTTTCGCGGCCGATTATGGAGCGCGCCCGAATGGTGCGGATCATGAAAACCGCGGCCACCATTCTGGAAAACGCATCGACCCCGCGGATGGAGCGTTTGGCTCAGACCTTGGTGGAGCAGCTCGTCGAGATTATGCCCGAGCTCGAGGAAATCAATCCGTGGCACGCAG